>JAAUPN010000018.1 GCA_012033105.1 Coleofasciculaceae cyanobacterium RL_1_1
GATCGAGCCGGGATCGCCGCACTTCAACCCCCGATCGCACCGTCGTCCGCATGTACAGCGGTTCCGCCAAGGCCAACGATGCGGGCGTACGATCGATCTCGCTCTGGCTCGGATTATCCGTGATCACTCGCTGTTGCAACGCCTGCTGATCGACGGAATAACCGGCGGTTACGGCTGCGATCGCGGTTTCACGGCGGCTCGTTTGCACACGCGACAGTGCCAAATCATAATGCGCTAGGGTTTCTTCCAAATCTTGCAATTGAGAGTTGTCAAGAAAGCGATTCCCCGCAATCAAGGTGACCCGAGCCTCCGGCGACCAAAAGCGTTCCCCGGAATTAAGACGTAGACTGAGCTGCTGCTGCACTTCCTGCCACGTCAGCCCAATGACAGCATCAAGCTCATCGACAGGAAGTGGCAGAATAACGAAAACGCGATCGCCGATCACCTTCAGGTACACCTGATCGCGCGGGACAATAGACCCCAAGTCGATGTCAGGGTCGATGTCTGTCGTCCGATCGGGGACTGTTTCAGGGTCAATTGCAGGCGAGAGACGAACCTCCGGCTCAAGTTCAGTAATATTTTCGAGAATATTTTCGAGATCAATGACTGGCTCAGGCGTCACATTAGACTCAAACTCCTCATCAATGCCGGCTTCAGGCGTCGCGCTGACGGGTTCAGGCGTCACATTAGACTCAAACTCTTCATCAATGGCTGGCTCAGGAGTCGCATTAGACTCAAACTCCTCTGCTATTTCAGACATTTCAGACATACTTCCATAAACTTCAATATCTTCCGCAGCATCTTCATAGAATTGCTGCAAGAGTTCATTATTATCAGCGTCTAAATCAAGCGAAATACCGCCTAGTTGTCTCGCTTTTCGTGTGCGCTCAGGACTGATGTTAAATCGTTCCGCCATATTTTAACGTCCAATGAATAACAGGAGCATGTTCTGGAAGGATGGATTTACTATCGGGAGATATACTCAATAGTCCACCGGAGGGCGGAAAAGGACTCGTCATGACCACAGTTGAATAACGGGCAGGTGCACCGTCATTATGGCGTGAGATTAATATTTTTTTAACTATTGCCTAGCTATTTATTATGGAGACGTTAATCTGATCACTACTCCAGCTTAGATAAATTTACGGACTGCTTTGGGTCTTTGGTCAGGTGAGCGGTTTGCGGTGTGAGGCGATCGAGAAGTTCTTTCGTAATCTGACAAAACGCCCGTGCGCCCGCCGATGTTGGATCTGAGATCACCACCGGTCTAAAACTATCCACCGCCTTCGCCACGCTGACATCCATCGGGACTGACGTTTTGAAGATTTGGTTGGCTCCAAATTCCTTACGGATGCGATCCATCACCCGTTGGTAATGACGGCCAGCGAAAAGATTGCGTGACATCCCGAAGACGATCCCCAAGAGGCGCGTTTGCTGTTGGCGATTGATTTGATGGGTTTCCGCTAGCTTCCGAATCTGTCGTTCGAGGAGTTGCATCCCGATATAAGACAGCGGTTCCGCCTTAGCCGGGATCAGATAATAATCGCTAATCAACAGGCTGCTACGGGTTACAAGGTTATAGCTCGGCGCACAATCGAGCAGGATGAAATCATAGCGGCTCATCACTGGCTCAAGCACCGCTTTCATTAACGACAGTTCAAAGGCTCCCCAGACTTTTTCAAAATTACGCTCCGGATTGCGAATCGCCTTGCGGTATAGCACCTCTGACACCAAGAAATCGTTATAGAGGTCGATATCTCCCGGCAGGATATCCAAGCCTTTGACGGAGCCACCGTAGGGCTGAATCGCATCGTGAACCTGAATGCTGCCGGGTGTACCGGCAATTTCTTGCTGTAGCAAAAATTTGAGCGTGTGCCGATCGCGTCGCAGTCGTGCAAAATCCGAGGGTGACATCAGCGAGAGCGTCGCGCTGATTTGCGGATCGAGGTCAACGACGAGCACACGTTTGTTGTGATACTTCGCTAATGCCGTCGCGATGTTTACCGTCAGTGTGGTTTTACCGACGCCCCCTTTCATATTCGTTGTCGCGATGACGTGACCCATGCTTGGCTCCTGCCTTAAGACGATTTTTAATGTATCAGAAAGGGTTAGACCGACGGTGCGATCGCGCGTTCTCCAGAGGAGACAACAGACCGCACAAACTAAAACCCCACACAGGACTTACGTGTGAGGTTCCATCAACTCTGGACAATCACGAATCAGCAAAGCACCGATCGGGAACAATTTGCCGGATTAATCGCGCGAGATCATCAACAGTTGCACAAGCTGCAACACGGAATAAATCGCCGTCGCAACGTACGTCCACGCGGCGGCATCAAGTACCGCTTTTGCGCCTCGGCGTTCTTCCCCGTCGAGAATTCCGAGGGTCTGGACAATTCTGAGCGCTCGACTGGAGGCATCAAATTCGACCGGTAGTGTAACCACGTGGAACAGAATTGAAGCCGCGAATAAGATGATCCCTAAATTAATAAACAGGCTGGAGACACCGGCCATCGCGTTGAGGAAAATCCCAAGAATGACCAAGATCGGGCCGAACTGCGATCCGATATTTGCCGCAGGAACAAGAGATGCTCGCAAGTTCATGAAGGTATAGCCCTGTTTGTCTTGCATCACGTGGCCGCACTCGTGGGCAGCAACGGCTGCTGCTGCGAGGGAGTCGGAGCCGTAGACACCGGAGGAGAGGCGCACGGTTTTCGCGCTTGGGTCGTAGTGATCGGTGAGTTCGCCTTGGATGTGTTCGACGGCGATATCGTGAAAGCCAAGATCGTTGAGGATCGATCGCGCCACATCCGCGCCTGTCATCCCTAGGCTAGAGCTGACGTTTGAGTAGCGATCGTAGGTTCCACGCACACGACTTTGCGCCCAGAACATCAGGAGCATTCCGGGAATGAGCAGCAAATAGGACGAGTGAAAGAACATGGGAGCAACCTCCTGAGGATTTAAGGCTGGAGTTTTAGAGCCAAACAGTCCGGCTGAAACAATCAAGCTAGGCTGATCCTAACTCCAATTAAGCTTGGGCTGATTTCGTGTCGGGGTTCGGTTTTGCGGATAGGAGTGGCTCCCTCCTAAATGGGGTGTTTGCGATAGTTTGTGATCTCTGTGTGTGATACTGCGTTGGGTTGTGGTGAATTTCTGTCCAGGGTGCGATCGCGTCCCTACTTCCAAAGTCGATGAATTCGGGATAAAGTCAGACTTAGAGCGTTTGGGATCGATCACAAGCCGGTGTTGTTGCAGCCGCTTCAACACTCCCGCGTGAAGACCCGGCACACGATCGCGTAGAATATCCGAGTCCGTAAAGCTTGGGTGTTTTCGCTACACGCAGCTCGATCAGCGATCGAGACCGCGAATCGAACGTCAGGCCTTGCCTGTTCTGCATGAAGTGGGTGCTCGACCCGCTTTTTTTATTGGCCATCTTTTTAGATTTCTGGCCGTCCGTCTATGACTCATCCCCTTGTTCCCCAAATTCTGGAGATCGCTCGCCCGATCGCGCGAGACCTCAACCTCGATATCGTCGATGTGGTATTTCAAACCAACCAAAATCCCCCTGTTTTGCGGGTCGATATTTCCAGTCGCGATGGTGATACCGGCCTAGAGCATTGCGAACAGATGAGCCGCGCCCTTGATGCAGAACTCGAAGAGTCCGAAACGATCCCCAGCGCCTACGTCCTCGAAGTTTCCAGCCCTGGCGTTTCAGAGGTCTTGACGAGCGATCGTGACTTTGCCGCATTTAAAGGCTTTAGCGTCCTCGTCACAACCCATGAAGCGTTCAAAGGTCAACAAAGCTGGAACGGTCGTCTTGCCCAGCGTGATGATGCTGCTGTTTACATCAACGTTCGAGGACGTACGGTCAGAATCCCTCGCGATCTGGTGGCGGAGGTTGTTCTGAGCGAAGAGTCGTAATTGTCCTCACATCACCGGTGCGATCGCGCCTTAAGCTGTGTCATCTGATTCACCAATCCGCCGATCTACCATCTCATTCCTATCCTCATAACCCGTCAGGCTGCACTCCGCTGCGGCGATCGCGACCCCTCACCTGTGACCTCCATTTCTCATCTCTAGACTCGATCCCCTTACTCTTTATACCCCTCACTTTAGGAACCGAACTTACATGTCCATGGTGACCTTGCCCGGTCTGGCTGAAATGATTGACAGCATTTCGCGTGAACGTAACCTTCCGAAAACGGCAGTTCAAGAAGCCCTACGCGAAGCTCTGCTCAAAGGCTACGAACGCTATCGCCGTACTCAACGTATGGACATCCAATTTGAGGAAACCTATTTCGAGAATTTTGAGGTTGAACTCGACCCTGAAGACGGTGGATTTCGAGTGTTGGCAACCAAAAGCATTGTCGATGATGTGATCGTGCCTGATCATGAAATTTCCCTCCAAGAAGTTCAAGAGGTGGCCGCAGAAGCCCAGCTCGGCGATACGGTCGTGCTTGATGTCACGCCGGAAAAAGACGACTTTGGACGGATGGCAGCCATTCAAACCAAGCAGGTTCTGGCGCAAAAACTGCGCGACCTGCAACGCAAGCTGATTCAAGAAGAATTCCAGGATCTAGAAGGGGAAGTACTCCAAGCTCGCGTATTGCGCTTTGAAAATCAGTCTGTGGTGATGGCGGTCAGCAGTGGGTTTGGCCAATCGGAAGTGGAGGCCGAACTGCCCAAACGTGAGCAACTCCCCAACGACAACTATCGTGCGAATGCCACCTTTAAGGTCTTCCTGAAAAAAGTGTGTGATGGCCCCCATCGTGGCCCGCAGCTTCTCGTGTCCCGTGCAGATGCGGGGTTGGTGGTCTATCTGTTTGAAAACGAAGTTCCGGAAATCGAAGACGAGGTAGTTCGAGTGGTGGCGGTTGCCCGCGAGGCTAACCCGCCCTCACGTTATGTCGGGCCGCGCACCAAGATTGCAGTGGACACGATCGAGAGTGATGTTGATCCTGTCGGAGCCTGCATCGGAGCGCGGGGATCACGGATTCAGGTGGTGGTCAACGAGCTGCGCGGCGAGAAAATTGACGTGATTCGCTGGTCACCCGATCCGGGTTTGTATATCTCCAATGCGTTGTCGCCCGCGCGTGTGGATGAAGTCCGCCTGATTGATCCCGAGCTACGTCAAGCCCATGTCCTTGTGCCGGAAAATCAGCTCAGTCTGGCGATCGGTAAAGAAGGTCAAAACGTTCGTCTCGCCGCACGTTTAACCGGCTGGAAGATCGATATCAAAGATTCGGCCAAATACGCCGAAGAGTACGATTCGATCATGGCAGAACTGGAAGCGAAGGCCGCCGCCAAAGCGGAACGAGCTGCGATTGAAGCGGCGGCTGAAGCAGCCCGTGAAGCAGAGCTAGAAGCGGCGGAAGCATCCCTAGAAGATGGAGCAGAAGCCGAAGCGTCCGCATCGGACATCGAGGCCGTAGATCATTCCATCGATCATTCTGTAGACGCTGAGACGATGGATGTGATGGCATCGGAATTTGATGCAGTTGAGGATGTATCAGATCAAGATTTGTCCGCAGAAGACTTAGAAAATGAGTCGGACGATGAGTCGGACGATGAATCGGACGATGACTTGAATCAGGAGCAAAACCCCGATCAAGAGGAGGAGTAACCTCTCCGTCCTGCTCAACACTTCTCAACAATTTTGGTACTACGATCGACCCTGTTCTAGCCCGAAATCTTTAGACTTGCTTTAATTGATTTAAGCCTAGACAGCCCAAAACCTCGAAGAAAGATAGGATTGCAGAGGCTTATTGTCAGGGCTGTTTCGTGGCGATCGCGGTATCACGTAACCTATGAGTCAAAAGAACGATCGGCGCTGTGTGAGCTGTGGTGAAATCGGGGCAAAGTCATCTTTCTGGCGAATCGTCCGAGTTCATCCATCGCATCAGTTACAATTGGACAATGGGATGGGGCGTTCAGCCTACCTTTGCCCCTCGGCAGAGTGTTTGAAGATCGCCCAAAAGAAAAATCGCCTCAGTCGTGCCTTACGCACCACCGTCGGTGACGATCTTTATCAATCCCTCTGGCGTCGTTTGTCGCTAGCGAACCGTTCGGAAGCGACCGTAAATCACTTACACGGGACGACCAACATCATGATGTAAAGAGGATCAGATTGGATGAATAACGGGAAAGTCAGACTATATGAGTTATCAAAGGAGCTAAACGTCGACAATAAGCAAATCTTGGCACACTGCGATCAACTTGAGATCGCCTATAAGAGCCACAGCAGTACGATCTCAGAATCCGATGCCAATCGGATCCGCAACGCGGCCAAGACCAGTGCGATCGCTACGCCTCCAACTCGACCCACCCCCCCTAATTCATCTGCAAAACCCGAGCGGCCCAGCATGTCCCCGGAGCGTCCTAAAATCCGTAAACAACAACAAATCTTACAGGTTAAGAAAACCTCCAGTGCAGAGCCTCCCAAGCGGCCTGAACTGTCAAAACCTGTTCAGCCGAAAAGCCCTGACACACCGGTTGTAAAACCGAATGCAGTGGCTCCGGCGGCACCTTCTGTCGTGCCACCGGCCAAACCCAGCCCACCGGCGGTACGTCCAGTGGCTCCCAAGGCAAAAGAGCCCAGCAAGCCGCCCGCGAGCCGAGGTGATACGTCTAGCACCCCTCCCACGGCCAGTGTTCCTTCAAGCCCCCCCGAAAGCTCCTGAACCTCCCAAGGCTGCACCCAAGCCGCAGTTAGTTGGACCGCCTCAGCGTGCTGCGAAGCCTGCCGTACAAAAAACGCAGCTTTCGGCGGGGGTTGCGCCTCCCAAACTGAAGAAGAAAGGCGATGTCAGTGATGAACCCACGACGGCGGTAGACAAGCCTAACGCTCCATCGGCACCCACTTCAGCTCCAGCGCGTCGAGATCCCGTTCCGGATTTGAAGCGACCGCAGCTTGTGCGCTTGAACTCGGCAACGACGAAGTCCAAGGTGACAGACGACGATGATGACGATACCGACAGCATCACGGCCACACCAAAAGATGATGATGGTGAAACATCGACCGATCTGACCCTAAATCGTCCGAAACCACCTCGTAAGCCGAAAGCGAAAAAACGCAAAGGTGAAGTTGAGGAAGTTGAGGACAAGGTCGTCAAGGTTAATAAGCCGAAACGGCGTGTACGACCGATTAACGATGATGACGACTTTGATGATGACGATCAGAACAACGGCGAAGTTGTTGTTGAAGTCAGTAAGTCGATCGCGCGTCCACCCAAGCAGGCAAAGCCCAAGGCTGAAGTTTCACGGATTCCCGCGTCGCCCAAGCGTAAGGGATCGTCACGGTCGAACTCCCGGAACAGTCGCCGCGATCGCCGTGATCGGGTTGCCAAAATTGAACGTCCGGAAGCGATCGAGCTGATTCATGATCTGACCGTCCGCGAGCTAGCGAACGAACTGTGTGTCAGCGAAACCGAAATCGTCAAGAGCCTCTTCCTGCAAGGAATTGCCGTGAACGTCACCCAGACGCTTGATATCCCGACTGAACGCAGGTTGCGGAAGAACTCGGAGTCGTCGTGCTGGTTTCGGAAGCAGAGTCGGAAGCGACGAAGTCTACCGAAATGATCGATGCGGCTGACCTTGAGAAGCTGCAACGCCGTCCGCCTGTCGTGACATCATGGGTCACGTTGACCACGGTAAAACGACGCTGCTCGATGCCATCCGTAAAACGAAGGTCGCCCAAGGTGAAGCGGGTGGAATCACCCAGCACACCGGTGCGTATCACGTGGATGTCGAACATAACGGCGTCACTCAGCAAGTGGTCTTTCTCGATACACCGGGTCACGAAGCCTTTACGGCGATGCGGGCTCGGGGTGCGCGGGTGACGGATATCGCGGTTCTGGTTGTGGCGGCGGATGATGGCGTCCAGCCTCAAACGATCGAGGCGATCGGCCACGCTCGTGCTGCTGGTGTGCCGCTGGTTGTGGCTATCAACAAGATCGACAAAGAGGAAGCCCAACCCGATCGCATCAAACAAGAACTGATGGAATATCAGCTCGTTGCGGAAGAGTGGGGTGGCGACACCATCATGGTTCCGCTGAGTGCGAAGACGGGAGAAAACCTCGATACGCTGCTGGAAATGCTCGTCCTCGTCTCGGATGTCGAAGAACTGTCGGCTAACCCCGATCGTCCGGCCAAAGGAACGGTCATCGAAGCGCACCTGGATAAGGCACGCGGTCCGGTTGCAACGCTCTTGATCCAAAACGGAACACTCCGTGTGGGTGAATGTCTCGTTGCCGGTTCGGTCTTCGGGAAAGTACGGGCGATGGTCGATGATCGTCGCAATCGGATTACCGATGCGTATCCGTCCTATGCGGTCGAAGTCCTCGGTATGAGTGACGTTCCGGCGGCGGGTGACGAATTTGATGTCTTCCTGAGTGAAAAAGAAGCGCGATCAATCGCTGACGATCGTTCCGTCAACCAACGTCAGTCACGCCTACAGCAGGCGATGGCATCTCGTCGGGTAACCCTAAGCAGTCTCTCGGCTCAGGCCAGTGAAGGCGAACTTAAGGAACTTAATCTCATCCTGAAGGCCGATGTGCAAGGTTCACTCGAAGCGATTCTGGGCGCTCTTGAACAGCTTCCTCAAGACGAGGTACAGGTACGGGTTCTGCTTTCGGCTCCGGGTGAAATTACTGAGACCGATATTGACCTAGCGGCAGCATCCAATGCCGTGATCGTGGGCTTCAGCACCACCCTGGCAACCGGAGCGCGTCAAGCGGCCGATCGCGAAGGCGTGGATATTCGCGAGTACAACGTTATCTATAAGTTGCTCGACGACATCCAAGGCGCGATGGAGGGTCTACTCGAACCAGAACTGGTGGAAGAAGATCTCGGTCAGGCCGAAGTGCGTGCGGTCTTCCCGTCCGGTCGCGGTTCTGTTGCCGGTTGTTATGTCCTGAACGGTCAGTTAGTTCGTAACTGTAATATCCGCGTATTGCGTAAGGACAAGGTTGTGTTTAGCGGCATCTTGGATTCACTGCGTCGGATGCGTGAGGACGTGAAGGAAGTCAACACGGGCTTCGAGTGTGGTGTCGGTTTGCCGAACTTCAATAGCTGGGAGGAAGGCGATATTATCTCTGCTTTCCGCATGGTGACGAAGCGTCGGACGCTAGCATCGCGCTAGATTCGTGGTCTCAGACCAAGCAAGCAGGCGGCTCGATCGGGTCGCCTGTTTTGTCTGTTTAGATATGTGTAATGACTGCTATCACAGTGGGCGGAGGCCATGACGCCCTGACTGATTGCGTGGCGATCTCTACTTTTTTCGATCTGATATGAACGACTTTTCCGGCTTCTCGACTATCCCAAGTGCTCCACCGGGGTTTAAATCGGGCTTTGTGGGCATCATCGGACGACCCAATGTTGGTAAATCGACGTTGATGAATGATCTGATCGGCCAAAAGATCGCAATTACATCACCGGTGGCACAAACGACGCGCAATCGTTTGCGGGGGATTTTGACCAGCGATACGGCGCAAATTATTTTTGTGGATACGCCGGGAATTCATAAGCCGCACCACCAGCTCGGTAAGGTTCTGGTACAAAATGCACGGGCGGCGATTAATTCGGTGGATGTGATTTTGTTTGTGGTGGATGGAGCAACGGAAGCGGGTGGCGGCGATCGCTTTATTGCCAATATGCTGACCCATTCGCCGATTCCGGTGCTGTTGGGGTTAAATAAAATCGATTTACAGCCCGCCGAGCAAGCCGAGGAGATTGAGGATAGTTACCGAGATTTGGCCGCAACAGCGGCAGCGGATTCGGTTTGGCCGTTGCTTAAGTTTTCCGCCTTAACGGGCGAGGGTTTAGATTCGCTCCAGACGTTGATTGTCGATCGTCTCGAAACTGGCCCTTATTACTACCCGCCGGATTTGGTGACCGATCAGCCGGAACGGTTCATCATGGGTGAGCTGATTCGTGAGCAGATTTTACGTTTGACGCGGGAAGAGGTGCCGCATTCGGTGGCGGTAGCGATCGAGCGGGTGGAAGAGACGCCGAAGCTGACGCGGATTCATGCGTCGATCAATGTGGAGCGATCGTCGCAAAAGGGAATTTTGATCGGGAAAAGTGGAGCAATGCTGAAGGAAATCGGCTCGGCAGCGCGGGGTCAGATTCAAAAATTAATTAATGGCAAAATTTATCTGGAGCTATTTGTCCGGGTGCAACCACGCTGGCGACAATCACGCACACGTCTCGCGGAGTTTGGCTATAGTCCTGATGATTAAAGGCGGGAACGTTGGGAGGCGTCTGCAACTGTAGGATTATGACCATTAAGCGTTACGCAGACTGTAGACCTCTGAGGTCTAAACGAAACTCCCTGGCTTGAGCAAGCCAGTGATCGTAAGACCTCAGAGGTCTTGGCAATGTTGTGTCAGTCCTGACCATAATGCGTTTCGTGATCTGTTCCTGGCCTCAATACACCATCGCGACAACTCATGACCCTCGAAGCCCTGATCGCCTCGCCCTGGCTAACGGCGATCGCCCTCAACACCGTCCTGATCCTGCTCGCATTCCTCCTACCGAAAAAATTACTCACCCCAGCGGGCTACCTCCATGCTTGGGTTTTGGGGGTACTCGTGTGGGGCTGTCTCGGCTGGCGAGGCTACGTGATCGTGATGGTCTATTTTTTGATGGGTTCCGGCGTCACTAAAATCGGCCTGAAGCAAAAGGAAGCCGAGGGCATTGCCGAAAAACGCGGCGGAATGCGGGGGCCGGAAAATGTTTGGGGATCGGCGCTGATCGGAACCTTTTGCGCGATCGCCTTTGCGATCGGGGCTGATTCCACCGCACCGATCGCTAGTACCACCACTGCGATCGGTCAGCTTTGTCTCCTGGGCTACACCGCCAGCTTCGCGACAAAACTGTCGGACACCACCGCCAGCGAGGTCGGTAAAGCCTACGGTCGTCGCACCTTTTTGATCACCACCTTAAAACCTGTACCGCGTGGAACCGAAGGGGCGGTGAGCTTAGAAGGAACGTTAGCGGGTGTGGTGGGATCGCTCGTAATCGTAGGGGTGGCCTATGGCATGGGGGTGATCGATCTGTGGGGCGTGTTGTGGTGTGCGATCGCGGCGTTTGTGGCGACGAATGCGGAAAGCGTGATCGGGGCGACGGTGCAGGAGCAGTGGGAGTGGCTCACGAATGAGGTGGTGAATGGAATCAATACGGCGATCGGGGCGATCGTCGCGATCGCGCTGGGCTGGCTCATGATGCATTAGGAGCCGGAAGGTGAGGGTACGGCGATCGCGACGGTGTGACCGGATAACCGAGTAAAGCTTAACGGTAAGCTGGACAACAGACTTTTTAACCCTCGTTCGATCACAGCATGGCTACCGTTAACGATAACTATCTCAAGCTCAAAGCGGGCTACCTCTTTCCCGAAATCGCTCGCCGCGTGGCAGCTTTCACCGAGGCCAATCCCGACGCGCCGGTGATTAAACTCGGGATCGGCGACGTGACCGAACCGCTGCCCCAAGCCTGCCGCGAGGCGATGATCGCCGCCGTCAACGATATGGGCGATCGCGGTTCGTTCAAAGGCTACGGCCCCGAACAAGGGTATCTCTGGCTACGGGACGCGATCGCCAAACACGACTTTCAAGCACGGGGCTGCGACATCGACGCCTCCGAGATTTTCGTCTCGGATGGCGCGAAATGCGACAGCGGCAACATCCTCGATATCTTCGGCCACGACAACACGATCGCTGTTACCGATCCCGTCTACCCGGTCTACGTCGATACCAACGTGATGGCGGGTAACACCGGCGAAGCTGACGATAGCGGCAAATATGGCGGCCTCACCTACATTCCAATTTCCGCCGAAAACAACTTCACCGCTGCGATCCCCGACACCAAAGTCGATCTGATTTATCTCTGTTTTCCGAACAACCCCACCGGCGCGACGGCCACCAAAGAACAGCTTCAAGCCTGGGTTGATTATGCTCGCGCTAACGGTTCGATTATTTTCTTCGATGCGGCCTACGAAGCGTTCATCACCGATGACAGCCTGCCCCATTCAATTTTCGAGATCGAAGGGGCGCGGGACTGTGCGATCGAGTTTCGATCGTTCTCGAAAAATGCCGGTTTTACCGGGACACGCTGCGCCTTTACCGTGGTTCCCAAAGGCTTAACCGCAAAAGCTGCCGACGGTTCCGAGGTCGAACTCTGGAAACTGTGGAATCGTCGTCAATGTACTAAATTTAACGGTGTGTCGTACATTGTTCAGCGCGGCGCTGAAGCGGTGTATTCCGAAGCGGGTCAAGCCCAAATTAAGGAACTAATCGCGTTTTACTTGGAAAATGCAGCGATCGTGCGCGAGCAACTCACGGCAGCGGGCATGGACGTATTCGGCGGCGTCAATGCGCCTTACGTCTGGGTCAAAGCTCCCAACGGTCTATCGAGCTGGGATTTCTTCGATAAGCTGCTGCATACCTGCAATGTGGTCGGTACACCGGGGTCAGGCTTTGGCGCGGCGGGTGAGGGGTATTTCCGCATTTCAGCGTTTAACAGCCGCGAAAATGTGGTGGAAGCAATGAAGCGGATTACGGAAAAATTCTCAGTCTAGGCGATCGCGTTGGTGGTGTGTAACCACAACGAAATTCATTAGAACCGCGAACAGTGGGCGCATGACTATGCGCCCCAACAGCGCCGAATGCTGACTATGACAAACCATGACATTCTGGGCAGTCAGACCGAGTGGATGGAGTCGTCACCCGTTGCGATGTTGACGTGTTTCTCGATCGCGATCCTAATTCTATCCAACGATACCCGCCAAACTTTTGCCGATTACGCTGCTTTAAAACTGACGCAGGAAGCGCAGATCGCTAGCATACACCCGGCGAATATCGTCAATCTGGTGCAATACCATCGCAAAACGCTCGATCCCAAAACCGGCAGCAAACCCGGTATACACCTCCGGATCGTAGCCCACCGCTTGCAGCACATTCGGATCAACCATGCCACAACCAAGCACTTCAAGCCAGTTCCCTTTCCAGCGAACATCCACTTCTGCACTGGGTTCCGTAAACGGAAAGTAGCTCGGACGAAAGCGGATTTCAACGTCACCAAACATCTGTTGGATGAACTCGCCGATCGTACCTTTCAAATCCGTAAACGTCAGACCCTGATCCACCGCCAATAGCTCCACCTGATGAAACACCGCTGAGTGGGTTGCATCCACCGTGTCACGGCGATAAACCCGGCCTGGAGCGACGACCCGAATCGGTGGATCGTTCTGTTCCATGTAGCGGATTTGTACCGGCGAGGTATGGGTGCGCAGTAGGTGACCGTTGGGTAGATAAAACGTGTCCTGCATATCCCGCGCCGGGTGGTCTTTGGGCATATTCAGCGACGAAAAATTGTAATGATCGCTTTCCATCTCTGGCCCCGTTGCGACGGTGTAGCCGAGACCGACAAAAATATCGAGGGCGCGATCGATGGTGCTGGCGAGGGGGTGGCGACGACCCTGAGGGCGCAGGGTTCCGGGCATCGTAACATCGATCGTTTCGGCAGCGATCTGAGCCTGAACGCGGGCAAGCTGTAGCGCTTCTCGTGCGGTATCGAGTGCAGTTTGTAGGGCGGCTTTGACTTCATTGGTCAGTTTGCCGACGGTGGGGCGATCGCTGGGATCGAGCTTGCCCATGCCGCCGAGGATGTTTGAAAGCTGCCCTTTTTTGCCGAGGTAGGCGACACGCAACTGTTCGAGAGCATCGAGATCTGCCGCGTCAGCAATTGCAGCGAGGGCAGCCTGTTGCAGGTCTTCGAGCTGGGTTTCGAGAGTATTGAGCGTAATCGTCATCGTTCGGATGGGCGAGGGTGAGCGGGAAAAATCGAGCGCAAGATCGGCAAAGATCTCAAGGTGAGGCTCAAAAAACAATTTGTTTAAACATTTGTTTAAACGTGCAACACGCGCAACACGTCAAAACGGCCTTGGTCTTTTTGGCGGACCTTACGTCTGGCAGACCTTAGTTTAATGCAGTTCCGGTCGTTCGCGAGTGGGTGAGTGAGATTCACACGCAGAGCTAGAAATGTAAGGATGAAATCTAGGTCTAATTTGGGTCAAATTCCCAACCCAAGCCCAACGAGCCGATCGGGGTTTTAGGATCGCGAAACACCATTGCGCGAGCCGGAAGCATACGAACCACGAGCGATCGTGGGATCATTCGCGCTCGTCGCATAGGCGCACCAATCACTCCAACTTCCGGCATAAAGCTGGGGAACGATCGTCAGTGTCGGGTCATGCTGGCGAGCCAGCTCAAATGAGAGTAAATTCACACAGGCCGTCACGCCCGAACCACAGTAGACGATGACACGATCGGGATTGAGAGCGGCGATCGCCTGCCAGTGTTGCCATTGAGTCTCAAGCGATTTTGCAAACCCGGCCTCATCGGTCACCCCTTGCCAAAACCGTTCGATCGCCCCTGGAATGTGACCAGCGTAGGGATCGATCGGTTCGACCTCGCCGCGATAGCGCTCCGGACTACGCGAATCCACGATCACGGTTTCGGCTTGATCGATCGCAGCTCGCACCTGTTCCCGATCCACCGTCCACCCTGACTGCACCTGCGCCACAAACGAGCGAGCCGAACTTACTCCCCGCGCTGCACTCAAATTCCCGTCCCCAGAGGTCACCGGCAATCCCGCCGCCACCCATCCCGGAAAGCCTCCATCTAGCAAAAAAACGCGCTCATGTCCGCAGTACCGCAACATCCACCATAACCGCGATGCAAAGGCAAACCGAGCATCGTCGTAGACAAAGACATCGGTTACACCGCGTTCGATCCCCAGTTTAGAAAAGGTAGCTTCTAGGGTGGCGATCGGTGGTAGCGGATGACGCCCGCCCTGGCCGTGCGGCGCGATGGGTGCGGCGAGATCGCGATCGAGGCTGAGATAGGCGGCTCCGGCGATGTGGGATTGCGGTAGTCGCGTTCTCCGCAATCGGGGTCTTGCAGGCTAAAACGGCAGTCTATGACAATACTGGTTTGATCCGGTTGCGCCAAGATCTGAGCCAGGTCATGGGGCGAGATGAGCGGAGAGGATAACGTCATTGATTTAGCGGCTTAAGTTTTTCTGGGCTACACCAATTTTCTAACGTTTTTCCCGCGCTTATGATGCAGTGAGGGCAATACATGCTGTTTCGTTTCTTACTTCCGATCAATACCACTTGAACCGGATAGTGCCGGAACATTCAGTTCAGTATGAAACACCCGCCAGTATCATGTTTTCTGTTGTTTTACTCAATGAATTTCTAAGATTCCACTCGAACTTACTGTGTTCAGTATTTGAATTATGAAACATTCTGAAATAGACTAATTTGTGGGTTATCGCTTAGACAAGAAGGAGATTGAAGTAATGTTTTTGATATTTCTAAAGATTGATCAAAATCCATCGTCAGGGAATCTCCTTTATAGTCAGGATATAGCTCGGAAAGCTGATGAATATTCGTCTCCAACTGAGAAAAGTAAACATCATCGATCTCAACACTAACGGCCTCATACCCGATCGCTTTACAAGCTGCGATCGTTGAGCCTGAACCACAAAAAGGATCGAGAATTTTTCCCATTCCTAACGGTAAAAGAGCACGGCTCAAGATGCGAAGTAGCTGTTGAGGTTTAACCGTTGGATGACTCGAAATATTCGCTTCTCTTTTCGGGGTTTTACCAATGGATAGGGTATCGGGGAGAGGTTGATCCGTCTGAATTCGTCGCAAAGCTCCTGTCCCCCATTTTCTCAGATTCATAGCGACAGTACGTTCTCCAAGCGGTTTTCTAAACAGCATCCACGGCTCATAGGTTCCCCGTGGAGTGACACAGGTATCAACAAATTCTTGCTCGGCAAGCTTGGGTCTGTCCCCACCCCGAAACCCTCGATATAACCTCAGCACTGCACCGCGAACCTCAAAACCAGCTTCTGCCATACCTCTTTGAACGAGGTGCTGCAACATCGGTGTGCCAGCAAGAAAAACGTGTGCTCCCGGTGTTAAAGCAGGAAGGAGCAGCTCGCCAAACTCTTTGAAATAGCCGTAAACCCGGATTAATTCATCGTCTTTTAAGGTTGTAAATCGAGGCAGCGGCGCTCTTTGACTACCACCAATGGTTGGGGGAATTCGCCACACTCCCCCTTGCCCTTCGCGCATCTTAGCGACTTCCTGGGGAGAAAATTCTACAACTCCAAACGGCGGATCAGAACAAACCCCCTCGATCGAATGAGGTGGCTGTTCCTTAAGCCAGTCGAAACAATTTTGATGATAGGGCTTGAATAGCGTCATAATCTCAATTTTCGCCTAATACTAGCCGTCGTTGATTGGTTGATTAAGTCCCTCTCCATCACATAACGATCGCCCGTAAACGTGGATCATCCAAGCTTTCGATCGTCTCCACCTGAACCTCCACCCCAAAACACTGACCAAATGCCCGAACCACTTCCGGCATCACCCGATCGACTGTAAGTCCCGGTACAAACTGCGCCAAACTCCCCACCCCCCGATCGGCAATCCCACAGGGAACAATCCGCTCAAACCCCGTTAAATCTGGACAAACATTCAGCGCAAACCCGTGCATCGTAATCCAGCGACTGACCTTAATCCCGATCGCCGCTAACTTGCGATCACCCACCCAAACTCCCGTCAACCCCGCCACCCGCTCGCCCGTCACCCCAAACGCCGCGATCGTCTCAAGCACCACCGCCTCCAACTGTCGCAAATACCAATGCAAATCTGGCTGGTAGCGCATCAAATTTACGATCGGATAGCCCACCAACTGCCCCGGACAGTGATACGTCACCTCACCACCACGCTCGATCCGGTGTAACTCATACTCACTCGCCGCCGGGTCAAACTTCAAAAACTTAGGATTGCTACCACGACCCAAGGTATAGACCGGCGGATGTTCGAGCAATAGCAAAACATCCGCTCGACCCGGATCGTTACGGCGTAGATCTACTAACTGACGCTGCCAAGCCCAGGCTCGCTCGTAGGGAACCTGAGAACGTAGATAGAGACAGAGAAGAGGCGGTAGCACAGACGTTAACACTCAAAGGTTAAGACTCGCCTTAAATCATAACGATTCGGTAAGAAGACCAACAGAGCGAGCCTCAATACAGTAAGTTTTCTCTATCGTCTGTGTTCGTCATGAGCGATCGTGATCAACCCAGACGGTCTTCGACTTTTGAAGTCTCGAATACTCGAATCTGAGCCTTAACGCAATGCTTCAAAATATTGAAATTTTGAGTATTACGTCCAAAATTTCACCCAGACGACCCATCAAACTTCAGCCGATCGTGATTGATTGACATGCTTGAGGTGACGTTAAGTTTCTTCATATTCATGAATGTACTAAACATCACAGAGCATCAAGCAATATGAAGGAAAATGAATGGGTGTTCAGTCCATTCGCAATGCGACTTAAAATGAGGTTAAGGAGGAAGGTTACCAACGTCGTACCGCGATCCGTTCTCCCCTCCGGTGTTCATACGAATGAATTCATGGAGCTAAACAAAGCGGCATACACCCGCCCCGCCCAAGTTAGTTCCATCGCGCCTGACTCGGAGATCGCACTTTTTGGTATTTCGGAGGCTCAGACCCATTTTCAGATACGTTTCTGATCAAGCAGAAATATTTAGCGGGATGTTTACAGGATGAAGCTAGTTATCCAAGGCAAAAATATTGATATCACTGACTCTCTGCGCGACTATGTCGATCAGAAAGTAAAAAAAGCGGTGAGTCACTTTCAGAACCTGACAACGGAAGTTGATGTTCATCTTTCGATTGAGAAAAATCCCCGCATAACCTCTAGCCAAGCCGCAGAGGTGACGATCTATGCTAATGGCACGGTGATTCGTGCCCACGAAACCAGTGAATCGATGTATGCCAGCATTGATTTAGTTGCGGATAAAATTGCGCGACAGTTGCGCAAATACAAAGAGAAACGCTTTACGAAAAAAGCGGCTACTTCGGCTAAAGATGCTCCGGTTCCGGTTATGCCGATCGCGGATATCGATACTGATCGCGAACCCGAACTGCCGAGCGATGTTGTCCGGATGAAATATTTCGCGATGGCTCCGATGGCGGTCGAGGAAGCGTTAGAGCAGCTTCAGCTTGTGGATCATGATTTCTATATGTTCCTCAATGTGGATAGTGGTGAAATTAACGTGATCTACGAACGGAATCATGGTGGTTATGGCTTGATTCAGCCGCGTAAAACGGGTGAAGAGGGGTTCGATCGCATGATTGAGCTATCACGTGCCTCCTAACATGTTGACCATCCTAGCTTAGGCTAGTCTCGTGTTATTTCCTCTTGTTGATAATACGATCAAGCTCAATTTTTCCTCTCGATTTTGATCGTGTTATGGCATCAATTTAAATCCTCTCTTTATGATGATAAAGAGAGGATTTTCTCTGGAGCTTTAAAAATACAGAGAACAATTGTCAAGATCAGAAGTCATCGTCGGTTTAATAAAAGAAAAAAATATATTGACCTGTCTCTATTCTCTTGCAAACCGCATTTCGACTCCGCTCAATGCTCTCAGATTGTCAGGAATTAATCGTGTTTTAGCGAGAAATTACACTTCTCGTGTTTTAGCGAGAAATTACACTTCGACACGCTCAATCTTGATCAGTGATCTCACTTCGAGTACAGCAATTTCATCGTAACGATGCATGATGACATCCCGCATTCCGGCCATTTTTTTTCCAGGGAACTTCGGGATACTGTTGCCGAAATTCTGGGCTGAGTCGTTTGGTGGCTTCACCAATGATCGTAATGCGCCGAAGAATCGCGTCTTGTTTTTCGATGTTTCCAGCCAAGGTTTCACGATCAATCGAGCCAGCGTACTGAAAAATTAGCTCGATCGCTTGGATTATGTCAGCTAGTGCTTCTTGGTCGCGCATCGTAAATTAGCGTTGCAGTGCTGAGAATGTCTTGGCGGCGAATTGGGTTGAGGCTATGTTCGATCGCGGTGCGACTGACTAAGTCAACGGGACGCTGGCAGGCGGTTTCAAAGGTTGCTTTGAGGTCTAATTTTTGAAATAGGCTGCGCTTGGCGTCGGGGTGGTAGGTGACGAGGAAATCAATATCGCTTTAGGGGGTAAAGTCATCGCACAGGGCGGAACCGAAGACGGCAAGGGTCTCGATTTGTGCGTCTTTGCACAGTGTCTCTAGCTGTTCGGGGGTGAGCTGGAGGCGATCGTAGAGTGTTGCGAAGGGATTGATGATTTGCGCCATGATGACGATCGCAAAGTCTGGGCGTGTCTACTTGGTTACTTTAGCGCCTGGATTCGAGCATCAGGCCATAACACGCCCCAAGTTTCGAGTTGCGATCGCAGGCGTGCGAGGGGATAGGCCACGGCGAAGCCGCTGGTTGCGGCGTCGGCGACTTCTACGGCGAGCATCATGCCGACCACTTGATCGTTTTCGTCCAAGACGGGGTCACCGGAGTTACCGGCAGCGATCGTGGCGGTCATCTGCAAACGCTCTAGATTGTTGTTGATATCGCCCCGTACGACTGTCCAAGGATCGCCGTTAATGGGATGACCTATGATGAGCATTGAGGCGAGAATACCGGGGCGATCAAAGTTGAGTTCGAGGGGTTGGATGTCGTCGGGAGCGTCGCGAACTTCGATTTCGCGCAAGAATGCGATACCAAATCGCTTCTGCCTCCGAATAACGCCCCTCTACCTGGGCTGCATTGCCCTGCCGAAATAGCTCACTAACCGACTGCGCTACAGCGATCGACGGCGCACCCAACAGCGACACACTCAAAACCAACGGCAACCAGCGCATCGTATTTCCCCATTACCCCTAAAAGACCCACGCCAATTCTAACCGACCCGATCGCCGCGATCGCCTCTAAACAACCCCCAACAGTGACTTACAGACTTGCCCTAATAACGCGGCAAACTGGTATCCACCCGCACCGCATAAGCATCAATGCCGCCGCTGACGTTATACACATCCGTAAATCCCTGAGCTTGCAGCCACTGGCACAGGTGCAACGATCGAATCCCGTGGTGACACATGACGATCGTCTTACAATCACGATCGAACTGCATCATCACACGCTCAACCCAGTCGTGCGACTCACTCAGCGGCAACACCCAAAACTGCGGAATCGCCACAATTTCCACCTCCTGCCGTTCGCGCACATCAATGAGCTGTACAGGAGTCGTATCATCGGCCAACACAAGAGCCAGTTCGTCCGGCTCGATCGAAGCAATCATCGGCATTATCTGCGTTAAGTTTGTACGTTAGGTCAGGTTTTGCCGAACGGCGTCGTGCAACGTGAACCTCAGCAGCCGCTACCAATTACTGCTGTAGCGCTCTTCTGCAAACGGTTCCCCGTGCGAATGATAGCCGTTCCGTTCCCAAAACCCTAATTCTTCCTGACTGAGAAACTCCAAGCCATTAATCCACTTCGCGCTTTTCCAGGCGTACAGATGTGGCACAACAAGACGCAGCGGGCCACCATGTTCGGGGGGCAACGGTTCACCCTCTAGCTCAAAGGCGAAGAAATTCTCGGCGCGATCGAGATCCGCTAGGGCAATATTGGTCGTGTAACCGCCATAACAATGCTGCATCACGTGTTTGGCGGTAGGCTCAATGTCTAACAGCGCCAGAAAATCCTGCACCTTGAATCCACGCCATTCCACATCCAGCTTTGACCAACGGGTCACACAGTGAAAATCCGCCGTAAACTCATGTTGAGGCAACGCCATCAGGTCATCCCAGTTTAGGGTTGCAGTCTTGGCTAAACCCCACACTTTGAACTCCCACGTGGCGAGATCAATCTCCGGCGTACTGCCGTAGGTCATGATCGGAAAACCATTCGTCAGGTGCTGACCGGGTGGCACGCGATCGCCCATCGATAAATCCGGCTTTTTAAAAAATTTTCCTAGCATGGGTAGAGCCTCAAACAATTGCTGAATCGATTGCTGGATCTATTTTCGATGATTCCTTGCAATCAAGCATTCCCTAAATTAGGCATTAACCTAAACATTCTCTGCTCGCAGCATGGGTCGGCGTGTCGAAACTTTCGCCGTATTGAAGCGCTGGGAAATTTCCGCCACGATTTTTTTATCCGTTGTAAACAAGCCGGGATCGTTCGCACCATGACCGCCGATATCACACAGAAAATGCTGACCCCCCAGCAACGCCCAACTGCGATCGCAGACAATCAGCTTTTCGCGCGTGCCGATCAGTTTCAGGTGCAGTCGCTTGTAGCGTTTACGGAGGCGTAATAGCTCTGGCAAAGCACCGTAAAGCCCTTCCGGGTCGTGTTCGGGCTGATAGCGCCAGCCGCCATCCTTGAGCACGATCGGACGCGAACAGTTTGCACCCTTACCGATATCAAGCCGATCGCCCCAGCCAATGCTGACAAACAGGTTTTGTTCAAGCGCTTCGGCCAGTACTGCGAGAAAGCGCGGTAATTGTGGCTTATTCGGCAGCCAGGGCGTCACGATGATCAGGCGATCGGTGGCTTCACGAATGGCTTTGAACAGTAGATCTGTCCGATCGTTCTGGCTGACCTGGTATTGGTAGGGCAACACCTGTTCGAGGCGATGGTCAATTTGTTCGATCCACTTTTGGGGCGAATTGTTGCGCATCTGACGCATGGTGTAGGCGAGACGCTGGATTTGCGGCTGCACCGTGCCTTGGTATTGCTGTTCGAGCAGGTCTACCCGTTCATCGAGCCGATCGATGTTGTATTGCACCGGGGTGAGGTCGATCGTCATCGGCGTAGCAGCGGCGGACATCACGGACCCGGGAGGCTGGCGAATCATCGCATTTGCGGGCATTTCGGTGATGCCACGGGGTAAAGCGTGGGGTAGGTCGGTGACCGTTTGGCGTAACTGCGCCAACTCGCCGCGAATTTCCTCAAAGGTCGCGTTGGTGTAGTCGTTGAGGTTATAGACCCCTTGGCGGACAATCGAAAACGCTTCCTTGATCTTTTCTCGGTCTTCCTCCGCTGCCGTGGCGATCGTCTCTTGGCGCTGTTGCATTTGCACCAGAGCTGCATTCACACGATAGAGATAATCTTCGATCTCAAGCACCCGATCGCCAATCGGCAAAGCGTGCAACGCGGTGGTGAGATTATTCAGATCGGTACGCAGGTGATCGGCTTGGCGGACGGCGGCGACAGCGTGGGTGCGGGCGCTCTGAATTCGATGGGTGCGGTTGATGATATTGAAGCTGATCGCAAAAATCGGTGGCACGATCGCAAACGCCGCCTGTTTAAAAATCAGCGACAGAGCAACCCCAGCCCCGCAACCGATCACGGCGATCGTCTCGGCAGTGTCAGCCCAGGTGCGATCGCGATTTGCATTCAGATCGGCATTGGAAAACGGTACTTTTGCGGGTTTGCCCATGGGAGATTTGCTATGCCTGCGGAGTTTGGAAGAGTCGATCGCGTCATGGCGTGCCGCGAAAAATTCGCGTGACCAATGCGTACCTGAATTGCGAGTGAATTATAGCAAACGAACTTTTGAGCGTTGGTCTCTTGGCAAACTTACCTGCGAGCCAACCATGATTAATCCTTCGTTGACGGACGCAAATCAGTTTCCTCTCGCACTCATGTCGCAAATTTTCTGATCCGTTCCTCGAAAATCGACCTAGAATGAGAATCATTCTCGAACTAAATTTAAGTTTAATTCTAGTGTCAATTCAAACTAAATTTAGTTTGCATTGACGCTGAAAATCTACGCCGGTCGATCCCGTGTGCGACGTTCTGCTAGTTCGCCAACCCTCTACCCTTTTACTCCCTGATCATGCTTGATCTCTGCTGTGTGTCCGTTCAATACCAGGGGGTTCGCGCCCTAACCGATGTCTGTCTGACCCTGAATCGTGGTCAACTCGTCGGCTTGTTGGGACCCAATGGTGCGGGGAAAAGCTCGTTGATTAAAGCGATCCTTCACTTGGTCGATCGCAGCGGTACGGTAACCCTCGATGAACGTCCGGTCACCTGTCAATCTAAGCGTATCGCCTACGTCCCCCAGCGATCGCAAATTGACTGGTATTACCCAATTTCGGCGAAAAATGCCGTGCAGACGGCACAGACGGCACACATGGGATGGTGGCGTGGTTTTTCATCTCAGGCGAAGGCGATCATCCGTGCGGCGATGGAGCGTCTAGAGGTGTGGGATTTGCGCGATCGGCAAATTGGCGAGCTATCTGGCGGTCAGCAACAGCGCGTCTTTCTCGCGCGGGCATTGGCACAACAGGCCGATGTTTTTTTGTTGGATGAACCGTTGGGCGGTGTCGATCGGCAATCGGAGCAAATCGTGCGGGAACTGCTGCTAGAGTTGCGCGATGCCGATAAAATCGTGGTGGTCTGTACCCATGAGTGGGGCGATGAGCTGAGTACTTACGATCGGCTGGTGTTAATTGACGGCCACGTGATTGCCGATGGAACACCGGAAACGGTGCTCACACCGGAACACCTCGCCCGAGCTTACGGGCGCGGTTTACGATTGGTCGGTTGCACCATCCCGCCCAACCCTAAATCAACCTCTAACCCACTCTCTAAACCCACCAATCCGTAACAGCTCCACACTATACCCCACCCATCAACACCACCCCAATCAACACCACCGCCACTGCGACCCACACAAACATCATTCCCGCCCCTCCGGAATACGACACCGACACCACACGGGAGCGGCAGCCACAACAGCCCGCCTCATAGCTCTACTCGTCACGTCGTTGATCCCGCCGGTCTCTTCACATTTCAGCGCTGTTCAGCTTCATAACTTAAATTATCTCCACCATCTCCACCATCTCCACTGCCCCGTGCTCAACTTTGTGCTCGATCCGTTGCACTACGAATTTTTTCGCAACGCCGCGATCGTCGGTGTCACGATCGGCATCCTTTGCCCGATCGTTGGTAGCTATCTCGTCGTGCAGCGTATGACCCTCCTGGGTAACGTGATTTCCCACGCGGTGTTACCCGGTCTTGTCCTGGCGAACTATCTGGGTCTCGATTTGATCCTGGGTGCATTTTTAGCCGGATCATTCAGTACTGGTTTGATGTCCTGGATTCAAACCCAACCGCGCATCCGCCCGGATGCCGCGATGGCGCTGACCCTATCGGCCTTTTTCGCGCTCGGCATTGCCCTCAGTTCGCTGCTCGATTCCCGCCTTGACCTCGAAGCGCTGCTCTTTGGTGACCTTCTGGGGGTAACGATCGGCGACACGATCGAAACGGGTGTGATCACGGCGATCGTGATCGTGGCGATTATCTTGCACTACAAGGAATTGCTGTTTTATACCTTTGACCCGATCGGTGCGAAAGTGGCGGGATTGCCGACCCGACAGATTCATCTTGGGTTGGTGGTAATTGTGACCTTGACGATCGTTGCCAGCATGAAAACGGTCGGTGTTTTACTGGTCGTGTCGATGCTGGTGGGTCCTGCGGTGACGGCTTATTTGTTGGTGAAAGAGCTACACGAGATGATGATTTTGGGCGTTATTCTCGGGGTATTGGCGAATCTTGTCGGTTTATTTTTGAGTTATCACTTGGATTTACCGTCAGGCGCGGCGATCGCGATCATCACGTTTCTGCTATTTGTGGTTGCTTTTCTCTGGAGACACTGGCGCGATCGCTTAATTTAAGCACCAACAATCCGAGAATTCACCGCCAGCAAAACACTTTGCAGTCACCAACATAAAAACGAGGCGCGATCATGAGATCGCGCCTCGTTTTTATGACGCTGGATGGTTCAATCTGCGCGTGTCAGCCGTTGAACTAGCTCACCGTCTGACGGACGCTACCCACGGCGACGGATGCGGCCATCTCGATCGACTCATTGGCCTTGTTCGCGATCATCACCATCAGATCCAACGCTCGCATCGAATAGCCCCACTCGTTGTCATACCAAGACACCACTTTAAAGAAATGCTCATTGAGCTCAATGCCCGCACCCGCATCAAAAATGCTCGAATTGGAATCGCCCGTAAAGTCCGACGACACCACCGGATCTTCTGTATAGCCAAGAATGCCAGCCATTTCGCCGGTGGCGGCGGCTTTCATCGCGGCACAAATTTCGGCGTAGCTGGTCGCTTTGACAGTTCGGAAGGTTAAATCAACCACCGAAACATCGGGAGTCGGGACACGGAAGGCCATACCGGTGAGCTTGCCTTTGAGCTGAGGCAAGACCAGGGTGACGGCTTTGGCTGCACCCGTGGAGGCCGGGATGATATTTTGTCCGGCGCTGCGTCCACCGCGTAGGTCTTTTTTGCTGGGGCCGTCTACGGTGGGCTGGGTTGCGGTTGAGGCGTGAACGGTGGTCATCAGCCCTTCGCTGAGGCCGAAGTGATCGTCGATGACCTTGGCGATCGGGGCGAGACAGTTGGTCGTACAGCTTGCATTCGAGACGATCGGCCAACGCGCATCGTAGTCCGCATCATTAACGCCCATGACGATCGTAGGGATACGCTCAGGATCTTTCGTCGGCGCGGAAATCACGACATGTTTCGCTCCGGCGGTCAGATGTTTCGAGGCTCCGGCATAGTCGGTAAAAAAGCCGGTCGCTTCGAGTACGCAATCAATCCCAAGCTCACCCCAGGGCAATTCTTCGGGATTACGCACAGCCGTACAGCGAATGAACTTGCCGTTAACGATAATGCCATCATCGGTCGCTTCGATCGTGCCGTTAAATTTGCCGTGGGTTGAATCATATTTCAACATGTAGGCCAAATTTTTGGGTGGAAACAGGTCGTTAATGGCACAAATTTCGATGCTGTCATCGGTGGCAGCACGGGCAATCACAGCACGAAAGACAAGGCGTCCAATACGTCCGAAACCGTTGATGCTAATTTTCATGATGGGGTGTCTGAGGAGGGTGTTTAGGTTTGGGTCTGAAAGAGCTTGACCGGCGATCGTCAACAAAGCCGGTTAAACCATGGTGTCGAAAGCTGATATGTAATGCGCAGACGATAATCTGAAGCGATGTTGATGTTGGCCTTGTGGGACTACACAATCTAGTTGCGCTCTGTGCTGACGGTAGATCGATCCCCGCAATTCACGTCACTTCTTTAGAATTGATTCCAACTTCAGGGACTATACAGATACACTCTGCAAACATCTAAGACAAGATGTGAATTAGAGTTAAATCAGAGTGGAATTAGTATTACAAAGTCTTGTATTTCATCTCAGTGTTCAATTGTTGGGTTTGTTTTTGATGTGTTCATGACAATCCGGCAGAAACAATCATCCAGAAGTATCAAATTCTTGTAACAACTAATATCAAAATAAGTTAGAGACCAGGCTGATCGATTGGGATTTAAGTGGCCTCAGTTAACCCATGGATAAATCACAGAGCGTCAGATCTCGAAGGTTTCTAAAATCTCCCGAGTCTGAGGTCAGGGTTAATGGTCTGAATCTATGGATTTAGGCCAAAGAATAGAACCGATACCGACTCGCAAGCGGGAGCCTTAAGGCAAGGCATGTAAGATGCGGAGGTGCGGGTTTGTGCGGGTTTACCGGGTATGCGTTTGACCTGCACGCATTGCCCGGAGGGTTGTTAGTCTTGTCACGTCAACGAAATCAATGTGATGATGGAATACATCGCGATTTCGGCGCGGCTTGAAAATTTTTGTTTAACTTTTCTTTAATCGATGACCCGTACTTATAAAGTTCGCATCCACAACCGTCAAACGGATACCTATCACACGATCCAAGCCCAGGACGATCGCTATATTCTCCACACTGCTGAAAACCAGGGTGCGGATCTTCCGTTTCTCTGTCGTAACGGGGCGTGTACCAGTTGTGCGGTTCGTGTCTTGTCTGGTGAACTCGAACAGGATCAGGCGATGGGACTTTCGCCGCAACTGCGTGAAAAAGGCTATGCGCTGTTGTGTGTCAGCCATGCCAAATCGGATCTGGAGGTGGAGACCCAAGACGAGGATGAAGTTTACGAACAGCAGTTCGGCAAATATTTTGGCAAAGGTCGTGTTTTCTTTGGCTTGCCGCTGGATGAAGACTAGGGGTCGGACGATGCTTTGATCTCTGATTCAAACATTTAGATAGATGGCGATCGAAAGTGATAGACGGGGAGACTGGGGGAGTTTAAGCGCAACTCACCAGGTCGGATCGATGTATAAATTCACCACGATCGCCGATCGTCCTGCCGGAACTGCCGAAATGCAAGCGCAAATCGATTCCTCATCATCGAGATCCACTTCGCAGGCGTGACATGATCCCATCAAACAGCCCGTCGGGATTGAGACCCCGGCTCGATCGGCGACCGTTAGCCACGGTTCACCGACCTCGGCGGCGATCGTCACATCATCGGGTTGAAAAGTTACCTGGACGGTCATCGTTGTCTTCGGGGTCTAGGAGGGTGAAATAGTGTGTTTCGGACACGAGTTCGGACTAACGCTGGATGTGGTAGATCATCTGCGTTTGCAACTCGTTAAACACGGACGATGGTAACGCACCGGATTTGACCGCCTGACGTGATAACCGCCCTTTGAGGTGGGTCATGGGATCGACACCGGGCGAGATCAAAAACTCAAGCTGAGTGATGTGCTTCCAGTCGGCGAGCGCATCGACGATCGATGATACCGCCTGCATGTAGGGATGATCCGGGTGGGTGAACCAATCCGCAGCCGCGAGATTAGACTGATCAAAGCCGAGGTGAACGGTCAAAATTGGAGTGCCAAATAGCGCCACGGCGATCGGGCGCGTTTCCTCCTGAACCAGCAGATGTTCACTGCGTGCTAGCTCACGCAACTGCTCTAGGCAGGCGTAGCGCTGCTCAAACGAAACCTCCGCGTCATCATCCCAGTGTAGGGCGATCGTCACCAGATAGGTTTGCAGCAACATGTGACCGAGTTTTTTTGCCTTGGTTGCAAGGTAAACCGAGTTGTAATCATTGGCCTCGATCAGTAATGGCACACGATCGACCACCTCAATTCCATACCCTTTCAACCCAGCGATCTTACGCGGATTGTTCGTGAGCAGCCGAATCTTCGTCACCCCCAAATCGTTCAACATCTGCGCCCCGACGCCATAGTTTCGCAGATCTGCTGGGAATCCAAGCCGCTCGTTCGCCTCGACCGTATCGAGTCCCATATCTTGCAGCGAATACGCCTTTAGCTTGTTGATCAAGCCGATACCGCGACCCTCTTGGCGGAGATAGACGATCACGCCCGCCCCGTGCTGCTCCAGCATTTTTAATCCCGCTTGGAGCTGCATTCGACAGTCGCAGCGCAGCGACCCGAGGGCGTCGCCGGTCAAGCATTCCGAGTGGACGCGCACCAGCACCGGCGTATCGATAAATTCTGTGGGATCGCCCTTGACGATCGCCACGTGTTCTTTATTGTCGATCGAGTTGCGATAGGCGTAGATCTTAAAGTTGCCAAATTGCGTGGGAAGATCGGCGACGGTTTCGCGGGTGACGAAGCGTTCATTTTGGAGGCGATAGCGAATCAGATCGGCGATGCTGATCAGCTTCAGGTTGTGGACTTTGGCGTAGTTCACCAGTTCCGGCAACCGTGCCATCGAACCATCCGGATTTTGGATCTCACAAATCACGCCCGCTGGTTCCAGTCCGGCCATGCGGCAGAGATCGACCGCTGCTTCCGTGTGACCGGCACGCTTGAGGACACCACCTTCGCGAGCACGTAGCGGAAAAATGTGACCGGGGCGGCGTAGGTCGGTGGGCTTGGTGTTGGGGTTACTCGCGGCGCGGATCGTGATCGCGCGATCGTCAGCGGAAATGCCCGTGGTCACGCCGAGATGTAACGCAGCGTCGATACTAATCGTAAATGCAGTTTGATCAGTGGCTTTGTTGGGATCAACCATTAACGGTAGATCCAGGGTATCGAGCCGATCGCCGGTCATCGCCAAACAGATCAGACCCCGTGCTTCAACGGCCATGAAATTCACCAGCTCCGGTGTGGTGAACTGAGCTGCGCAGATGATGTCCCCTTCGTTTTCGCGATTTTCGTCATCGACTACCACGATCGCACGACCCGCGCGGAGATCATCGAGGGCATCTTCGATACGGTCAAATTGAAAGGAAAGGGGGATCGTTTGAGATGTGGTCACAGGAATTGATGAGGGAATACGAACAATGTAAACTTTTCTTAAAGCTTTCCTTAAATTGTAGATCGATTTATCGAAGGTGCTGCGTTTAACGGCCTCAAAGCAGCACAGTGAGCGAATTTCTGCCGAGGGTTTTCGCTCAAAATTCGATCAAAAAAGACGCCGAATGCGACGTCTTGGCCTGGGAGTAACTGAGAATAACCCCGATCGTGTGCCAATTCGATCGCAGATCAGCCCGCAGACCACCTGACTGATGGCCGCGTTGTGTGGTTAATCAGTCTCGATCTCGCAGACAAACGGACGACAGGCTAGGCGATCAACTCGCCAATCTAACCCTCAGCCTGGATACCAAAACATGCCCTTAATCCCTTCTGGATCAGGCATAAACCCAAGATTGCGATAAAAATCAACCACATGCGGATCAGCAAACAGCGTAATGTTGCTGATATCTTCACGACGCAGCTTACGAATCAGGTATTGCATCAACGCCTTACCCAAGCCGGATTTCTGAAAATCAGGATGCACCACCACATCCCACACCGTCGCATTAAAAGCATGGTCAGAGGTCGCTCGTGAGAAGCCGATCAGCCGACGGTTAACCCCGCGCACTTCCCACATCGTGACGACCAAAAAACTGTACTCCAGCGCCTTCTTGACCTTGCGCAGGGGACGACGCGACCAGCCGACCGAATCACACAGCTCTTCGAGTTCGTAGAGGTCGATATTGCGCTCGGTGCTAAAGCAAATTTGGCCCGTTGTTGTGCCAGCCAAACTGGTATTACCCCGCGCATCGATAAACTCTTCGAGTACCATCTCGGTCGGACTCGAACTCGTTTCGGAGCCGCTGAAAAAACTTTTCCAAAAACCCATGCAAATTCAGCGCTTGGTAAACATTAAGGAATGTGGAGCAATGCTCCAGAAGTCATTATATCTGTGTGTCGCTCGATCGCTCGGTACGATCTGAACGCTCCTCGCCGCTCGCTGTCGGTCGATGTCGGTCGATACGTCCCGAGGTTAAACCGATCAAACAGCGCTCATGACGGGGCATTCCCCAAAACTCAGGAGACGATCACCCCGCAAACCAAGCTTAAGACCAGATGAAACAACTCATCGATCAAGGCTGGATTGCCTCCTTCATCATTGCTGCGATCAGTCACCGTACAACAAACCGGAGTGAGCCGACGAATGCTAACGTTAAAAAGCAAAATCGCCTATGGGTGGGGAGCGATCGCCGCTCATCGCTGATAAATCCTCAGACTCATCGATCGTATGAGTCAATCCATACGCTAGCTTGTGTTGCCTCATGTTAACGCTGCCATCTCGCGCTCGTTGTGCCTCTTCTACCCCGCACCTTGGCCTCTAAGCGGACTACCCTGCTATGACTTCGGGCTCGAAATCTTCTACCCTCGATCTGCTCAAGCGCTTTAACCGCGCCTTTCCGCAGTTTTATGAGCAGTTCGTCAGCAGCGAAATTCAGCTTCAAAACCTCAAGCTAGCCTACCATCTCTACAAAAAACGGCAGGCCGTCATCGAGTTGCGACCGGAAGGCGATAAAAGTGCCTTGCATTTTGCCTATCGCAATCAGTCTTTCTTGCTGAGTGATATTTTTGGCGTTTTGGCCGCCTATGGTCTAACGATTCACAGCCTGAGTTTATACGGACAAATTGCGCCGCCGATGCTCGTCTTTACTAAACTTGTGGTTTCCCGTGGCGGCAAAGCACTGACAGAGAAGACGGCGGACAATGTGGCACGGGCAATCCGGGAGGCACTCGCGGGACATTTTGAGGTGGAAGAGATGCTGGCGGTTGAGTTTAATCTCAATGCGGGTTTAGAAGACGTGGAAACGGAATTTTATGTTGATCCGGTGTTCCATTTACCAGCATTGCTGATCGAAGCGGATAACCAGCCGGGATTGTTTTACAAGGTGATGTACGCGATCTGGCAGGAAGATTTATTGGTCGTGAATGCAAATTTGTTGGTGTGGCGGGGCCGAACACGGTTGATTTTGTATTTGTTGGGGCCGAATGAAAGTGCGATTCCGGATTACTTGGGGAATCAGATTGCGGAAAGTGTGCGCTTGCGTTTGATGGGTGAATAAGGGCGATCGTGACGGCGATCATGCCTTAGTCTTCGTTAAAAGTTTTGAGATGAATTCATTAGATCGTAAAACGCGATCCATCGTGATGTTGCTGAGAACCCATAATCTATCCCGAATGCCGACAATACGGACGGTATAATCAAGCCAATCCACGCTCTAAAAAAATCTCCAAATTCTAATGAACGCAGCTAGAACTCTCAAAAAACTCATCACTAATCCAACGGGGGCGCTGCGAAGAGTCAAAAATATCAGTAAAGATAAAATCAAGCTAGCTCGTGAATATACTAAGTTTATTTCTCACCCCGCGTACCCAGAAAAAATTGTCAATCAGAATTTAATTCGATTTATTGGATTAAGAAGAGTCGGAAATCATGCGGTTTTAAATTGGCTTGAAAAACAGATTAGCGTATCGAATAAATCTGTTTTCCATATCAATAATGTTCCCTGTAGTCAGAATCCCTATGAGTATTTTTATCAACGACATCTCCAGTATGAAAAGCATCTCCGAACTCGTCTATTCTTGAAACGCCACGCCCAGGGACGTTTTGATCCTCATGACACATTAATTTATAGCTATGAGGATTTTTCTCTGGAAGACATCACCTCTTCAGCAGTGGAATCAAAGGAAGATCTTTTCTATGGAAAATCATTAAAAAAGCATGATGTCTTGATTCTACGAGACCCATTTAATTTGATTGCGAGTCGTCTGAAGAGTGGTTTTATTGATGTGAAATCTTCAGGCAAGAATATGATGGATCTTTGGCTCGAAGCCGCGCGTGAATTTGTGGGCGAAACCAACCATCTAACGCGCAATAAAGTTTGCATTAATTTTAATCGCTGGACGATCGATCGAGAATACCGAATCACGATCGCCCAAGCGCTAGAGATACCGTTCTCCGATGCTGGTAAAGAAGATGTGCGTCCGTTTGGTGGTGGTAGCTCCTTCGAGGGTCAGCAACACCAAGGTCAAGGTAGTGCGATGAAAGTGCTTGAACGTTGGACTCATTTTGTGGATGATCCGGTGTTTCGCCAGTATTTTGACTGCCCAGAAGTTTGGAAATATTCTGAAGCTATTTTTGGTGTGATGCCTGGGACGGAGCAGTTACGAAGAGGTTAAATCGGCTTGAATTTCGGCGATCGATAATGTTTTACATTCCCGGTAAATCTCACCCGGATCGGGCAAGGCGATCGTCATAAATTCGCGGGAAATCTCATCAAATAAAGCGTTGACTTGATCGGTAAATTGATCAAGGTTAAACCGCCGACCCCGATCGCAAACTCGCTGGGTCATGGCGTGACGCTGGATGGGGTTACGAATGAGTTTGAGGGTGCGATC
>JAAUPN010000159.1 GCA_012033105.1 Coleofasciculaceae cyanobacterium RL_1_1
TTAGGTTTGAAAAAGACGAAATCTCGAAGGCTGAGCGGAGTCGAAGCCTGGGTGTTACCGCGAAAAGCGATCGCACTTCGACTCCGCTCAGTGCTCGAATCCCGGCTTTTTCGATTCATGCCAGAGGTCTAATCCCACGCAGAGCGTGGGAACGATAAAGTAATACACCCGTTCAACGGTTGAACTTCGCCGAATTCTTGGGTTTTTGGCGTATGTTTGGCGTAAGGATTTAGCCTTCACCGGTGGAACATTATGGCAAGCGAGCTAACACTGATTGTCGATATGGTCACCGTGCTGGGTGCAGCGACGGCGGGTGGCTATATTGCCAACCGACTTCGACAACCAACGATCCTGGGCTATCTCTTGGGAGGAATGGCGATCGGTCCGGCGGGGCTGCACCTGGTCACGGCGGCGGGCGAAATTCAGGTGATGGCGGAAATCGGGGTGGCTCTACTGCTGTTTTCCCTCGGGGTCGAGTTTTCGTTTAAGGAACTGTTACGGGTCAAGGCGATCGCCTTTGGTGGGGGAGCGTTGCAGATTTTGCTGACGATCGCCCTCGGAGCCGAATTAGCCTACGCGACGGGCTGGGTGGAGTCGATCCCGCCTGCGATTTTCCTCGGGGCGGTGCTGTCGCTTTCGTCTACGGCGGTGGTACTCAAGAGTTTGATTGAGCGTAATGAGGTGCGAACGCCTCATGGTCAGGTGATGCTAGCCATGCTGGTGGTGCAAGATTTGGGCTTGGGGGTGATGCTGGCGGTGTTGCCTGCCCTGACGCAGCCCGCCGATATGATCGTGATCGCGGTGGGGATCGCGAGCCTCAAGGCGATCGCCTTTTTGGGCATGGCACTGATGGCGGGTCGCTGGCTGATTCCATCGTTGGTGCGATCGCTGGCTCGTAGCGGCTCGCAAGAGCTGTTTTTGCTGGGTATTCTCGTCCTGTGCCTAGGGATTGCGCTGCTGACCTCGACGCTGGGTCTGGGGATTGCGATGGGTGCATTTGTGGCGGGGCTGACGGTCTCGAATGTGGAATATGCTGACCACGCGCTCGATCGCATTTTGCCGATGCGTGATGTCTTTGCCACGTTGTTTTTCGCCTCGATCGGTGTACTCATTGACCCGAGTTTTCTGCTAGCAAATATCTGGAGCTTGGCCGGACTGGTGGCGGTGGCGATGCTCGGTAAAGCGTTGATTGTTGGGGGCGTGGTTAAAGGTTTTGGCTATTCCCCACGCACGGCCATTACGGTCGGTCTGGGGATTAATCAGATCGGGGAATTTTCCTTTGTACTATCGGGTGTGGCTCAAACCCAAGGATTGTTTTCGGATGAACTCTACGGGCTAACCGTCGGTACCACCGCCGCAACGCTACTCATGACACCGTTTTTACTCAAGATCACTCCCGATCTCCTGCGTTGGCTGGATAAATCGCCGTTCTTCAACTCCTTTTTGTCCCTCAATCCCGAACCCCAACTGGTGGACTTCGACAAACCACCGACCGATCGCGTGGTGGTCGCCGGGTTTGGTCGGGTGGGACAAACCCTAGTACGGATGCTGTATTTCCAGGGCTATCAAATTCTGGTGATCGATAACGACGAAGCACGGCTACAAACCCTACGCGATCGGCAAATTCCCTACATTTTTGGTGATGCTTCGAGCCAGCTTGTCCTCGAAAAAGCCAACCTTGAGAGCGCCAAGGGACTGGCGATCGCCTTGCCCGATCCCCTCGCGACCCGCCTCACACTAAAACGCGCCCTCAGTCTCGCGCCCGATCTCGATGTCACCGTTCGCGCCCACGCCAAAGATGAAATTGATATTCTCTACCAGCTCGGCGCCCAGGAAGTCGTCCAGCCCGAATTTGAAGCATCGCTAGAAATGGGCGCTCATATGCTGCTGAAATTTGGGGATTCGACCTATGCGGTGCAGCAGGTGGTTAACCGCTATCGCCGGGGACGCTACCGGGATATCCAGCCCGAACGATCGCAGTATTGGGGTGATGATATGAACATGGAAGCTGCTGTCGAGGGGTTTGAGCGGCAGTGGTACACGATCGAGTCCAATTCGCCACTACTGGGTCATAGTTTGGCGCAGGCCAATGTTCGTCGGCGGATAGGCGTGACGGTCATGGCCTTTGAACGGGGTAAAAAGCTCCATCGCTACCCAACCGGTGACTATCGGTTTGAGCTAGGCGATCGACTACTCGTGGTCGGCAACTCCGACGAACACACAACGTTTAAGTCCTTGTTACTGGGTTTGCGATCGACCGATTCGGCGTAACCCAACGCTCATCTTTCGTTGGTCAATTCGTTACGATGAGCAAAGTACACAAACCTGATTCACAAACCGGATTGCGAATGACAGACCGTTTAGACACTCAGACTCACGCCCTAGATGAGTTGCTAGACTCGTCTGAACTTTTTGATTTAACCAACTGCGATCGCGAACCGATCCATCGTCCCGGCTTCATTCAGCCCCATGGCCTACTCCTGGTTCTGAGCGATCCCGATCTATACATCCGCCAGGTGAGCAGCAACGCCCAGAAGATCGTCGCGATCGCCCCACAGGATTTGCTGGGTCATCCGCTCTCCAACTTCATCAATGCCGACACGATCGCAGCGATTCACGGCTGCCTCGATCGCAGCTTTGAACATATCAACCCCTTGCCGCTCACCTTTACCGGTGGACAGGACACATCCCAGCCATTTAATGGCATCGTTCACCGAGCGCCCAGCGGTGAAATCGTCTTAGAACTCGAACCGAGCTTCGCCACCGAGCAACATGACTTTTTTCAATTTCACCGCCAGGTTAAAGACACCCTTCTCGCCCTACAAACGACGCGCAACCTAGACGAACTGTGTAGCCTCATCGTCAACAACGTTCAACGCTTGACAGGCTTCGATCGCGTCATGGTCTACCAATTCAATCACCAGGGTGACGGCCACGTGATCGCCGAAACCATAACCCCAGATCTAAACCTAGAATCATTTCTCGGACTCCGGTATCCCGCCACTGATATTCCCCGGCAAGCTAGGTATCTCTACACCCAAAACTGGTTACGCCTTATCCCCGATTTCGGCTATCAGGCAAGCGAACTGTTGAGCGAGCTCCCGGCGGGAGGAACGGCAACCCCGGAAAAATCCGCAAACTTCACAAACTCCGCCCCACGATCACCCTTAGACATGAGCCGATCGGTGCTGCGATCGGTGTCGCCGCTGCACATCGAATACATGCAAAATATGGGCGTGACCGCCTCCATGAGCATCTCCCTGCTGCAAAACGGCAAACTCTGGGGGCTAATCGCCTGTCACCACTACAGCCCAAAATTTGTCCCCTACGACCAGCGGACGGTGTGTGAATTTCTCGGACAGTTGATGTCCACCGAAATCACTAACAAAGAGGCAAATGACAATCTTGACTATCAGCTTCGCCTCAAAGACATTCAACATCAATTCATTGATCGACTGGCCGGAGCGACAGACTTTATCGCAGCACTGGTGGCCGAACCCGATCTACTGTTAACCCTAACCGGCGCGGCTGGCGTGATCCTTTGTGATGGTGACGATCGAATCGCCATCGGACAAACTCCAGATGAAACCACCGTCACCGCCATCTTGCGGTGGTTACCCAATCAATTTGAGCGGGATATCTTTGTAACCCAGTCACTCCCAAGCCTGCTATCCGACGTGATCATCGATCCCCAGGTGGCGAGTGGTTTGTTAGCGATGGCGATCTCGACGATTCAAAATCGTTACGTACTGTGGTTTCGCCCCGAGGTGCTGCAAACCGTGACCTGGGCGGGAAAACCCGAAAAAAACGAACACATCGAAGCCGACGGCACGAAAACCCTACGGCCACGCACGTCCTTTGCTGCGTGGCAAGAAACCGTACAAGGCACATCGATTCCCTGGTGGCCGTGCGAAATTAACGGCGCGATCGAGCTGCGACAGGCGATCATCGATATTGTCCTGCGTCAAGCCGATGCCCTCACCCACATTAACCAAGACCTCCAGCGCAGCAACACCGAGCTTGATGCCTTCGCCTACATTGCCTCCCACGACCTCAAGGAACCCCTACGCGGCATTCACAACTACGCCACCTTTTTACTCGAAGACTACGGCGACATCCTCGCCGCAGACGGAACCGACAAGCTGCATACCCTAGTCCGTCTCACCGAACGTATGGAGTTGCTGATTGAATCGCTCCTGAAATTTTCGCGCTTGGGTCGTCAGGACTTGCAAGTGGAGCCGATCGACCTCAATGCGATGCTCCGTGAAACGATCACGATGTTTCGGATGAATCCAGACTGGGAAGGCTGCGAGATCCGGATTCTCCCCAACCTGCCGATCGTCTGGGGCGATCGTAGCCTGATTGACGAAGTCTTGACCAATCTGATTTCTAACGGCTTCAAATACAACAGTCAGCCCCAAAAATGGGTAGAGGTGGGCTACTGCCCGCAGGATTTCGCCGAGAACAGACCCACCGAGAACAGACCCACCGAGAACAGACCCACCGAGAACAACACCAAGCCGGACGACTCACCACCTGACGATTACGTCACGTTGTACGTGCGCGATAATGGTATCGGCATTCGAGATAAACATATCGACTCGATCTTCCGGATCTTCAAACGTCTGCACGCTCCAGGAAAATATGGGGGCGGCTCCGGTGCTGGATTAACAATTGTCCGTAAAATTGTTGAGCGTCACGGTGGCACCATTCATGTTGAATCTCTCTATGGTCAAGGCACAACCTTTTTTGTGACACTTCCCGTGCGCGATCAAACACCGCTTACCTCGTAGCTGACCATCCCTTATGCCCCACGTGCTTACCTCCCCTTGGGATCATCCTTCTCAACCCTTAATCTTGATTGTGGAAGATAGCGATGAAGATTTTTACACCTTTCTGCGTGCCGTCGATCAAGTGAATGCTGAGGTTACATCAGCCTATAGTTTTCTCCGATTAGAGGACGGTGATGATGCGATCGATTATCTCTTTCGGCAGGGCGATTATGATGGCCTTGATACCCCAAAACCAATCGCAATGCTACTCGATCTAAACTTACCCGGAACCGATGGACGGGAAGTTATTCAAGAGGTAAAACAACACGATGATCTACGAGCATTGCCGATTATTGTGTTAACAACATCGCGTAACGAGATTGATATTAAATGCTGTTATCGCTATGGAGCCAATAGCTATCTGCTCAAACCGATGGGTAGCGAAAAGATTAAAATGACCGTTAAGACGTTATTTCAATATTGGTTTAGCCTCACAATTTTGCCCCGTGATAGTTGAAGCAATACGAGAGTACTACCCAGCTTAATCTCGCCGATCGACTGTGATCAACTCGACCTAAATTCCGTCTCTAATCTCAATCCACAGATGCCATCTGGAGACTTAATCTATGCCATCTAGATACGATAAAATCTCAGTCTTAATTGTTGATGATTCTGAGGTTGATCGCTTTACCTACAAGCGTTTTCTTCAGTCTGATCTAGAGTATAACTATGAATTTATTGAAGTTGAGACCCTAGAGGAGGGACTAGAACTCTGGGTCACAAAACATATCGATTTAGTTCTGGTGGATATCAATCTTCCCGACGGTAGCGGACTCGAATTTCTCGCTGCTATTGCGACCCATTATCACGATGGCCGTCTACCTGCGATCGTCCTGACCGGACAAGGGGACGAACGTATCGCCGTACAGGCGATGAAACTGGGCGCGAGTGATTACCTGGTCAAGGGCGATGTGAATGCGTTATCCCTTTGCACCTGCGTGAATCAGGTTTGTGATCGGACTGTTTTAAGTCGTCGTTTAGAGCGATCGCAGCAGCAAAATCTCCTCATTTCTGAGATTGCCTTAAACATTCGTCAATTTGTTGATCTGGATGATGTGCTTACGGCGATCGTCAACGAAGTGCGTCGTTTTCTGGCAGCCGATCGCGTCGTGATCTACAAATTTTCCCCCGACATGAGCGGCTGGATTGTCGCAGAATCGGTCATTGATCCCTGGCCCTCTTCCCTGAATGCTGCGATCCAAGATACCTGCTTTCACAACAATCAAGGCGTGAATTATCTCCAAGGTCAAACTTCAATGATCTCGGATATCTACAATGCAGATTTGACCGAATGTCACCGTCAACTGCTCGAACGATTTCAGGTACGGGCAAACTTGGTCGATCCGATTTTACTGCCTAGCAGTATCGCTCCACCGCTCTGGGGGTTGCTCATCGTTCATCAATGTGGTCGTCCGCGCTACTGGGCTGAGACGGATATTCATTTTCTTCAGCAGCTTTCGGTACAGGCGACCCTCGCGATCCAGCAAGCTGAACTGTACCGATCGCAGCAAAATCTCAACCAATCTCTGGAGGCCGAAAAAGAAGCCGCAGAGTACGCCAACCGCGCCAAAAGCGAATTTCTCGCGCTGATGAGCCATGAGATTCGGATACCGATGAATGGGGTGTTAGGACTCTCGCATTTAGCCCTACAAACTGACCTAGACGATCAACAACGGGACTATCTCACCAAAATTCAATATTCTGCCCAATCACTGCTACAGATTATTAACGATATTCTAGATTTTTCTAAAATTGAAGCGGGTAAACTTGAACTAGAATCGGTCGAATTTTCGATTGATGATATTCTCAAAAATATCAACAATACTCTGTCATTTAAAGCTACAGAAAAACAGCTTGAACTGGTATTTCACATTAGTGAAAAAGTACCCACTCGTTTGCTGGGTGACCCGTTACGTCTGGGTCAAGTTCTGATGAATGTAGCCAGTAATGCGCTCAAGTTTACGGAAACGGGCGGCATACAGATCAGCATTGATGTGATCGATCGCACGGACGATCGGGTGCAGCTACGCTTTGCGGTCTGCGACACGGGGATCGGCCTAACGGCTCTGCAAATGGAAACACTATTCGAGGCTTTTACCCAAGGCCATGTATCCACCAGCCGTCAACATCATGGCACGGGCTTGGGGTTAGCGATCTGCAAGCGTCTGGTGACGTTAATGGGCGGAACGATCGAGGTGGAAAGCCAGGTCGGTCAGGGCAGCACGTTTAGCTTCATCATTGAGCAACAGTATGTCCCAGATATCTCCAAGCATTGCTCATCCCCCATTCCAGATTTACGCGGCCTCAAGGCACTCATCGTCGATGACAATCCCCTGTCACGGCAGGCTCTGGCGCATCTCTTACAGTCGTTTTCTTTTCGAGTGACAACTGTGGACTCTGGTGAAGCGGCGATCACTTATCTCTCGCAAATTGAAGTGTCCGATTCATTTGATCTGATTATCGTTGATTTAAATATGCCGGGATGCGATGGCATCGAAACCATTCAACAGATCAAAACGCAATTTCAGTTAGCGAATATTCCTCACATCCTGATGGTGACCGCCTCGAATCAAGGCAATGCCCGCCAACGAGCCTTGGAGGTGGGCATCGAAGCAATCCTGTATAAACCCATCAGCCGATCCCAGCTCTTCGATGCCATCTTGGAAGCTTTCCGAGGAGATGACAGCCCCGAGCCGGTGGCACTTGCCGATTCTTCCTCACTCCAAACGGCATTACTGGCGATTTCCGGTACGAAGGTTTTAGTCGTCGAAGATAATGCCGTCAATCAACAGATTGCGATCGAGCTGCTGCGTAGCGTTGGGATTATGACTGACATTGCTGAAGATGGCGAACGTGCGATCGCCAAGGTGCGAGAGCAGCACTATGATCTGGTGTTGATGGATATTCGGATGCCTAAAATTGACGGGCTAGAGGCGACCCGTCAGATTCGGCGTTTGGCGCAAGACGGCCACGCTGAAACGGAACGGTTCGCGACGCTGCCGATCGTGGCGATGACCGCCCACGCGATGACGGACGATCGGGAGAAAAGCTTAACGGCGGGTATGAATGGGCATATTGCCAAACCGGTCGTACCGGATGAGCTGTTTGCCATCCTCGTTCGCTGGATCACGCCACGATCGGCGATCAAGTCTGACCCTTCACCTCATATCTTCCCCTCTGGCTCCGAATCGTCGCCGCGACCAGAACCCGCAAAATCGGCAAAATCAGCAACACCAGACTACAGCACACTTGCGCTGGAACACCTAAATCTCAGCTTGGGTCTGAGCCGCATGAATGGAAATTGGGAGATCTATCTCAAGCTGCTCAAGCGATTTCAGACCGTACACCCAGCCTCCGATCGCTCAATTCAGGAGGCGATCGAGCGCAACGATGGGGAGCAAGCGTCATATCTTGTTCACACTCTGAAAGGTTCCGCCGGTAATATTGGAGCCCACGGGGTATATCAAGCGGCAGATTCTCTAGAGCAGTACCTTCAAAATCAGGGTAAGAACCAGAAAACCCTAATGCTCGCGGGTCAAGCTCTGATACATTCACTCAATGAGCTTCAGGCCGATATCGCCATTGTCCTAGAAACTTTTCCCGACACTTTAAACCGTGAACTTTCCCCAAATCGTGTTGATGTCACCTCGGTTTCCCCCGCGATCGACACAATTCAGCTTGTCGCCGAAATCGCCCAAATCGACGAGCTACTCGATTGCGATCTTGCGGAAGCTCTCATTCGTATTGATGCCTTAAAACTTCAGCTTTACGAGACTTCACTGTGTGCAACGCTCGAAAGCCTAGATGACTATTTAGCCGAATTCGACACAGATGGAGCCCGAATCGTGCTGAACAAAATCATCGCGATGGTTAATCAAGAACCTTAATCATCTTAGTTTCCCCCTGAACAACATCTCCCACTCAACGCTCAATTCAGTGTACTCATCTCTGTCAAGATGCCAAATTCTCTGAATCTCGTGGTTACCAAACCCAAAATTTTGATTGTTGATGATAGTTCGGACAACTTGCAGGTGTTGTTACAAATTCTCAAAGATGATTATGCGATCGTGGCTGCGACCACAGGGACAAAAGCTTTGAAAATGGCAATGATACAACCGGTTCCAGACTTAATTATCCTTGATATTGTCATGCCAAATATGAATGGTTATGACGTGTGTAAACAACTCAAAGCAAACCCAAGTACGAAACATATTCCCGTAATTTTTATTACGGGTTTAGATGAGGCGAGCTGCGAAGCCGATGGTTTTGCCCTTGGCGCAGTTGACTATATGACGAAGCCGCTAAACCCGGCAGTGGTTAAAGCGCGTATTGATAACCACCTATCATTACGCCAACAGAATAAACATCTCCAGGATAAAAATGCCAAGCTATTACGAAACTCTCGCTTAAAAAATGAGTTTTTAGCGAAGATCAGCTACGAGCTACGTACGCCGCTACATATTATTTTGGGCATTAGTGAAGTCCTGCAAGAAGAGCTTTTAGGAACATTAAAAAAAGAGCAATCTAAGGCGATCGCTAATGTCAATGAAAGTGTGTTTCATCTGCTTGAGTTGATGAACGATATCCTAGAATTATCGACGATCAACTTTGGTCAAACCGAACTTGAACTTGCATCTGTTGAAGTTACATCAATCTGTGACGGTAGTTTGGTTTTCGTCCGAAAACAAACCTATCACAAGAAAATCCAACTTTCGATACAGTTTGGAGAGGATTTGCCTCACATTATTCTCGACAAACGCCTTGTTCAACGGGCATTAATCAATTTACTCAATAATGCAGTAACCCATACGCCGGAAGGTGGAAAAATTTCGATTAACGTTCACAAAGTCAGAGAGCAAAAATCCTCTTCTACGACGAAGGAATGGCTACGTATTTCAGTAACAAATACCGGTCTTGGTCTTTCTAAGAAAGCTGCTAAACGGTTAAGTCAAGCCTTGAATCAGGTGGATAACTCTCTCGATCTAGAACAGGTCGTCATTGGGTTGGGATTAGCTCTCGTTAAGCATGTACTGGACTTACACGGCGGCTATTTAACCCTGTCGAGTGAGATCGGGGTTGGCAGTTGCTTTGCGATCACGTTGCCCTATGTAACCCCCACATCGCGACCTA
>JAAUPN010000160.1 GCA_012033105.1 Coleofasciculaceae cyanobacterium RL_1_1
GACAATATTGAATCATTCCCAGCAAACGCGCAGTAACGAGTAAATACACAGTCAAACCTCAGCCAAACACCCACACACTCAACACCTCATTCGCCCGCAACGGCACGATCGCCCCATTAAACATTCACATCACGATAAATCTCACTCAACGCGATCGCACAATCCACACTCGCCAACCAAATCGTGTCATCCTCCGGCATATTACCTAACCCCCATTCCCCATGATTGTTACGCTGAAACAGCTCAACCTGACGATGATCGCTCGCAACCAAAACATACTCACATAAACTCGGAATTGCGCGATAATCCGCAAACTTTTCCGTCCGATCAAAGTGAGCCGTAGACGGAGACAGAACCTCGATAATTAAACAAGGATGACTGATATACGGATCATCAGACGGGCGATCGCGATCGTCACATGTCACAACCACATCCGGATAGTAAAACGCATTTTTCGCTTCCACATGCGTCTTCATCCCCTCCACAAAAGCTCGACAACCTGAATCTCGTAGATGATTTCCGAGAACAAGGTGGAGGTTTGCAGTGATGGCGTGGTGATTGCGCGTACCACCCGTCATCGCGAACACTTCACCATCGCGATATTCGTGGCGGTGCGGGCTGATTTCTTCGGCGGCGAGGTAGTCCTCGGGGGTTATGTAAAGGGGATCGGTGGCGAGCATGGCGTGGAGAATGGAGACTGGCTCGATCGTAGCACTGGGAAGGGAAGACACAGAATGATCGCTATCAGCGCCACGATCGCCCCATCAAGCATTCCCACGTTCCGTCGGTAACGTCACATCTTCATACACAGCATCCAAGTCGATCGTGCAATCCAGACTTTCCAAGCGCAGCCGGTCATCGTTAGCATAACGATCGAGCCGCCAACTGCCGTCCTCTTTACGGGTAAAGCGTTCGACAAGGCGTTCGTTCTGGGAAACAAGAACGTACTCGTTCAGGCTCATGAGTTCGCCGTAGTCCCGGAATTTTACGCCACGATCGGACTCTTCCGTACTCTCTGATAAAACTTCGATAATGAGTTTGGGGTATTGCTTGAAGTAACTCGTCTCGCGATCGCGTGGGTCACAAGTCAGCAGGAGATCGGGATAGAAAAAACGGTTGCGAGTTGCAAGCTTGACCTTCATATCACGGCTAAAAAGCTGGCATCCTGTGCCACGAACGTTCGGACGCAGTAAAGCGACGAGGTTCGTGACGAGGAGACCATGAGCACTGCTCGCTCCGGCCATTGCAATCACTTGACCGTCAAAATATTCGTGCCGAATTTCGCTGTGGCGTTCGGCTTCGAGATACTCGTCGGGAGTGAGGCGATCGAACTGGGCAACCATATCAAGAAAAGCGTATAATTGCTTTCAATTATCGTCGATTAGACAAGAGACCGGCGCATTCACAGGATACAAAATAAAAAATATAACAATATTAATATAAAATGACCATGAATAAACCCAGCTTTTTTATTGTTGGCGCACCCAAATGCGGGACAACAGCACTTTGTAAATATTTAAATCGACATCCAGAAATTTTTATCCCTAAAGAAAAAGAGCTTCATTTCTTTGATAAAGATATGAAGACTAAAAGTTTGGCCTCTGATATTTCCACCTATCACAATCTATTTCTCGCCGCCCAGGAAACTCAAATTTGTGGCGAGGGCAGCCCAACCTACCTTTATTCTGAAGTCGCGGCACAAGAGATATATCAATATAACCCTGATGCCAAAATTATCATCATGCTGAGAGAGCCTGTCAGTATGATGTACTCATTTCACTCGCAACATCTGTTCAATGGAAGTAGTGAAGATGTTCAAAGCTTTAAAAAAGCTTTGGATTTAGAGGTGGAGCGAAAGCAGGGAAGAAGCATTCCTTTACGATGCAAAGAGCCTAAAATGCTTTTTTATCGTGATTTTGCGACCTTTTCAGTACAGGTTAAGCGATATCTTGAGGTTTTTTCGAAGCACCAAATTAAGTTTATTATTTTTGACGATTTCAAACGTGATACAAGAGCTATTTTTCGAGATGCACTAAACTTTTTGGAAGTTAATGTTGATTTTGAAATGGATTTTAAAGCGAAGAACTCAAACAAGAAGAGACGTAGTCAATTTTTACGAAATCTAGTTAAGCAACCACCCGCTAAGCTTTTGGGAATTGGTAAATATCTAATTCCTCTTCCGCAATCTATCAGAAGACGACTGCTAGAAAGCCTAAAGAAAAAGATAAACTCACTGAATACAAAAACTCAAGCTACGAGATCCCTTAGAGTTCGATTTTGAACAACAACTCAAACATGAATTTGAGGGAGATATTAAATGTTTAGAAAAACTAATTAATCGAGACTTAAGCCATTGGTATAGTTCACCTCAATAAATTATTTAGCTGAATATTTAGATTCTAGAGATTGTGAGAGCCAAAAAAAGAGATGTATATGAATTAGAAAGACTTGATTTGTTGATGCTATAGGTACAATTAGCAAGTTCCTATAGGTAATTCGGTATCCTAAATTCGATAGGTCATGGCCTCGGCTCCCATCCTTGTGAAATTCTGGTACACCCACGCGATCGACAGGCAAACCGCTAAGATGTATACAATTTGCGGCTTTTCTTCATCCCATGGATATCAAACACGGCTTTCTCGACACCATTGGTAATACGCCCCTGATTCGTCTCAATAGCGTCAGCGACGAAACGGGGTGCGAGATTCTTGGGAAAGCTGAGTTTCTCAACCCTGGCGGCTCGGTGAAGGATCGCGCTGCCCTCTACATCATCCAAGATGCCGAACAGCGCGGCCTCCTCAAACCGGGCGGAACCGTCGTCGAAGGCACGGCGGGCAACACAGGCATCGGTTTGACGCACATTTGCAACGCCAAAGGTTACAAATGTCTGATCGTGATTCCGGATACCCAATCTCAGGAAAAAATGGACGCCCTGCGAACCTTGGGGGCTGAAGTCCGCCCCGTGCCTGCCGTGCCGTACCGCGATCCGAATAACTACGTCAAACTATCAGGCCGCATCGCCGACGAACTCGATAACGCGATCTGGGCGAACCAGTTCGATAACCTCGCGAACCGTAACGCTCACTACGAAACCACCGGCCCCGAGATCTGGGCGCAAACGGACGGCAAGGTTGATGCTTGGGTGGCGGCTACGGGAACCGGCGGAACCTATGCGGGAACGGCGATGTTTTTGAAAGAGAAAAACCCGCAGATGATGTGTGTTGTCGCTGACCCGATGGGGAGTGGGCTATACAGCTATATCAAAACGGGAGAAATTAACCCCAAGGGTAGCTCAATTACGGAGGGCATCGGCAATAGTCGGATTACGGCCAATATGGAAGGCGTACCGATCGATGATGCCATCCAGGTTGATGATCCGGAAGCGGTGCGTGTGGTCTATCAACTGTTACGTCAAGATGGCCTGTTTATGGGCGGCTCGGTCGGCATTAACGTCGGCGCAGCGGTGGCACTGGCAAAACAAATGGGACCGGGACATACGATCGTGACTGTCCTCTGCGATAGCGGTTCGCGCTACCAGTCACGCCTGTATAACGCCGAATGGCTGGCCTCTAAAGGCTTGAGTGTTGCCTAGCCGTTGACGTTGAACACCACTGCTCCATTCTCCGCGTTTCGTTTCGCCCTTCACACCACCTGAATCATGGAAACAACCAAACCCCGTGACGTACAGCGCTTTGACATTGCCACCGATACGAAAATCTTGAAATCCCGTAGTTGGGGACGGCTTCGCTTCGAGATTGAGTACGCCCTACAGCGTGGTACATCGGCGAATAGTTATCTGATCCAGGGCAGCAAAACAGCTTTATTTGATCCGCCGGGGGAGTCATTTAGCGAGATTTTTATCGCGAAATTACAAGAGACGTTAGATCCCGCCACGATCGACTACATTATCCTCGGTCACGTTAACCCCAATCGTGCCAAGACGATCGAACCGCTGCTTGAGATCGCGACCAATGCCACGATCGTCTGTTCAAATCCAGCCGCGATCGCCCTGCAAAACCTGTTACCCAACCTACCCGAAACCCGCATTAAAATCATGCGCGGCGAGGAAAACATCAACCTTGGCAACGGCCACCGGTTGATGTTTACCCCCATCCCAACTCCGCGCTGGCCGGGGGCCCTAGCAACCTATGACACCAAAACCCAGGTGTTATTTACCGATAAATTTTTTGGGGCGCACGTCTGCGGTGATCAGTTTTTGATGAGGGTTGGCAGGTCTATAGCGAAGATCGGCGTTACTATTTCGATTGCCTGATGGCGCCCCACGCACGACAAGTTGCCACCGTGCTGGAAAAACTCAGCTCGTTGCCACCGGTTCTGTTTTACGCGCCGGGTCATGGCCCGCTTGTCCGCTACGGCCTGCAAGAGCTGACCAATGCTTACAAAACCTGGAGTGCTAATCAGCAGCGGCAGGAAATTTCCGTGGCATTGCTCTACGCTTCGGCCTACGGCAACACCGCCGCGATCGCGCAAGCGCTCGCCAGTGGCATGACCAAAGCCGGTGCGCAGGTGGAGTCGGTTAACTGTGAGGTGGCTTCGCCGGATGAGATTAAGGAAATTCTGGCGCGATCGGCGGGTTTCGTGATCGGATCGCCGACGCTAGGTGGACATGCACCCACCCAAATCCAGACAGCGCTCGGGGTGGTGTTGTCGGAAGTGCCGAATACGAAATTAGTGGGGGTATTTGGTTCGTTTGGCTGGAGTGGCGAGGCGATCGACCTGCTCGAAACGAAGCTTCGGAATGCCGGATTTCAGTTTGGCTTTGAGCCGATTCGGGTTAAGTTCACACCGACGGAAGCGGTGATGAAAACCTGTGAGGAGGCGGGGACGGATTTTGTCCAGGCGCTGAAGAAGCAGGAGAAGGCCGCGAAGAAAGCCGTCGCGCCGGTTCAATCCGCGACGAGTACAGAACAGGCGATCGGGCGAGTGGTCGGGTCGATGTGCATTCTGACGACGCGGCGAAATGAAGTTTCGAGCGCGATGCTGGCGTCGTGGGTGTCGCAAGCGACGTTTTCACCACCGGGGATTACAGTGGCCGTGGCGAAGGAACGGGCGATCGAATCCTTGCTTTACAAGGGCAACACCTTTGCACTCAATATTCTGGGTGAAGGGAAACACATTGGTCTGATGAAGCACTTCCTGAAGCCGTTTGCTCCCGGTGAGGATCGCTTTGCAGGGGTGGACTGGGAAGCGGGAAGTAACGGTCAGCCGGTATTAAGCGAGGCGATCGCCTGTTTAGAATGCACCGTCAAAGAGCGGATGGAATGCGGCGATCACTGGTTGGTCTATGCCACCACTGAAAGCGGTACGGTGTTCGATGCCGATCGGGTGACGGCGGTACACCACCGCAAAACCGGTACACACTACTAAAATAAAATCTGCTCTAGATAGGTGAAGTAGACCCAACGGCAGGAAATGAGACCTTTGAAGTTTGCAAACCCTCAAAGGTCTAAGAGTCACGACTTATAGCAGAAGCCGATTAGATTAGGACACTCTCGTCTAAGTTGAAAACCGCACTATTTGCTTCGCAAAGGCTACGCCAACGACTCCGCTCAGTGCTCTCAGCTTTTTTTGATACGTCCTAAGCAAATCGTTTTTTGCTATATTACCTTGGCTTATGTCGCTAATTCAACAACAACGCCATTTATTCGACATTCCAGGTCACATTCCCCTCTTCATCATTCACCACAACATTAATCGTTTGATCGTCGCCATTTTCTGCGGTAAATGCACACTCAAAGGCACTGCCGACCGCCTCTTCACGAAACGGATTTTTCGTCTCACCTAAACCACAATCGACCTTTCCCGCAAGTTCCATATTTTCGAGCATCCCCGTCGCGATCGCCTTTTCGAGACCCCGAATATCCAGCCCCTTCGTCGTCCAATCAAAGGTTTCAGTCTCTGGATCAGTCACAACATCCACAGACGTGACAAAACCATCCGTCGCTTGAATCTCACAAACAAACGGTTCCCCAGATTCTAACGTGACATCTTCCGGACACGCCACAAGCTCGACATCAAACCCCGTTTGCTCCGGAAAACTCGTCATTAGCACCGCTTGAATACTGGCGGCAAACGTTCCTTCAGGGGCGGGAGTTAGCTCTGAAGTTTGAGCTTCAGTGTCTGCGTCCTCTTTCCCCTCGGCGGTATCATCTGCGTCAGCCGTTTCAGAATCAGCCGTTTCAGCACTATCCGTAGCCTCGATATCCGGTTCAGTAACCGTATCTTCCGTCGTGTTATCGACACCACCGCAGCCCGTTACCATCAGCCCTAAACTAAAGACAAGAGCCCAGATCCAGCGAAATTGGAAAAAATTCATAATTATTGAACGTAGTACTTATCCAGAACATGGAAATGTTTACGTTCGCAAGTCTACTAAAAAAAGTCCGCTCAATGTTGTCATGAGAACCGAATACGGCTTAGTTTGAGCCAAGATATTTGAACGATAGCTATATTCTCCAGTCACACGGCATGTTCTCTATTCTAGTATTCTGATAATACATCTAGACAGGCCAAACTAAAAACGGCATGACCTTATTAACCAATGTCTCAATCCAGGCCAAACTGAAAGGCGATCGTAACCCCATACACCAGATAAAACATGATTGATATTGCCGCTTGGGGCAAACTTTTCGCGACAGATGCCGCCGGATTTATCATTAACGATTGTCATCCAAATAAAATTTCACCGCCCTGGACACCGCTCGTCTCTGAGTTCAACCAAGCCTGTCAGGAGGTGTGGCCGACTCGTTTGGCAGGGGTATATTTACGGGGATCTGTGCCGCGTGGTTTAGCCATCCCGTACATTTCAGATTTGGATAGTTTTGCGATTTTATCCGGAGATATCACACCCCAGGATCTTGACCAAGCTCGGCACATAACCCAGCGCTTAAATAAGCGCTATCTGTTTTGCAAAAAGTAGAACTCATTCTTTTAAATGAGGCCATGATCCAAGCTCCTAATTCTGTCTGGCCGGGGATTATCCAAACCCGAAGCCTAAAAATTAGCGGCGATTACACCTCAGAAAATCTACCCCAATTTAAACCCGGACGTTCTCTCGTCAATTATGCAAAAACCTGGGAGCAAGACCGAATTAAAATCTTGGATTCCTTAATTGACATTGATCCAAGTCATTTAAAATTTTCCGCTCAGGTTAAACAGAAATGTGGCTGGATTATGCGACGTATGGTTAGAACTGGCTTTGAATTAGTGATGGAACGCGATCGCAGTTACACGCCGGATTTGTATTACTGCCATGAGCGGTTTTCGACCTATTTCCCGGAGCAGCGAGCCAAGATGAAAAAAGCGCTAGAGCTGGCGATCGTACCGTCGGCAAATCGTCCGGGTTTAATCGTATTTTTACGTGGTTTTGGCTGTTGGCTGACAGCTCAAGTCAAAGCTGAACTATCGTAAAATTTTACCGATACGTCATCGCCGCAATACTTTAAAAAAACTTACAATGAAGCCGGAATATCGACAAATAATAGACCCTGTTTTACAAGCTGCGTTAATAACGGGATCACGTCTATGTCCAGATCTAGTGAGGGTGACCAATCGGCTAAATCGAGCAGGCTAAATCCTTCTGGGCGAAAGATTTTTGCCGCTAAATCGGTAGAAAGGCCTTTGATTGTGGCTTGCTTCGCTGCGATGACAATTTGAGTTTCGTTCTCGGCGATCGCGACAATTTGAACTGGATGTAATCGGGAGCAATGAAAGCGAGTTTCTAGTCCGTGATCAAAGATTCGGCTGCCCAATTGGGAGGGAATAGAAAATGGGAGCGACGAGCGATCGCTACGTTCCAGCGTATCTAAATAGCGATCGATGGCTTCTGGGGTTTGGAGCCAAGCAATAAGCTGATCGCGCAACTGTTCTAAGCGTGGCCGAATGGCAGTCGTTTCTCCGTTGGGTATCGTTGGCAAATTGCTGCGCCATTCCGGATTATCTTGCAACTCTTCTCGCAACCAACCTATCCAATCTAAGCCGGTTTGACAATCAATTCCTAGGGTTAGATGTAGGGATGGTGCATAGTTTTCATCGGTCGGATCACCTGTCGCGATCGCATAATGCCAGTGTCCCCTAGGGATGTACAAAACATCGCCAGGATTCAGAACGCATTGTAGGTAAGGCGGGACATCTGGAGGGATTTGATCGGCGGATCGCATGGTGGAGGTTGGTGCTGCGATCGTTTCCGGAAAATAAACCATTCCTTTTGACCATCAATCTGTAAAATCAAAACCTCATGACTGTCGTAATGGCAATTAAATCCCTGTTGAGCGCTCGATGAACAATAGAGATTAATTTGACTGCGATACCCAGTTTCCTGACGTACATTTGCGACCAGTTCTTCGAGTTCTGGAACTCGACGATGAACACCATTAATAATGAAAGTAGCGCCTTGCTGAAGTCGCTCTAACCAGTTCTCTGACTTAGTAACCGGCAGTGATTCACCATCATGAGAAAAGCGTAAATCAGGGTGGCTAATCTCGTGATAGTTTAGTAGATGATTGAGTTGTTTCCAGTCAAATAAATTTTGGAATTTGTCTGAGGTATTGCCTGAAATAAAAACGGCCTGTTTTGTCCAATTTTCCGCAAAAAAGCTTGATGTCGGATAGGGATCAAGTAGGATTGATAAAGCTTTCATCTGATGAATGATCGAAATTAGATATTCATGTGAGTCATTCTGATTTGTGTCGTCAAGACATCCACTTTACGTGCAAATTATCATAAATTGTTTGAGTGATCGGGCTTCTTCTAAAACTTTTCAAGAAACCTGATCGCGAGACTTGCACCTATTGGTCTCGATCTTGAGTCTGGTCGCGAGCTTGGGGTTGATCACGACCTGTAGTTTGATCGTAATCTTGCATACTTTGAGAGGTTAATACTTCCGAATGAGCGTTATTTGTGGCGTTTGTTTTGAGGTTAATCACTTCAAGCTTGATCGCAGACCGCACCATTGGTTTTGTTGGTTCTGCTGTCGCTGCACTCGTTACGGCTTGGGCAGGTGCGATCAAAAGTACACTGGCCTTTGCACTTAAGAAACAAGCCATGAGTAAGTTAGATGGTTTCATCTGTAACATTATTTTGACCTTCCTCTAGGTTGTGTGTGAAGTGAACGGGTGTTTCATTATGATTTACCATAACCAGTAAATGTAAAGAACCGGGAAAGGCGCTAGGTATAACCGTTTGCTTGGAGGAAGTCGAGCGAAATATCCGGTTCAGCGGTGGGATGCGCGTCATTGGCTGAAATGTGGGTACGATCGAGCAACCGTTCGACGTATTTGCCGAGAATGTCCGCTTCGAGGTTGACCAACGCGCCCGGTTGGAGTGCGTGGAGGTTGGTTTCGGCGTAGGTGTGGGGGATGACGGCGACCTCGAACCACTGGCCGTGCGGGTCACACTGGGCGATCGTCAGGCTAATGCCATTAATGGCGATACTGCCTTTCGGGACGATGTAGCGGGCAACGGTAGCCGATCGCTCATCGTGATCGGTGGCGAGGGCAAACCGCATTTCCCAGGAATTTTGATTCAGATCCGATGACACCAACGCGCCGAGACCATCGACGTGACCGGTGACGAAGTGACCGCCGATTTTGCTGCCCGCCCGTAGCGAGGGTTCGAGATTAACGTGGTGGCGTCCATTGTGTCGATTGTTGAGCTGCTGACCGAGGGTGCTGCGATCGAGGGTTTCCGGTGAGACGGCGGCAACGAATCCCTGAGCCAAGCAGCGCTCAACGGTTAAGCAGACGCCATCGACCGCAACGCTATCGCCAATTTCGAGATCGTGCCGAATCGCGTCGATGTCTCCAGCGCTGTAGTGTAGTTCGATCTGCTGGCGATCGAAGCGCTCGATCGTCGC
>JAAUPN010000161.1 GCA_012033105.1 Coleofasciculaceae cyanobacterium RL_1_1
TCGGCGTCGGCATCTTCGTAGACGACGCCGACGATCTGGGCCTTGGAGTTGGCCTGTCGGCCGAAGACCTGGGTGACGACCTTGGGTCCGAAGCCGCGGTCGAGGAGTTCGCGGTTGGTGACGTCGGTGATGCCGATGCCGACGTCGGCGGCGGCGTTGTCGTCGTCGCGCGCCTGGCCCTGGGCGACCCAGTCTTCCGCGAGGATGGCGCAGTCGGCGGAGCCGCCCTCGGTCGTGGGGACGAGCGCCTGACCGAAATAGTAGTTCGAGATCGCGGCGTAGCCGGAGTTGCCCTCGACCGCGATCGCACCGCAAACGGAGCCGTCACCTGTATCGCCACCCCCAACAGCCCCACCGGTCACACTACCTCCCTAGCAGAGCTTCGCGCACTTGCGGCACGGCTAACGGGCATTTTGGTGATTGATGAGGCATATGTGGATTTTCAGGAACCCGGTGCGGCGTCGGCGCTGGAATTGGTGCGGGAATTCGAGCATGTGATGGGTGTTGCGGACACTGTCGAAGGGATATGGTTTGGCGGGGTTGCGGTTGGGGTTTGGGGTGGCCAATCCGAGATTGTTGTCGGAGATTGCGAAAGTTAAGCCGGTGTATAACATCGGGGCGATCACGGCACGGGTTGGGGCAGCGGCGATCAGCGATCGCGCGTACAAAGATGCGCGATCGGCCATGATTCGCCAGACGCGATCGCGCTTTACCCAGGCGTTGCACGATCGCGGGTTTACGGTTTGGCCGTCGAGTGGAAATTTTGTGCTGCTGCGGCCACCGGGTTACTCGGCGCGATCGTTACACGAGGCGCTGCGATCGCGCCAGATCTGGACACGTTACTATCCCCAACCGGACTTGGCCGATAAACTTCGCATCACGATCGGCACAGATGCCCAAATGCAGCAAGTGATCGCGGCGATCGAGGCGATCAACATTTAGCCTGTGCAGCGTCTTTAGCCCGCTGCTTTGTCCACATCGGGCATTTCCGTGATCGGATCATTGGCGTCGCTGTTGCTCTGCTCCACGGGTACGGAGGTCGGCGGCGCGGTGTTCGGTGGCGGCGTCACGATCGTCTTGTGAGTATGGGTCATTTCCAGCTCCGGCGGCGCGAGCTGACTCCCCATAATTTGCGTCAGGTTTTCTGACAGTGCCTTCGGATCGAGGAAGACCACCTTAGAATTTTCGCTCTCGCCCATTTTGAAGCTGGCGTCAACGTAGCGCTGGGTCGCGAAAAAGTGGAGAATTTCGCGGCCATAGGGTCGAGTTTCGATCGCCTCGGCAATGCGTGACATGTATTGCGCGGTCGCATCGGCTTCGAGTAAGTCGGCGCGTTTCTGAATTTCCGCCGCTCGCTCTTTTTCCATCGAGTCGAGGACATCCTCCGGCGGGATAATGTCGGTAATGTCAATTTCGATCACCTTGACACCCCAGTTGACGGTTTTGGATTGCAGCGATTTCAGGATCAGCTGCATCAGTTCCACCCGCGTTTCGAGAATTTCTTCCAGGTCGCGCTTGCTGAGTTCAGAACCGAGGTTGGTACGGATGCTGCTTTCGATCGCTGTGACCACATCGTCTACCTCATAGTAAGTATCACGCAGGTTTTCAATTTTCCAGCGAACCTTAAGGTCAACATCGAGCGAGACGTTATCGTTCGTGATCGCTTTATAGCGGGTGATCGCGAAAAACTGTTCGCGCGTGGTGTCTTCCCAGACGATTTGGTCAAAGCCCGGAGCTGTCCAGTTCAGACCGGGGCCTAGCGTCCGCTCGTAACGCCCGAGGCGCTCGACCAGAGCAATGTTGCCTTGGTTGACAATTTTGACGCCAGTGATCGCGTAACCGATCGCCGACAGAAACATAAATGCAAAGAACGAACCCATGAGCTTTGGAAAACGAGTATTTGGGGAGATCAGCGGTCAGGAGCGGCATCCGGCGAAGCGGGTATGAGCAAACGCGAAATCAGAACCAGGGAAAATGTAGCAGGTCGAATGTCCTGATCATCAACAGTTGCCGTGGGATCGACAGTATCGACAGACACATCGCAATCGGCGGCTGGTGTTGTGAGCGTTGAGCCTAGGGAGGTGGCGATACCATATCGGGCAAATGCCAAATCTGAATCGTTTTTTCCGGGCTGCCCGTCACAATGACCGCGCCGTCAGCAGTGCTAGCGAGGGCAGAAATGGGCGATCGATTCCCCCAGAGGGAGTGTAAACGCTCACCCGTCTCAGGCTGCCACACCAGGATCGATTGGGTGGTTCCCATCAATTGAACAACAGAATCCGCGTCTGGACGATCGGAGGGCGTGTCCACAACATAAACCAAATGGCGAATGGGCGTCGTTAAATCGGTAAAAGATTTCACTTCTTCGCCGGGAAAGGTATTCCAAAAGCGGACGCTGCGATCGCTGCTGCTGCTGGCGAGGGTTTTGCCGTCGGGAGAGAACACCAGGGATAACACCCGCTCCGTATGGGCTTGGATGGCTCGCAGTTGTACGCCGCGATTGAGATCCCAGAGCCGAATCGTGCCGTTACGTGCGCCACTTGCGAGGGTTTTTCCATCGGGGGAGATGGCCAGGGTGTCGATCGCTGTGCCATGACCCCGTAAGACTTTGGCTTGTCCAGGTTGAGCGATGTTCCACAGCCGAATGGTTGTATCACTGCTGGCACTAATGAGTGTTTTGCGATCGGGTGTGAGCAACAGAGCGTTAATGCTGTCGGTATGCCCGCTTAAGGTTAATTTCCGAATGCCCGTTTCCGCATCCCAGAAGCGAATGGTGGAATCTTTTTGACCGCTGGCCGTAATCACGGTGCGATCGTCGAGAAAGAGCAACGCTTCGATCCAGTCTTGATGGGCTGAGACCTGGTTTTCCAGCGATCCCGTTGCCGCATCCCCAGAAGCGCAGTGTACCAAAACTGCCGCTCACAATTTGCTGACCGTTCGGACTGAGCGCGAGCGATCGCACATAGCCCGCATCCCGTGAGATCAACCGCTCTAGAAACAGACTATCCGGCAGCTCAACCACGAGCCGCACCGGGTTGGCGGGAAAAAAACCGTAGCGCCAATAGCCATAGATCTGAGACAGAACTAACGTCACGATCGCGATTTCCAGCAGCCGTTCCCAGCGGATTTTAGGAGGCTGAAGGATCGGCAAAAAAATCCTCGATCGTCGCTTTCCAGGTTTCAAATCTGGATTGAGGCAGGCGAGTCGATCGCGACGATCGGAGCCGCGAATTCGTCCGAAAGCTTGATCCGGTCGTCCGCAGAGCACCCGGACGGGACGAACTTCTTCTCGAATGTCGCGCCGGTGTTTCGAGTCGATCCCAGGCACTACCCGGAGGCATAGAGTCATCCAACGCCTGAAAAATGACGCGGCCATGTTGCGGACGATTGCCCGGAAACGGAGCCATCATGTAGTCAATGACGTTCGCGAAATGCTCGGGAATCTGGGGCGCTTCCTCATGCCACAGTAATTTGCCATTGCGGGGATTTTCGGGAAAGGCGGTGGGTTTTTTCCCGTCATCAAAAAGACAAAGGTACGACCCAGCGCGTAAAAGTCCGATTGTGGAACCGCTTTACCGTTGATCTGCTCGGGTGGGGTATAGCCTGCGGAGATAATTTCTGTAACGTTTTGGCCGCCGCCAACTTTGTTGATGTAGGTTCCGGTGACCTCGCGGGCTGTCCCGAAGTCGATCAGCGCCAGTTGTCCATCCGGGCGACGCATGATGTTGTGAGGTTTGATGTCGCGGTGGAAGTAGTGCAGTTGGTGGACGCGATCGAGGATATCCACGAGCTGTTCGAGCCAGTTCCGGGCGATTTCTGCATCGATCGGCTGCTTGCCGCGTTCCTCGAGCCACTCGACAAGATTCAGTCCTTCGATTTTCTCCATCACCAAGCAGTGCAAAGGCGTCTTGCTGCCATGCGCCCAGTAGACAAAATAGCCATCTTCCTCAACACGCGGGATACCGGGATGGTTTAAGCGACAGAGGACTTTTGCCTCCTGTTTAAACAGCTCGACCGCTTTCGGATGATTGCGGTACAGCACCTTAACGACGACCCGCTCTTCGCCCCTTTCCGCATCTTTCGCCTCAAAGGTTTTGCCAAACCCGCCGCTACCGAGTAAACGTTCAACGCGGTAGCGATCGTGCAAGACAAGTTTGGAACTGCAATGGGGGCAAATAAGGTCGCGGGTATTGTCCGGAATTTCGTCCGGGCTCGGACACTTGGGGTTAATGCAATAACTCACAGACAAAAACCGATCCAGGCGGACAAGGTTAACGGGACATCGTTTTGACCGACGATCAAACGAAACGCCACGATTGCCATATTTTCTTCCTATTTCCAACTATACCCCGAAGCTTCCGGAGCGCCTGTTAGTGATCGCCCCTCATGGGCAGTCACGGACTATATGGATGGGTCAAGATGTTCGCCTGTGGGGTGGGTTGTTTTAGCGTCTGCAAACACGTCGGTGATGTAGTCACGAGCCGCCGTGGTGATCGTGGCTTGAAGGTCGGCGTAGACCTTGGCAAAGGGCGGCTGACGCTCCGAGAATCCGAGCAAATCGTGGGTAACTAAAATCTGACCATCGCATTGGATTCCGGCTCCAATGCCGATCGTGGGAATCGTGAGCTGTTGGGAAATTTTCTGGGCGAGGTCAGCACCAATATGTTCGAGGACGAGGGCAAAGACACCCGCAGCTTCCAGCGCGATCGCCTCGGCAAAATTTTGGCTTCGGCGGCGGGATCTTGGCCTTGCTGGCGATAGCCGGTTTGATGAATCGATTGGGGTGTCAGTCCCACATGTCCCATCACGGGGATGCCAATTTCAACCAGGCGAGTTACGGTCTCGATCAGGCGAGGATATCCGCCTTCGAGTTTGATGGCGGCGGCTCCCGTTTCCTTCAAAATTCGACCGGCAGTGGCGATCGCCTGGGCGCTATCCATCTGATAGCTCAAAAGGGTAAATCGACGACAACAAGGGCTCGCGTCACGCCACGACAGACGGCTTTGGCGTGATGGATGATTTCGTCGAGGGTCAGCGGTAGGGTTGTGGTGTGACCGAGGGCGACCATGGCTAGCGAGTCACCCACGAGGATCAGATCGATTCCAGCACCATCTAGCACGCGAGCGAAGGCGTAGTCCGTTGCGGTGAGGGCAACGATCGGGCGATTTTCTTGTTTCCAACGGGCAAGCGTGCGGGGAGTGACGGCCATCAGGAGAGCGCGTGAATAAGACGAATTGACGAACTCCGATTGTAGATCGCGCCCTGAACTCCTGTCGTTGTCGAGGGAAGATCCGATCAATTTTTCGATCCATTTAACGCCGAGGCCGGTTGATCTTCCCCACAAGAAACACCAGTAAAGGTCGGAAGGTCTCGTAGCATAGAGATAGTTCAGCTTCAAATCTCTAGAGATCTACATGTCTACGCCGGTTCGATTTGTGCCTCGTTCGCTACTCCAACTTGCCAATCGAGCCTCATTACGGGCAGCACTGAGTACGTCGTACTTGTTGCAAATTGCGATCGTGATTGGCCTCACGGCAGGTTTAGCATGGCGCACAATCGATCGGACGGGGCTATACCTGACGCAGCAACAGCAGGAATCGATCACCCAGCGGGTCAGCGATCGGCTGAAGGAAGATCAACAGCAAATCCTGGAACTGAAGCAGTTGGCGAGTGATGCGATCGCCTTGGATCTATGGTCGGGAGAAGGAAGCCTAGAACGCTGGTTGTGGCAGCATCTCAGGGCGCAGGACACGATGGCGATCGGCTTGCGCAATTCCCAAGGGCGCAGTATTGCGATGATCCGCCAAACCGATGGCACGCTGATTAGTATTGAGCGGGTGAACCCGGATCGTCCGCCCGTGGCGTATCGACTTGATGACAATGGCGCTCGTCTCGATGCGATCAAATTTGATCAGATCAAGCAACTGACGCTCTATGGCTCTCTCTTTGAAGCCTCAAGTGATGCGACCTTGCCGATCGTGCAGTTTTCCTTACCCAATCCGAACTCGACGGATCAGAATCTCCGCCCCACTCTACTGGCCGTCGCTCTACCAACCGTCAATCTAGACAATCTTCTTGATCAGCTCTACCTGGGACAACATGGGTTTGTGGCCGTCCTCGATCGCTATGGGCAACCACTGGTAAGCTCGGTCGATCGCCTGGATACAGCGAGCAAGACCGTTACGGAAAGCGAAGCCCTCGCCGCCACGCCCGATGCCTTAGTTACGTTAGAGCGCATCATCACGCCGCTACGCAATGTGGATGGAACTCTGACCGCTGTGGATCTACCGCAACAGCGGACGCTGAAGATCGATGGCCGACGCTATCAGATTACGATTTCACCGGTCGATCTGCTGCCCGATCGCACGCTCTGGATTGTAAGCGCGATCGCAGATCGTGACTTTGGGCAGGTGGGTCATCGGGATGCGATTGGCTTTGTGGCGATGAGTGCGCTGGCGGCTTTGGTGGTCGGCGCGGTGAATTTACTCAAGGTGCGGACGACGATTCGGGCGATCGCTCGTCTGAAAGCCGCGATCGAGGCGCTCGGTCAACAGCGCTGGAATTTAACCAGCTTGACCGATCGTCCGCCTGAATTCCGCGAGGTGAATGCGAGCATCGCACGAGCGGCGCAAAGTTTGCAGGCCAGTATCGCAGAGCTACAGGGTCGCAACACTCAACTACAAGAGTCCGATCAGTTTAAAACGATGCTGTTTGATGATTCGATGCAAAAGCTATCGCCCTCGCTCCAGGCGATCGTCTCGGGTGATGAAACCGACTGTCGATCGCTGACCAAGACTGCACGTCAAACCCTCAGCTTGCTCGAAAATGCAGCGGAGTTGAGCCAGCTTCAGGCCGATCGCCTGGATTTGAACATACAGTCCATTAGTCTCAGTCATTGTCTAGAGCAAGCGATCGCGCAGCATCGGCCAGAACTCGACGAGCGCGACATTCAGCTCGAACGTCACGATGATCTCTCGACGGTGTTCGTCTGCGTTGATCCCCATCGACTGGAATGGGTGTTCCATGAGCTAATCGAGAATGCGCTGCAATTCAGCCATCAGGGGGGCAAGATTGTTATTGCCATCACGATCGCCGTCTCCGCGATTCGCTCGACCTATCATGATCTTCCCGAAGTGAGCATCAGCATCACCGACTTTGGCACGGGCATCGATCCAAGCGAACAGCACAAACTCTTCCAACCGTTCGCCCGGATGACACGCCAAAACCCGGATCGGTGCGGTTACGGGCTTGGTCTGGCGATCGCCCACCAAACCATTACCATGATGGGCGGACGCCTCGAACTCGAAAGCCAGGGCATTGATTGCGGCACAACCGCACGGGTGACGTTGCCGGTCGCCTCGCCCAATGGGTCGAGCCAGCCGATCGATTGGAATACCATCACCGATCACCCTCCCACCCTGGAGAATGGCGAAAATGCTGCGGCATTTTAGATACGGGTTTGGTGCGGGTTCGATCGTCGCAGTGTTGGCGGTTTGACGGAAGTTCGCTGGCTATCGTCAGTTTAATCAAAAACAAGACCGACGGACTTGGTATTACGTGCTTGAAAACCGCGTTTCGACTCCGCTCAACGCTCTCAGAGTGTTCTGAAAACAATTGAATCGACGATACGTCTACGGCGTCGCCAACGGGCAACCCCAACCAACCTAACAAATGCGCGGCAGTTGTTCGCCACTGAGCAGATCGATCGGTCGTCTGATCCCCAATGCCGTCCGTGCCACGACGCCCGCCGCGCCCGCCGCTGTCACCCGACCGATCGCCACCGCCCCCGCTCCCGCCTCAAACTGCCGTAAAATCGCCAGCGTTCGATCGACCTGATCCTCCGCCACAAACACCACAAACCGGCCTTCATTCGCCACATACAGCGGATCAAAGCCCAGAATTTCACAGGCTCCGGCCACATCCTCACGCACCGGAACCACCGGCTCATCAAGCTCGATCGTGACCCGCGCTGCGCTCGCCGTTTCGTGCAGCGAGGCCACCAACCCGCCCCGCGTCAGGTCGCGCAGCATGTGGGGCTGTACGTCATGCTCTAGCAAGGCCAACACCAATTCCGCCAGAGGCGTGGTATCACTTTCGATCGGGCTTTCAAATTCCAGCGCGTCACGGGCGAGCATCACCGCCAAACCATGCCGCCCCAGATCCCCATTGATAATCGCCACGTCTCCCACCCGCACGCGATCCGGCGCGATCGTTCCCGCGTCTCCACCCGACCAATCCCGGCTGTATTGATAAACATCCCGTCGCCCTTGCCGCGATCGACCACCTTCGTATCGCCCGTGACGATCGCCACCTGCGCCCGTTCCGCCGCCCGTGCCATCGACTGCACCACGCGCCACAGGGTCGCCATCGGTAGCCCTTCTTCAAGGATGAACCCGACACTGAGATAGAGCGGCCTTGCTCCAGCCATCGCCAAATCATTCACGGTTCCATTAATCGCCAGTTCGCCAATATCGCCACCGGGAAAAAATAGCGGGTTGACGACGTAGGAGTCGGTGGTAAAGGCAAGGCGATCGCCACCGAGGGGTAATACGGCTGCGTCGTGGTTGGCAACCGTGGGAAAAGCGGCACGAAAGAGGCGATTGATCAGTTGTTGCATCAGGCGTCCACCGCCGCCGTGGGCGAGGAGGACGTAGGGATAGTCCTGGAGCGGTAGCGGGCAGTTCAGATCCATAGCTCGTGATTAGCCGGGATGCGGCACATTCCTATTGTGAAGACATACGAATCGAGCTTACACCAGCCCGATTCCTGGAGCGGATAGGCTACGATCGCGGAACCGATCGCCCACCTTCATTGCACCCCCACTTCTAAGGCCATGATCCAATCCTTTACCCCCAAAGCTGCGATCGCTGGTCGCGCGTCCTCGCGATCGCTGGAATGCAAGGATCAATCATCCTATCCTGGGTGATGTACCGTCTCTATCTTCCAGAGCTGTTCGCCCAGGCGGGACTTGCCAAATCTGTCGTCGGTACGGTTCTGCTCTTTGAGGTGGCGATCGCCTTTGTCCTCGAACCGCTCATGGGCTACGGCTCCGATCAGCTCCGCTACTGGACTGGAACGCGCTTCCCGCTGATTTTAGGCGCGGTGTTACTCACTGCCGTCCTGTTCTTCGCCCTGCCACCGATCGCCGCCTTCGGATCGATCGCCCAATCGGCGTTACCCCTCGCCGCCGTGATTTGGGCCATGGCGATGGCCGCTTTTCGATCGCCCGTTTTGGTCATGCTCGCCCAGTGTGCGATCGCCTCCGATTTGCCCTACGCCGCCGGTGTCCTCATGGCCGTCGGAGCGCTGGCTGGACGCGTGATCCCCCTCGCCAATGACTTCTGGCTCTCCTGCGGTGTTGGTGTCACCTTCGCGATCGGGTCGATCGTCCTCCTGATCGCGATCGGCGTCCTGCGTCAAACCCTGCCGCCCCTCGCTCCCCGTGCCACCACCCCGCCTCCCCTCAAGCCACGCCACCTAATCGTCACGCTGCTACGCATGGTCGCCGTGGCGATCGGTGTCGTCTGGTCGGGCGCTCTCTTTAGTGCGTTAATCGCCGCCCTGTATGCCGGTGTCGATCAAACCCCCTGGCTCAATGCCCACCCGGTTCAGGTGGGGATCGTGGGTGCGATGAGCTGTTTGGTTGCCGCTGCATTAGGCCAACGGTTTGGGATGCGGCACGTGGTGACGATCGCCGCCACGATCGCGATCGCTGCATTTTTAGGACGATCCGTCAGTGGCACATTGGCGATCGGCTCGCTGCTCACCCTGGCGATCGTGGTGGTGCAAAACGTGATTAATGTGGGGGTAATTCCACTGGCGATCGAGATTGCCCCAGCAGGTTTTGGCGGTG
>JAAUPN010000019.1 GCA_012033105.1 Coleofasciculaceae cyanobacterium RL_1_1
ATAGCCGCTTGTCGAGAAGATATCCCAGCTTAACGCGAAGCTTTTGGCAATTCGTGAGTTTTTTCTAAAAACTCGTGTTGAATGCCTGAACTTCAAGCGGAGCTGTTCAGGGTAGAGCTGTTTGGTATGGCTACGGGTATGGCTACGGGTATGGCTACGGGTTTGGTTACGGGTTTGGCTCATGCCCAGGACGATTGCGCGAATACCTCGATCGCCGCATCAGCTATGGATTATTGACTCGGTGGCACGCCCGGTCAGCTTCGATCGGCCAATGTCAGCATCCCGTTATAACCCCGACCAACCACATTACAACATCCCTAATTCCAACCGCTTTAGCGTCTACAAAATACCAATTCAGTCGTCACGCTAGCGAATCATCAATCTAAACTATACCCCATCCCATCTTCTTTCTCATACTATCTATATAAACACCCGACTCAGTTCCTATACAATAAACTAAACTTAATTCAAATAGCACGTAATGCCCAACAAAATCTTGATTATTTGGATTTTAACCTTTAGGATTTGATGAACCAAAAATAATTAATTTTGTGCGACTGTCTGATAATTTAGCTAGGATAGAGTCTGACCTTGGGAGATACGATGACTCGAAAACAATCGCTCGTAATGCGCCTACTTAGCCGTTTTTCACCCATCGCAATGGCGTCAAAAAATGGCGTCAACATCGCGGCACAATTCACATCATGGGAAAGTATCGTTTGATTCAAACGGGCTTACCTATATTTGACTGGAGCGATTTATCCCATTGGCTGCTAACGATCGGCTGGCCACGATTTTTGGGGATTATTGGTGCGGCTTACTTTGCGATCAACTTTTTGTTTGCGATCGCCTATTCCGGCGATCTCCAAGGTATCGCGAACACCAATGAATCGTTCTCAGATGCGTTTTTCTTTAGTGTCCAGACTATGGCAACGATCGGCTATGGTGCGATGTATCCCAAAAGTGGTTATGTACACGTATTAGTGACGATCGAAGTTTTGATTGGGATGTTGTGGGTGGCAATGTCAACAGGGTTAATGCTGGCACGGTTTATGCTGCCAACAGCGCGAGTTTATGTTTAGCAGATGTGCTGTGATTTGCAACTATAACGGCGTTCCGACCCTCATGTTTCGCGCCGCCAATCAGCGCAGTAACTTTATTGTTGAAGCCACATTTCGAGTCAGCATTCTCAAGCCAGAACTTTCGACCGAAGGCCACATCATCCGGCGTCTGCACGATTTGAAGTTGATGCGTTCAGAAACGCCTGTGTTTTCCATGTCGATGACCGTCATGCATCAGATCGACCAGGACAGCCCGCTGTACGGCGTCACCCACCAAGAATTAACCCAGTGGCAAACCCAAATCGTTGTTATGCTCACGGGTCTAGATGAGACCGTATCGCAAAACATCCATGCCAGTCACTTCTATGCCATCGAAGATCTGTATTGGAATCGTCAATTCGTCGATGTGATTGAGCTACAGCCCAACGGCGATCGCCACATTGATTACACCAAATTTCACCAGACGATCCCAGTCAACGACGTTAACGAGGCCAGCGACACCCAACAGCAAGACCTACGAGACCACATCGAACGATCAACGCGATCGTGCCTACCAGAATCGATTCGTTAGGATGTTGATCCCGTTCCCCGCAAGCCGTCTGCTAGCCTAAGAAACGGCCTGTTCGGTTTTATCAAGCCTCGTTTATCTGTCTCATCATGCGTAACGCTCAACCTCCCATTCAAAACGTCTCGGCTCTGATCGGCGGAGTCGTCCTCGCCCTGATCGCCCTCCTAGCCTTGAGTTCTTTCGTCATCATCAACCCAGGACAAGCCGGTGTGATTAGCATTCTCGGCAAAGCCCGCGATGGCGCACTGCTCGAAGGCATACACCTTAAGCCGCCCCTCATCTCCGTCGTCGATGTCTACGACGTCACGATTCAAAAATTTGAAGTCCCCGCCCAAAGTTCAACCCGCGACCTCCAGGATCTCGCCGGACGCTTTGCGATTAACTTCCGCATCGATCCCGTTCACATTGTTGATATTCGCCGCTCCCAAGGCACCCTGTCGAATCTTGTCACCAAAGTGATTGCCCCACAAACCCAAGAGGCATTTAAAATCGCAGCGGCACGACGCACCGCAGAAGAATCAATTACGGAACGTAGCGCCCTCAAGCAAGACTTTGATGCCGCACTCGAAGAGCGGCTCGAAAAGTACAACATCATTGTGCTCGACACGAGTGTGATTGATCTCAATTTTTCGCGTGAATTTGCTAAGGCCGTTGAAGAAAAGCAAATCGCGGAACAGCAAGCGCGTCGTGCGGTTTATGTTGCCCAGCAAGCCGAGCAAGAAGCCCTGGCTGATATTAATCGCGCTCGTGGTAAAGCCGAAGCGCAAAAGCTGCTTGCCGAAACTTTGAAAGCCCAAGGCGGCGAGTTAGTACTCCAAAAAGAAGCAATTCAGGCGTGGCGTGAAGGTGGGGCGCAAATGCCCAAGGTGTTAGTTATGGGCGAAAAGTCAGGCAACGTACCGTTTATCTTTAATATGCAGGATATGGGGTCTTAAAGATTTGCGCGATCGACGTTTGTACGTCTCATTTCAAAGCCGATTTTAGTCAAGTTATTCATTCTCAGCACCATTAAAAAGCGAGGAACTCGTATTGAGAAATCCTCGCTTTTTTAGTTGAGAGCGTGTCTTCGATGCGGTGGTTCGTCACGAGTCTTCGGGGAGTTCGGAAGCAGTGATCGAGATAACACAAGCTTTTAGCGTGTTGGTGCTTGTTGGTCGGCTAAGATGGAGACGCAACCATCTGAGTCGTGTGTTGGCTGTGTCACCGACGAATCGAGACGAACAACCAAGATGATTGTGTTACGTCGGTTTCGCGTTGCTCTTAACCCGAATTCACGCGAATTGTGGTGTACCGATCTCCCCGTTAAACGTTGTCTACAGTGATCTACGCTACGGCGACGCTTTGGGGTAAACGACGGCAGCCCTGTAGACCCACGGATGGATCATTACGGTAGGTTTCCTCGGGAACCCAAACGCTGACACTACGATCGCCCCCCACCCAATACAGATAGTCTACCGACGCATCGTATTCCAGTCCGACGCGCAGGTTTGAGAAATCATCTTCACAAATTTCAAACCCAAAGCGGACCACAAGCTGGGCTAGCAGGCATTCCGGGGTGTGGGAATGTTCGCCGACCGTATCCCGCTCGTCCCAGAAGTTGTTGAGCAGGCGGGTGAGTTTGGGCAGGACTTTCTCGGGTAAACCGTTGCGGCTCGCAAACAATAGCGCCGGATTACCATCAACGATGAAATGACACGTTACACTCATGTTTTTTTTGATTAAGATCGTGAGGAAACAGAAATCGAAAGCAAACTACGTCAAAAAGTTACATAACCTAATTAATGCATTGTAAGAACTATTTTGATGACATTAGGCTTGAGTCAACTCGATTTTATGCGTGTTTGTTTACCAGTGTAGAGGGAGTCTCCTAGGCTAATCTGAGTTCGTCGAATTTGCGGCGTACAGCTTGGATGTCCTGCCACATCAACCATTTGGGTTTTCCGGTTTCTCGTGATGGGTTACGCAGAAGATAGGCGGGATGGAAAATTGGCATACAAAGATAGCCTTCCCACTCGAACCACTGACCGCGAATTTTGGTGATACCCCGTTTTTCGGCGATCGTGGCTTTGACGGCGGTTGCTCCGGTGAGGAGGATGATTTTCGGTTGAATCAGGCGAAGTTGTTCGAGAAAGTAGGGCTTACAGGCGTTGATTTCGGCGGGGGTGGGGTTACGGTTACCGGGTGGGCGGCACTTGGCGACGTTGCAGATGTAGATTTCGCGATCGGTGCTGAACTGAACGGAGGCGAGGATTTTTTCGAGCAGTTCGCCCGATCGCCCAACAAACGGTAAACCCTGTTCGTCCTCGTTTTGTCCCGGTGCTTCGCCGATGATGACGATCGGTGCGTTGGGGTTGCCGCGACCGATCACAGCGTTGGTGCGCCCTTCACTGAGGCCGCAGCGCTGGCAGCGTTCGCAATGCTGGGTCATTGCCTCGATGCTGTCGTAGGTTCCCGGCGCGATCGGCACGCTAGCACTGAGGGGGATCGCGTCAAAGTTCACCGGATCAGCGACCGTTTGACCCGGAGGTGAGGCCGTGTGATCGCCGGAGGAGGGGGATACGCTCGCGCCAAAAAGATCGAGTTGAGAGTCTGAAGCCATAGTCTAGGGGCAGAGAAGACGAGGCCGAGGCGTGCAAGATCACTGAGAACAGGCCGATCGTCAGGGCAGAAGCAGAATACAGTCCCTTACACTTAGCACGAATACGACCGTTGGTGGGGATTACGACGATGTTCAGAACCACAAACCGACGCCACCAAAACCGAGCCAGTTAAGCTGCGTCTTCCTAACGCCGTGCCTGTCGCGCCAACACGACACCAACGCCGGTTAACATCACCAACCCGATCGCCCCCGCTAAGGGATTACCACCGATCCCCGTGAGCCATTCCGGTGTTGCATCGTCGTATTGCACCAATTCACCGACCACGACCACGTAATACGCCCACACCAGTCCACCATGCAACCCGATCGAGCCACCAAGCCGATCGCGTCCGATCCGCTTCGTCCACCCTAGGAGCAAGCCCAGCAGAACCAAGCCGAAGAATTGCGGCCAGGTTGCGAGGATGAGATCGAGGGGGCGAATGTAGTGCAGGGCGGCAAAGACGATCGCACTGAGGGGAAGGGCGATCGTGCTGCGGTAGTCGCGGTGGAGTTCATCCCAAATCCACCCTCGAAAGACGAGTTCTTCGGCACTGGCGACCGCGATCGCGATCACGCCACCCTCGATCGCGATCAGCCCCAAATTTGACGGCAAGGCAGACCAGGTTACCCAACCGGCAAGGGTTTCGATACTAAAGACTACGGCAATCAATACCCAACCCAGCGCCAGATTGCGAACCAGTTCGATCGCATTGGCTCGATTCCACACTAGACCATACCGCTGAAGCGATCGCGGCTCACCATGTACCCAGCGCCCCCACAGCCGCACGATCGCAACAAACTCGGCATACAGCACCAGCATCGACCCAATCGAAACCCAGTCCGGATCGCGAACGTAGGCATAGATCGGAATCGCAAATGGGAGCCACACCGCCACCAGGATCAGCATCATCACAAAAATGCGCCCAAAGGCGGGCAAACGAGCAAGGCGCGAAAGTAAAGGGTGACGCATTGAGACGGATAGACGGATCTGAGGTGTGAGTCTGAACGATGGGTTGATGGTAATACGGTCAAGATGCAGACTCAACACCGGGTACGGTTTACGATGATGTGTGGTGATGTGTGCTCGATTAAGCGGGTGTTAGGCGGGTGGCACTTCATCCAGGGCATCGGAGGGTTCACCGACTAGGGCTTGAAAGGTGGGGTTCGATCGCAGGCTTGCCAAGGTCGGTTCATTCACCGCCAGAGTAATGTAGGCGGCATCGGCTTCGATCGCCTGAGTGAGCCAAATTAGTGCCGATCGAGGTTCACTGCTGGCGGCATAGCAGCAGGCTTTTTTAAACCAAAGGTTTGATTGTGGGGCGAGTTCGAGGGCTTGGTCGTAGTCTTCGATCGCTTCGATGTAGCGCTGGCGGTTGTAGTTGAGGTCGCCGCGTGTTGACCATAGGTCAATCTGATCGGGATCGAGTAAGAGGGCATGGGATAGCGCCTCATAGGCATCGTTCGCACGACCGAGTTTTTCGAGCGCGACGGCTCGATCGCGCCATGCGCCAAGGTGATTCGAGGATAGACCGATGGCCTTGTCAAAGCATTGCAGCGCTTGCTCGTAGCGCTTGAGTTTGAGGGTGGCACGACCGCGATCGTGCCATGCCTGCACGGAGTTGGGATCAAGCTTCACGGCTTGACTGTAGGCGGCGAGGGCTTCTTTATGTTTTCCGAGCTGCATCAGCACAAAACCGCGATTGTTCCAGGCGTCGAGGTCACCGGGTTTTAAGCTGGTGGCTTTCGCGAAGGAGAAGGCGGCGGCGCGATAGTCGCCGAGTTTGATCAGGCTGCTGCCGCGATTGTTCCAGGCTTCGGGATAGTCATCCTTGAGATCGAGGGCGCGATCGTAGGAGGCGATCGAGGCTTCGTATTGTTCGAGGTTAAACAACGCGCTGCCGCGATTGCTCCAGGCTTGGTAATAGTCGGGGTTCAAGGCGAGGGCGCGATCGTAGGCATCAACGGACTCGGTGTAATCGCCGGATAAAAACAGGGCATTGCCGCGCCGACAGTAATCTTCAGGAGAAATGACGCCCGCTGCCTCCGCACTGGGGATCGCCGTACGGCCATTGGCATCGGCGGAAATGGTCGCTAAATTTTCCAGGCTCACTTCGCCGTCAATTTCCGGTAAGGAAGGTGCATCGATCGCCGTATCGAGTCGATCGCGCACACCTTCGATCACCGATTGGGCATCATCCATCAAGCCCTGAAGCTGGACGATCGCGTCGGCTTTAAGCTGGGTCATCTCATCGATGTAGGCATTGGCACGGGTTTCTAGCTTGTTGAGCAGCAGCCAGACGCCGATCGTTGCGAGGGCGGGGATTACGGACATCGCGATCAAAAAGGCGAAGAGGGTGGTGCGTGATGGGGGGTCGCGTTCTTCGGTGGCGGGACGATCGCGTGTACGGCGATCGCGATTGTCTGTTTCTGCCTCAGTCTCGTTAGTCTCGTTTGCCTGAGCGATCACTCCGTCGCGCCAAGTCTCCGGTGCTGAGGTGGATTGAGGTGATGTGGCCGTGATCGACGATGCCGGATGATCTGTGGCGATCGCCGGGGTACTGATTACGAGCAGTAACGATGCGCCCACGATCAAACGGGTGATCCCCGGCGATCGGCGCCCGATGGATGGCAATGAGGCGAACGATCGCAGATTCGATGATCGATCGACGATGGGCTGCGACACTCGCTGACTCAACAAACGTTGTACGCTCCAGGCATGACGAAAACAAAGAAGCAGGGACACGCTCGACCTACGACCTCCACTCAGAAATATAGCCAGTAAATTGTAAGGAAATACGTTGGATCGCGTCGGGGTTAGCAGTCCAAATCGTTACTATACAGATTAAGGTTTTCCCATTGACTTTGACGGTCTGGCAGGTCTCCCTGTCTGACGAAGCGATGGCGCCTGCATCATAGCCGATCCGTCTGAAGGTTCCCGCAATCACGTCTTCACGTCTGGGAATTTTGATGAGTGTCGGATGAGTGTCGGATGGGATAACCGAGGACGTAACACCACGATCGTATCGTTCACGTGCGTCAATCTTTAGGTTTGACCACCCGCTTCAATCCCGTTAACGGAATTCGTTGAACGGCCTTTACCCTTTCTAACTCTAACGTCGTCATCACCCGCACTGAATCATGGTCAGCAACGCAACCTCTGCCTCCTACGATCCGGCTTACAGCATCCTGCGAGCAGAATCTGAACCCCTTCGTGCGATCTTCTCGCCGCGATCGATGGCGATCATTGGCGCAAGTGAAACGCCCGGTAGCGTCGGTCAAACGCTGTTACGTAACGCGATTTCTAGCCCGTTTGGTGGCACGGTGTATCCAGTGAATCCGAAGCGCGAAAGCGTCCTCGGGATCGAAGCCTATCCCAGCATTGGCGCGATCGGTAAGCCGGTGGATCTGGCGCTGATCGCGACTCCGGCGCGGACGGTTCCGGGCGTCATTCGCGAATGCGCGGCGGCGGGGGTCAAGGGCGCGATCGTAATTTCGGCAGGATTTAAAGAAGTCGGCGCGGCGGGGGTCGCTCTAGAACAGGAGGTGCTGGCCGAAGCTCGCAAGGGCAATATGCGGCTGATTGGCCCCAACTGTTTGGGCGTGATGAATCCCCATCTGGGTTTAAATGCAACCTTTGCCAGCACGATCGCCAATCCCGGCAATGTGGGCTTCATCAGCCAGAGCGGGGCGCTGTGTACCTCGATTTTGGACTGGAGTTTTCGTGAAAATGTTGGCTTTAGCGCCTTTGTCTCGATCGGCTCGATGCTCGATGTGAACTGGGGCGATTTGATCTACTACCTCGGTGATGATCCCAACACAGACAGCATCGTCATGTACATGGAGTCGATCGGCGATGCGCGATCGTTCCTGTCCGCCGCTCGCGAAGTTGCTCTAACCAAGCCGATCGTCGTGATCAAAGCCGGACGCACGGAAGCTGCGGCCAAGGCCGCCACCTCCCACACCGGAGCCTTAACGGGTAGTGATGACGTACTGGATGCCGCCTTTGAACGCTGCGGCGTCCTGCGGGTGAATACGATCGATGACCTCTTCAACATGGCGGAAATTCTCGCCAAACAACCCCGCCCCAAGGGTCGCAAGCTGACGATTCTCACCAATGCTGGAGGCCCCGGCGTCCTCGCTACCGATGCCCTCACCCGTGATGGCGGCGAACTGGCTCCCCTCAGTGATCAGGTTTTGGCGGATCTCGATGCCTGCCTGCCCCCCCACTGGAGCCACGGCAACCCGATCGATATTCTGGGTGATGCTGATCCGGCACGCTATGCCGCATCGGTGGCCGCAGCGGCAAACAATCCCCGATAGTGACGGGCTACTGGTGGTGCTGACACCCCAGTCGATGACCGATCCCACCGCGATCGCTACCGAACTGACCCGCTACGCTGACTCAAAAAAACCCTTGCTCGCAAGCTGGATGGGTGGCGAAGTGGTCGCCGAGGGTGAGGCGATCCTCAATCAAGCCAATATTTTCACCTTTCCCTATCCCGACACCGCCACCCACGTGTTTAACCTCATGTGGCGCTACTCCGAAAGTCTCACGGGGCTATACGAAACGCCGCGTATGTTACCGGAGGGTCAGGTCAAGCGGGAACTGGTCACCCAGACGATCGCGGCGATTCGCAACTCCGGACGGACGTTATTAACCGAATTCGAGGCCAAGCTTGTCTTAGCGGCCTACGATATCCCAACCGTCGAAACCCGCATCGCCACCAGTGAAGACGAAGCCGTCGCTGCCGCGAACGATATCGGCTACCCGATCGCCATCAAGATTTACTCAGAAGTCATCACCCATAAAACCGACGTGGGTGGCGTTAAACTCGACCTACCCAACGGGGAGGCGGTGCGCGAAGCCTATCGCGCGATCGCCGCCTCGGTGCGAGCCAAATTCGGTGAGGAAAATTTCGCTCAAAACTTCGAGGGCGTCACGGTACAGCCGATGCTGGATCTCTCGGACGGTTATGAGCTGATCGTCGGTAGCAGCATTGATCCGCAGTTTGGCCCCGTGCTGCTGTTTGGTACGGGTGGTCAGTTAGTCGAAGTGTTTGAAGACCGAGCGATCGCCTTGCCGCCGCTAAACACGACCCTAGCGCAACGGACGATCGAAAAAACGCGCATCTATAAAGCACTGCAAGGCGTGCGTGGACGCGCGGCGATCGACTTCGAAGGCTTACAGCAAATTTTGGTGCGTTTTAGTCAGCTCACCCTCGAACATTGCGCTATTAAGGAAATCGACATTAACCCGCTGCTAGTCAAACCGGCCAATAGCGGCACTCAGACGATCGTGGCGCTCGATGCCCGCATCGTCCTCCACGAACCCGACATGCCTCGCAGCGCCATGCCCAAGCCTGCGATTCGCCCCTACCCGATGAAATACATCGCCCCGTGGACGACCAAAGGTGGTCACGAGGTCATAATCCGACCGATCGTCCCTGAAGATGAGCCGCTAATCGCCGATTTTCATAAAACCCTGTCGGAAGAAAGTGTCTATCAACGCTTTTCCACATGATGAAACTCAGCCAGCGGGTGTTGCACTCGCGATTAACGCGGATTTGCTTCATTGATTACGATCGCGAGATGGCACTGGTCGCCGAAGGAACCGATCCAGAAACGGGCGATCGTGAAATTTGGGGCGTCTCGCGTTTGACGAAGTTACACGGGATTGACGCTGCCGAATTCGGTCTTCTGATTAGCGATAAGGCGCAAGGCCAAGGCTTAGGGGGCGAGTTGCTGTCGCGGATTGTGCAAGTGGGTCGGGATGAGGGGCTTGAGGTGATCGAGGCGGACATTTTGGCGCAAAATCGTGCGATGCAGCATGTGGCCGAAAAGGTCGGGTTTACGATCGAGCGATCGGCTGCGGATATGGTCAAAGCACGTCTGACGCTGTAGCACCCACGGACGATCGAATCGAAACCCCTGGTTCGGCGGAGATCCTCCACTTCGCCGAATACCAATCCTCCTAATTAACGTGAGTAAACGTGAGTGTGGGATACGAACCTTTAGCGCGTTTGCCACCACGCCTTAACCGTCGCGATCGCTCACGCAAGCTATATTCCGTCATTGATCGATAACGATAGACCCCCCAATCTCGCACCCCAACCCCGATCGCCTCGATCCCCAAACGACGGCAAATATAAACTGCTCGCGGCAAATGATACTCCTGCGTCACCAAGATGGCGCGATCGATGCCAAACTCACGCCGCGCCCGATCGCAGGTCGCGTACGTATTCAGCCCCCATCGATCCACCGCGATCACCGCAGCGGGAACACCGTGATCGATCGCAAACTGTCGCATCGCGCCCACCTCGTTGTACTCCGGCACCCGATTATCGCCGGACATCAACAGCCGATCCACCTTGCCCAACTGATACAGCACCACCCCTGCCCGCACGCGATCGGCCAACATTGGCGTCGGTGTACCATCCGCCCAAACCCCCGCCCCAAAGACGATCGCCACCGGATACACCGAAGCTTTGTCCGGTGTATTCACGCGATACTGCCGCGTCACATACCGCACATACGCACCACAGCCCAAAATCACGATCACTGTGAGAACCAGTCCCCCACTGATGTATCCCGCCAGTGACATCCACCCATGCATCAAGAATTGGTTCAAGAGTCGGTTCATTTGTGGGAGTTCGTTAGATTCAACTCAAGCACGTCGATTTACGTGTTGATTCACCCATCGATTCACACGTCGATCCAAAGAACTAACCGACGGGAAAACATCACCCGCGATCGCTCGGTCTAGCGGCTGGCGAGGATGCGATCGCGCTTGGCAAAGGCAGCATCATCAAGCTGAATGTTGATGGTGTTGTCTTCAGTACTCGATAACGCCCGTACGGCACGGCCTAAATAGAGCGCTTCGGAGGTCTTGTCATTGGGATGAACGATCGTTCGCGCCCGGATTTCCAACTCACGACCGGCACGACCATAGGTGGTTTTATTCAAGACAACTTGCTGTAATGTTGCTTCGACTGCCGCCGGTGTCGTATCCGGAGCAACGGCGATCGTCATCCGCGATCCCCCATTGTCAAACACGAGCTTATAGGAGGTTGCCCCCGAAACGATCGTTGGCGTAAATGGAACAATACTCAGCGCGAAGAGCCCCCCGGTCAGAACCAGCGTAAAACTCGTGACACCGACGAGACGATAGCGAAAACCCCACTTAAAAACGAACGCAAGGATCGTTAAAACGGCGAAAACTCCGGCAAGTTCGAGGGTGTACTGGGTCGCGATCGCAAAATCGGCAGTACTAAATAGGCTTGATGTGGTTTCAACGTCGTTCATGAATACGATTAGAGCAGCTTGTTAAAGATAGTTTGTAAACCAGTTTGACGACGATCCATCTATCGCGCCAACCCGAGCCATCCACATTCTCACCTGAAACGGGACATCATCGGTACACTCACCGCCTAAACCTCCCCAATCCGTAAATTCACCTCAGGTCACGCATACCCAGCACATAGCCCACACATAGCCAACCTTCGAGCCATACAAACCCGCAGCCCTTCCCTCCGTAATCCCACTTATGTAAACAAACGTTACAAAAAAAGCGTCATAACGCTATTCTGTCTTGACGCTTCCGTGTAGGATCGTTATATTCAAGTTCATACAGGGGTCGAAACACCCAAAAAACGTATGCAAGACAAACAAAAGGTCACGTTATATCTGTCTCCTGATCTGCATCGCAATCTTAAGATTCGCGCGGCGATCAACGGTGAACCCATGTCCTCACTCGCAGAACGTGCCTTACTCTTTTACTTAGAGCATCCCGAGGCGATCGCGGACATCGAAGCTTCGATCGGTCAGAACCATAGACTCTATCACTGCCCCGATTGTGCAACCCCCGTTGTGGTTCGTGATGGTGATCTGGTCTCAGTCACCAGCGTGTCAAGTCTGCTCGAAGACGAGGCGGCTGACGAGCTGAAGATCAGCCCTCAGGTTGATCGATCCGCCGGTGAAGGTAACCTCGTTACCTGCTAGTTAGAAAAGGTCACACCTTAATCTAGCTCTGGGGTTAACCAACGTTCTTGACCCTAGCAACTGATTCCTCGACTTTTCAGGCTCTATGTAGTCCCTTGCCGTCCTCCGTACGTAGGTCAATCCCATGAGAGAAGAGCTAAATATTCTCATCCAAGCTCAATATCCCCTGATTTACCTCGTAACTTTTGAGGAGGAACGGGCAGAGCAATCGATCGTGATCCTAGCAAAGTCGTTGCCATCGCTTCCACGGGTATTTTCCTGGACGGTGACCAAAGGACTGAGCGAAGTCAACGAAGCCTCGGGTGGTAGTCCACACAATACGATTTCCCCAGAGGCGGCACTGGATTGGGTTGTGCGCCACAAGGGTTCTGGCATCTACATCTTCAAAGACCTACACCCTTTCCTGGATAACCCCAGTGTGACCCGCTCTCTGCGGGATGCAGTAGCTTACTTTAAGGGCAGCGATAAATCGATCATTCTGATGTCGCCGGTGCAGAATATCCCTACGGAGATGGAGAAAGAGGTCGTTGTGCTTGACTTCGATCTGCCGGATATGGGTGAGCTTAACCGGGTGCTGAATACCCAGTTGCTCGATAGCAGTAGCCCACGACCGACTCCGAGTGCGCGTGAAAAGCTGCTAACGGCGACGTTAGGTTTAACGAAAGATGAAGCCGAGAAGGTGTATCGCAAAGCCTGCGTTAAAGCCGGTCAGTTGACCGAAGCAGAAGTTGAGATTGTTCTCTCGGAAAAGAAGCAACTCATCAAGCGCAACGGCATTTTGGAGTACATCGAGGAAGACGAAACGATCGACTCGATCGGCGGTCTCGAAGAACTGAAGCATTGGCTATTTCAGCGATCGGGTGCCTTTACCGAAAAAGCGCGGGAGTATGGCCTCCCCCAGCCCAAGGGAATGCTCATTCTTGGAGTTCCGGGCTGCGGTAAATCGCTAATCGCCAAAACGACCTCGCGTCTGTGGGGGTTGCCGCTGCTACGTCTCGATATTGGCCGTGTCTATGATGGCTCCACGGTTGGGCGATCGGAAGCCAATCTACGCAATGCACTGAAAACCGCCGAGTCGATTTCGCCCGCAATTCTATTTATCGACGAGCTCGACAAAGCCTTTGCGGGTGGTGCAGGATCAGCGGATTCCGATGGTGGAACTTCTAGCCGAATCTTCGGCTCATTCCTAACCTGGATGCAGGAAAAGACCTCGCCCGTGTTCGTCATGGCAACGGCCAACCGCGTCGATCGCCTCCCCGGCGAATTCCTCCGTAAAGGTCGCTTCGATGAAATCTTCTTCGTGGATCTGCCCAACGTTGACGAGCGCGAAGACATCTACCGAATTCACCTCGAAAAGCGTCGCCCACAGATCGATCGCTTTAATCTCAACCAGCTCGCGAAAGTCTCCGAGGGCTTCTCCGGAGCTGAGATCGAACAAGCGATCGTCGCCGCGATGTACGAAGCCTTTGCCCAAAATCGCGAATTCACCCAGCTCGATATCATCGCCGCCGTCAAATCGACGTTGCCGCTCTCCAAGACGATGACCGAGCAGGTGACAGCACTGCGAGACTGGGCGCGACAGCGAGCGCGACCCGCCGCGTCTTCCATGGCTGACTACCAGCGCATGGAATCCTAAAAGCTTTCCCGTCCGATCGCTACTCTCAACACACGATCGAGCGGGCAAAGGTTAGCTCACCGGCTTCACCACCCGAGCTAACAGCCCGTGCCTTCCCGGCACTTATAACCAAACCAAACACACCAAGCACGTTTGCAATCCCCTAGGAGGAATCCCTCATGTCTCACTTCAGCACCCTGCGCACCAAAATCACCGACGCCACCGTTCTCAAATCCGCTCTGAGCGATCTCGGCATCCAGACCAAGACCGAAGCTGACATTCGTGGCTACAACGGCCAGCGTGTTCGTGCCGACATCGTCGCTGTCCTCGAAGGCGACTATGACCTCGGTTGGTCGCGCAACAGCGATGGCTCCTTCGACCTGATCGCAGACCTCTGGGGCGTCGCGAAAAAGCACACCAAACGGAACTGATCAACTCGATTAATCAGAAATACGCAGTTAACAAAACCCTAGCGGAAGTTCGCCGCCCCGGCCTGCAAAATGCCAATGTCAAGCTGGTCGTCCAAAAATAACATCGGTTTCTGCGCGTTCCTATCCTTCCCCTAACAACCTCAAAAGCTAGTTTCTTCTTGTAAGAAACTAGCTTTTTCTATACTTTCTATTGATTCGCTTGAAGGATGCAATCAAGCATTTTTGAGGTTGTAAGTGTTTGAGCTTGTTCAGCAGAAACTGATCGTCTGAAAACTATAGTCTTAAGAATGCTATGAAATGACGGCTAGCAATTTCTACGTTCAATATCGCGTAAACAGTCTGCGTAATAACTCACGACTTCCACGCGAACCCAGCTATTGTTATCCATCGCATCTAGGAGATCGCGTAATCGAGGTTCTTCTGCCAGTAAAGGGCGTAGGGTTTCGCGGTCTTCAATTAATTGCCGTGCTAGCTCGATCGTGGCTCGAAAATCGTCGCAGTTATTGCAGTAGCCATCCCGATCAGACCCTACTTGACACCAGGCGAGGCGAACGACCCACCGACTCAATCCCGGAATTTGCCACACCCAATAGGATTTGAGCAGAGACTTCAACAAACGACTGCGGGTACTCAAAAGTTGCCATGTTTGTTGAACCAGAGAATCAGCACCGTCAGAAATACAAAGCGAGGACGTAGAAGCAACCATAGACTCACTCAAAAACCGGAATCGAAGCGGATCGCACCGTTGGCGATCGGTAAGGCTCACCTGCTAAACCCTAGATTACGATCAATTTTACGGGAATGATACGGAGAGCGCTTCAGTATATCCTAGTTAATTGCGGAATGTATGCGTTTAACGAAAAGATAGTGGTGTCTCCGGGCTAGAATCGTAAAATCGAGACGTCAAGGGGTTTAGAGCTATAAAAGTTCCGGATTAACGCACCCTTAGAGATCAGGTTTGACTTCAGCATACACTCACGGATCAAACCGAATTTTCAATAGCGAGGCCATCAGCAGATCAGGCAATTATGCGCAGACGGCGATCGCTCTCTTGCTTGAATGGTTCACAAGATGTCTTGTCTCTGTCGGTCAACACTCACAAATCCACGTAAATTCACAGAAAAATGGTGTTTGGGTTACGAGAATCGACCTAAACGTCAAAATATGGCGACTTAAGCTGGGTGATCAGGACAGTGGGCTTCAACCCAGGCAATCGTCTGGTCACCGAGGCTGACGCGATCGAGGCGATCGATCTCGCGGATACCGGTGGGACTCGTCACGTTAATCTCAGTGATGTAACCGCCAATCACGTCCAAGCCAACGAAGTAGAGGCCGTCGCGCTGCAGGATCGGCGCGATCGTCTGGCACATTTGGCGCTCGTGGTCGGTGATCTCTGCTTTGGCGACGCGACCCCCAACGGCCATGTTGCCGCGAAACTCGTTACCGGTGGGGATGCGATTCACCGCACCGATCGGCTCGCCGTTGAGCAAAATAATTCGCTTATCGCCATCTTTGGCGGCGGGTAAAAATTGCTGCACCATCACGGGCAGTTGGCCGCTCTGGGTGCTGATTTCAACCATCGAGTTAAAGTTGCGATCGCCGTCTTCCAAAAATAAAATCCCAGCACCGGCCATACCCCCGATCGGCTTGAGGACGGCGCGACCTTGCTGGGCGACAAATTGACGAATCACGTCTTTATCGGCAGAGACGATCGTTGTGGGCATCAATTCCGTAAACTGAAGGCCGTACATTTTCTCGTTGGCCTGACGGAGACCGGCGGGACGGTTAACGACCAGAGTTTTGCTCGGATCGATGGAGTCGAGAATGTAGGTGGCGTAGAGGTAGGGCGTATTGACCGGCGGATCGGGACGCATAAACACCGCGTCCATCGTGTCCAAATCCACCACGCTGGCGGCGTCGGTGTATTCAAACCATTCGCGTACCGCCAACCATCGATCGCCCGCCTCATTCAAGGTTACAGGCGTGAAACGCACGGGACGCACGGCGGCGAACGCACGACCGGCGGTCACTCCGAGGGATGCCGCCTGGGCGACGTAGACCGCATGACCGCGAGCTTGGGCGGCTTCCATCAGGGCAACGGTGCTATCGTGGCCGGGATCGAGGCGATCGAGCGGGTCGAGGATGAACGTAAATTTCACAGCAAGCCTAGGGGCGAAGAACAGCGGGAAAACCCGTGGTCATTATCCGTCAAATCTCGGGGTGCGTTTAGCCTTTAATTCCACTGGCGGCATCGGAGGCCACGACGTAGCGTTGCAAAATTGCAAATACGAGTAACACCGGCACGATCGAGATGATCGACCCAGCCGCGATCGCCCGCCAATCCAGGGCAAATGATCCGGCTAATTTTGAAACGCCTAGGGGCAGGGTGTAGAGTTCCGGGCGATCGAGGACGATCAGCGGCCAGAGAAAATCACTCCAGGAACCGATAAAGGTAAACGTGGCGAGGGTGGCGATCGCGGGACGGACGGCGGGTAACATCACGTGCCACCAGATACCCAGCTCGGAACACCCATCGAGCCGCGCCGATTCTTCCAGGTCTTTCGGCACACTCGCGAAGGCTTGACGCAGCAGGAAAATCCCGAAGGCTCCGGCGATCGCGGGCAACATCACGCCGAAATAGGTATTTTTCAAGCCCAGTTGTACCGTCAGGACGTAGAGCGGGATCATGACAATCTGGAAGGGGATGGCGATCGTGGCGACGACGCTGGCGAACAGGAACGATCGGCCGCGAAACTGTAGCCGCGCCAGGGGATAGGCAGCGAGGGAGCAAAATAGCAGGTTCAGCAGGACGGTTAGGCCAGAGACGATCGTGCTGTTGATCAGGTAACGCCCGAAGGGTTCGGCTTGCCAAACGCGGGTAAAGTTGGCGAAGGTGGGGCGGCGCGGCAGAAATTCCGGCGGAAATTGGAAGATGTTTTCGTCGGGGGATTTGAGCGCGGTGCTGAGGAGCCAAAGCAGAGGAAACAACATCAGCACGGCGATCGCACTGAGGAGGAGGTAGCGCAGAACGGTCGATCGGTATGAGGTTCGGGCGATGGTGTCCACGGTGGTGCGCTGGGTGTTGCTAGACGGGATCATGGTTTATCAGAAGAATGGGTCTAAAGCCCCGTCCTGACTTCGACAAGCTCAGTCCAAGTCTAGGACGGCTTTACAGTGTATGCGCTAAAACTTAAGCATGACTCAACGAGCCTACCGATACCGTTTCTACCCAACTGCCGAACAGGAAAATCTGTTACGGCGAACGTTGGGCTGTACTCGTCTGGTCTACAACCGCGCTTTGTCCGCAAGGACTGAAGGCTGGTATCAAAGGCAAGAGCGGATCGGTTACAAAGAAACGTCGGCATTGCTAACGGAGTGGAAACAAGAGGACGAGCTTGATTTTTTGAATGAAGTCAGCTCCGTTCCTTTCCCGTCAGCTCCAACCAAGTTGGGATCGATTTGGGCGTTAGCCGTCTGGTTACGCTGAGTACAGGTGAAAAGGTTGCCAATCCCCAAAACGTTTAAGGCGAAGTACAAAACGCCTTCGCAACGCGCAAAAGGCACTGTCCCGGAAACTGAAAGGCTCGAATAATCGGTATCAAGCACGGCTCAAGGTCGCCAAACTGCATGCCGAAATTGCGGACACTCGGAAAGATTTCCTTCACAAGCTGACGACTCAATTGGTGCGCGATAACCAAGTGATTGCTGTTTTGGTTCGCGACGTTACCATCCGCATCACGCGGGATTTTATCCCAGGTAAACACCGCAATATCCGGGACGATCGAACGATTCCCAAAGGTACAGCGTAGCTCCGCCCCAGCGCGGGCAATGCGAGATTTTCGTAACGCGGCATTAATGCAGGCCGTCAGTTCAGATTGGAGGTAACTGTGTTTACCTTGGGGCATCGGCTTTTGATGAATTTCTCCCGCATGGTATTCGCTCGCAGGCTTGGTTTCGGGTTGCGCGAGAAACTGTTCTAACGTGAGCGACGCGATTTGAGCTTGGGTCATGGGCGATCGCGATCCGAATTGGACAGGATTGGAGCGGGTAAGTCAATGATCGTTCTTTCGTGGTGCCTGCTTAAGTATTGGGTAGAAAGAGACGAAAACCAATGAGGTTGAGACGCAGACCGCGCGAAAAATAGTAACGATTCGTCGATCGGCAGCTCCACGGAATATCATTCCAGGAGCCACCATGCAAAATTTTGAACTCTGAAGACCTCTCCAAACACACGGAATCATCAACCGGTGCATCGTTGTGGCTACCACGCCAACTATCCTCACACCACTCCCAAACGTTGCCATGCATATCGTATAAACCCCAGGTATTCGGCACAAAGGTTCCAACAGGGGTGGTTTTTTGTCGCCGTAGGCCTTGCCTGCCGTCGGCGTAAACATAGTTGCCGTCGTAGTTGGCGAGATCCGTGCTTAAGGTTGCTCCAAAGGCAAACGGCGTCATACTTCCAGCACGACAGGCATACTCCCAGGCGGCTTCACTGGGGAGTTGGTAGGCTTTGCCGGTCGCCTGAGACAAACGCCGACAAAATTCTTGGGCATCGTCCCAGCTCACTTGCTCAACGGGGCGCTGATCGCCCTTGAAGTTGGCGGGGTCGGGGTCGAGATGTTCCTTGACCGGCGGCAGTTGGGCGACGGCTCGCCACTGGGCTTGGGTGACGGCAAATCGGCTCATGAAAAACGCGGGAATCATGACGTGATGTGGCTGCGGGCTTTCCCGCTCATTGCGGTCTGTTTCGGCAGTTCGGGACTCCATCAAAAATCGACCCCCCGCGATCGACACCATATCGATTCCGATGCCGTTGATCTGTTCGGTAAAATATTCTGGATGGATCGTCCGGCGCTGGGTGATGTTTCCCCGGCGATCGAGTTCCACCGTGTTTGCCCGAAACCGTTGTAACGGAATCTTTGCTATCGTCGTTGGTGATGTCGTTGGCGATGCGGGCTGCCGTATCCCAAGCCCCAGATCTTCTAAAAATTCGCCGACCGTTGCCGATCGCTCCGACGGTTCGAGTGCCATACCTCGAACGATCGCCTGACTCACTCGCTGCGACACCGCTCTATTTTGCTGGTGCGGTGGAATTAATGACGCCCCCTGTAACCGAAACTCCGCCGGAAATGGATTTTTGTTGGTTAACAATGCATACAGCGTTGCCGCCAACCCGTACACATCGGTATAGGCTCCGGGTTTCACCTGCGCTTCACGTTGCTGATGAAACTGTTCTGGTGCAGCATAGGCAGGGGTTCCCACATTCGTAAAGGTTTGGGTTACGCCAAACTCCAACTCTCGTGCCAAGCCAAAGTCAATCAACACCGCTTCCGCTGGGTTGGCCGCTCGCCGCATAATGTTTAGGGGTTTGACATCCCGGTGTAGCATCCCGCGATCGTGTAACACCACCAACGCCTCACCGATCTGCTGGATGTAGCCCAGGGCGATCGACTCGCAAAATGGCTGACCTTGTTGCTGTAGGCATTCCGCCAAGTTGTCGCCTTTGACAAACTCCATTACCATACCGAACAGACCATCGGATTCAACCACCTCAAACACTTCAACAATGTGACGATGCTGAAGCTTCGCAAGCTTCATCGCTTCGTTAATGAAGTTGACCTGTTTCTGCTGGAAGCGATCGCCCGCAGTTTGCGTCGGGTTCAGCGTTTTGATGGCCACCGTCCGGTTTTGCTTGAGATCCGTCGCTTGGTAGACGACACCGACGCTACCACCATCGAATTGTCGATCGATCCGGTAGGTGTTGTTGAGGATTAAACCCGATTGCCAGAGCATGAACGTTTGAGGGGTGGTCGGTTAAGTATCACCTTACTCTATCGCTCTCACACTCAGGATCTTACGGAAATCGGAGTTCCTCTCGATCGAAGTAGTGAGCAGGGTGATCATTTCCACATTCTCCTTCTACAGTGTTATGCACAAGTCCCTAACACGGGTCACCGAAAGGAGAAGTCGGAGTTCTTCGAGAACTCCGACTTCTGAAGAGGGCATCGACTCTCGGACGGGTCGGAATGATCGAACCTTACGCCCCGGCGCGACGGAAACCGCGTACGGTCACGATACTGGGTTCACCTTCATTCGCGGCTCGATCGACCGGACGTAGGGCATAGGTTCCCGGTGGTACATCCGCACGGGTCGCCGTCGGCGGTAGGATACGCTGCAACGTCCACTTTTCGCCAGCTTGCTTATACAGCGCCAACCCCTTCAGGGCTTCTGAATAATTCGGTTCCCACGAAATTTGACCGGCGGCGCTGTTGCTCGCTTCGACTCGATCGGGCGCGATCGCATCCAACCAGGGCATTGCTGGCGTTAACGCCGGTGTCGGGTAGATATTTCGCCGGAAAAACGCATTCACACCGTACCAATCCTGCATGAACACCTTGAGGCTAAAGAAAATATTGCCCAAGGAGCCGTTGTTGACCACCGCAGACCCGCGCGAGATTTCCACCTGACGGCGAAACTCATCGAGATCCCAATCTTGGTTATCGAGCTTGCTGAGGTAGTTGCCGGTGTAAATGTGACGATCGAGAGTGTTTTGCTGCGTCCACCATTCCAGTAAACGCGGATAGCTTTGCGCCGCTTGGTCAATGCGCCAATAGAGCTGCGGTGCCATGTAGTCGATCCAGCCCTTTTGCAGCCAGAGTTTGGGGTCAGCGTAAATCTCGCTGTACTGATCCATGCCCGAAATTCCAGCGGGCTGGCCGGGACGATAAATCCCAAACGGGCTAATGCCAAATTTTACATTCGGCTTTTCGGCTTTGATGCCGCTGTATAAGCGCTCAACCAGAAGATTGACGTTTTGGCGTCGCCAGTCGTCGCGTCCGAGGGTTCCGCCAGTTTGACGGTAGGCGTTGTAGGTGGCGCTGTCGGGAAATTCGATCCCGGCTTTGGGGTAGGGATAGAAGTAATCATCGAGGTGAATCCCGTCCACATCATAGCGACGGGTCACGTCGAGAATCACGTTGTAGGTTTGTTGTTGTACCACCGCAGCGCCGGGGTCCATCCAAATCAAATCGCCGTATTGGTAAGCGTACTGCGGGAAGCGGTTCGCCATGTTGTCCGGTGAGAGGCGATAGCTTGACCCGAGCTTGGCGCGGTAGGGGTTAAACCAGGCGTGCAGTTCGATGCCACGGGCGTGGGCTTCTTCGATCGCAAATTCCAGCGGGTCGTAGTAGGGCGAGGGAGCGCGACCCTGCTCCCCGGTCAGCCAGAAGCTCCAAGGCTCCAGATCCGAAGCGTAGAGAGCATCACCGGCGGGACGAACCTGCAACACTAAGGCATTGAGGTTAAGCGATTGCATTCGATCGAGAATGGCAATTAGATCGGCTTGTTGCCGTTCCACACTCAGATTAGACGCCGACGGCCAATCGATATTGACCACCGATGCCGCCCAAACGCCGCGAAATTCGCGGGTGTGGGAAATGTCTGCATTCGCAAAGACTGGATCGATCGCATTCGCGCGTCTCACCTGAAGCACTTGGGGGAGCAGTAACCCAACAACCAGGGCGAGGGTCACCATTAAGCGACGCCATTGCAGACGCCCTATCGGAAATGACCCAACCTGAAACGCACCAAAGCTGAAACGAGACCGTGGTTTCAGAGCCGATCGAAGGCGCTGAAGGCAAAGGTGAATGAATTGCATTGTGTATATGGCTGTATGGGTGCAGCCAAAAGAGCAAGGAAAAGTGAATGGTATAGATGTGAGCGAGGGAAATCTAGGAGCGCAGATCGCCTAGCCGTAATCCGTCACATTACGAAATCTCGTCTGTTTCCGGTTTCAGACCGTAGCAGATTACGCCCTGGACGGGGATCGATCGGGTCAAGTCGTGACGATCGTGCCAGTGCTGCGATCGTCCATCCCCCCTACACAATCCGCGACCAAACCCGCAACGTCTTATCCCAACCACCCGTCACGATCATGCGGCCATCACGGCTCACATCCACACCATGCACTGCCCCAAGATGACCATCCAGCGTATCAAAGGCTCTCTGCGTGCGTAGTGACCAGAGTTTTGCCGTCTTATCACTGCTCGCACTGACCAAATGACGACCATCGGGCATAAATTTCACTGCATTCACATCCCACATGTGGCCGGTCAGAACCCCCGTTTCCTTGCCCGTCTCCGCATCCCAAACCCGAATGCTCCGGTCTTTGCTGCCACTAATAATGGTTTTGCCATCGCGGCTAATATCAACGGCCAGCACGGAATTGAGGTGACCCGAGAGGGTATTGATTAAGGTTTTGGTCGTGAGATCCCAAAGGTAGAGCTTATTGTCGAGACCACCACTGACGAGGTAACGACCGTTGCCAGACACGGCGATCGCCTTAATTGTGCCGGTTTTTACGGCCAGCGTTGCGGTCTGCCCGCCCGGTTTGATCGGGTGTAGCATCGTGCTGCGATCTTTGCTGCCCGAGGCTAGGGTCGCCCCATCGGGGAAAAAGGCCAAGGACGTCACATCCCGCAAATGCTCGCCGATCGCGTTGGAATGCTCGCCGGTTTGCAGATTCCACAGATGGACGATCGCATCATCGCCACCGCTCGCCAAGACTTTAGAATTCGGCGCGATCGCCACCGCATTGACCGCCTTGCGATGTTGGTTGAGGGAATGGGTGAGTTGATTATCCTGGAGGTTCCACACCTGCACGCTGTTATCGAGACAGCCCCCTGCCGCCCAGATGCCATTCGCACTTAAGGCAACGGAGGTAATCACCGAAGCCGGAGAGTCAAACACCGCAACGCACTGCCAGGCGCTATCGCGTCCTCCCATCGGAACTTGAGAAATGGGCACGACCGGACGCCCCGATCGGGTCGTGGAGTTGGGCATCGGGCTGCGAGCGCCGCCCGTATTTTGCGGCGAGGAGGAGGGGACGCGCATTTGGCCGCCAGTGGTTTGGGGGCGACTCGCAGGAGGACGCGATCGATCCAGGCTCGCGCGATTGAGCGTCGATCCGGGGTGTGACGGCGGAATCGATGCGCCGGTACGTGAGCGCGGTGTTCCGGTTGTTCGCTGGGTTTGAGACGACTGAGCCGTCTGGCTGGCTTGGGCGGTTTGTTTGGATTTCGTCCGTCCGGGTGCTTTGAAATCGCGAATAATTTCGTCGATGCTTTGGTAGCGATCAGCCACCATATCCTTCGTCATCTTGTCGAGAATGTAGGCTAAACGCGGTGAAATCGACTGGTTCCGCTGCGCTAGGATTTCTTTCCAGCGCCAACCGTGCAACGGGTCAAATAGCGTATCCGGGCGGGTTTTGGTCAGGAGATGCAGACAGGTGACACCGAGGCTGTAGATATCGCTAGCCGGGTAGGCTTGACCGCTACGAAGCTGCTCGATCGGCGCGTAGCCCACGGTTCCCACCTTGGTTCCGGGCTGTGCCATCGCGGTTTGGGATAACTGTTTCGCCACACCAAAATCGATCAGCACCAATCGATTATCGCGACGCCGCCGCAGAATGTTGACGGGGGTAATATCCCGATGCACCACGTTGTAATGGTGGACAAATTTTAAAATGGGCAGCACCTGAACCAGCACCTGTTTCACCTTTTGCTCGTCAAAGGCTCCCTCGCGATCCATCTCGTGCCACAGGGTTTCGCCGTCGATGTATTCCTGCACGAGGAACATCTGGGTGTCCTGCTCAAAAATGCGAGCAGGGTCGGGATTTGGGGATGTTCGCCCAGTTTGGAGAGCTGGGTTGCTTCTTGGAAAAACAGGTCGATCATTTTGTCGAGGGTTTCCTGGGCGATCGCCGTGCCGGTGGATTGCGGCAAGAGTTGTTTGATCGCGCAGGGCGTATCGAGTCGATCCTCATCGACTGCCAGATAGGTACGCCCGAATCCCCCTTGAGCCAGGGCTTCGATCGGTCTGTAGCGATTCCGCAAACGTAATTGCGAGCCGCAGTTTTGGCAGTGCGTTGCGCCGTCGAGATTACGCGGGGCTTTGCAATCGGGATTGAGACAGAGAATCATGGTGACGCACTGAAACGCTTAGGGCGACGAGGCGTGAACGGACAAATCGGCGGAAAGCAAGGCGGAAATTGGCTCGATCTGTTGTTCGATCGAATGCCGGTGGTCACAGATATCACAGATGTCACAGATGGTGCAGATATTTAACTATCAACCACGATTGATCGTCAGATTGACCCATAACGGAACCTAGGGGGATGACAAACCAGACCGACACAAAAGCTAACGATCGGGTTAACCAACGATTTTGCTTTCTACCCCAGCGCTGTATCGACAACGTAGTACACCTTCATGGGTCACACGATAACCGCCAAGCACACACCGTGTCACAATCCCTAGATAGACTGAGTGTCTAGCCTCAATTTTAAGGTCACAGCAGCAGGACTCAAGATCGTTAGCGATTGGGTTTGCGATCGAACATCAGCCGGAATTGATTATCAGCCCCATTGTGCCTCATTCTCCTGTCCGCAAGACCACTCGATTTTGGGTCGTGATCGCGAGTACGCCTCGCCTCTTGCGCCTAGTGTGGCACGCAGCCCCACGTTATTGCTGTGCCACGGTAACGGTAACACTCCTACGGGCAGCCTTGCCTGCTTTACAGCTCTACGTTACCAAACTCGTGGTCGATACGATTCTCAACAATGCCACCCAGCCCCCTGGAGCGGCGATCGATTGGCCGACGATCGCCTTATTTCTCAGCTTTCGCCTCGGATTGAGCTTGCTCGCTGAAGGGTTTAACCAAGCCAACAGCTACACATTACAAATTCTCAAGGATCGTTTCGCGCTGTATGCCAATCGCCGCTTGCTTGACCATGCGATTCGCCTCGATCTATCGCACTACGAGCAAGCAAAATTTCACGACATTCTCAACCGTGCCCAACAAAGTGGTAGCGATTACCCCGTTAGGATGGTCGGCACGCTCGCCAGTTTGTTCGGTGATTTGCTCAGTTTTACCGGCTTGCTGGTGCTGCTGCTGGGCTTTAGCCCGCTGACGATGCTGATTTTGCTCGCGAGTTCGATTCCAGCGCTGTGGGTTGGTGTTAATTTCTCGGGTCGGCGGTTTTGGCTCAGTCGTAGCCAAACGCAAGCGGGACGTTTAGCCTCCTATTTGCAGGAAGTTCTAACGCAAAATTCCTTTGTTAAAGAAGTACGCTTGTTTGGTCTTGGTGGGCATCTGCTCGATCGCTGGTACACCATTCGTGACGAGTTTAACCAACAATCGGCACAGCTCGCGCGACGCTTTGCCACCATACGGGGCGGGGCGGGAGCCGTTGCGAATTTGGGCTACTACGTGGCCTATGCCTGGGCAGCGGTGCGGACGGTGCAGGGGATGATTTCCCTCGGGGATTTCACGATGTACACCGGCGCGTTTCAGCAGGCTCAAGGCACGCTACAAAGTTTGCTCACCAGTATTTCTCAGACCTACGAATACAATTTATACGTCTCGCAATATTTCGAGTTTCTCAGTCTTGAACCGCAGGTGATTTCGCCTGATCGATCGCGATCGTTTCCCTGCCCGATCGTCCACGGCCTCGATCTCCACAACGTCAGCTTTACCTACCCCGGCGCAGACCAGCCGACCCTTTCCGAGCTAAATCTCCACGTCAAACCGGGCGAAAATATTGCCCTTGTGGGCGTCAATGGTGCGGGTAAGACGACGCTCCTGAAGCTTCTGACGCGGCTCTACGACGTGGACTCGGGCGAAATTGCGATCGACGGTATCCCCCTCACGGCGTTTGACCTTACCGAGCTACGACGCAATATCGGCGTTATTTTCCAGGATTTTTCCCGCTACAGCCTCAGCGCTCGCGATAACATCGGTTTTGGCAACGTGATCGAGCTTGACGACGATGATCGGCTCAATCAAGCCACGGACGACGGCGGAGCGCGGGAGACGATCTCCGCCCTGGCGCATGGCTTTGAGACCCAGCTCGGCAAGATGTTTGGCGGTGGTACGGATCTATCGGGCGGACAGTGGCAAAAGATCGGCACGGCACGGGCGTTTATGAGTTCTGCGCCGATTTTGATTCTGGATGAACCGACGGCGGCGCTGGATGCGATCGCCGAAGCGGATTTATTTCAGCGGTTTCGTGACCTGACGCGGGGACGGATGACATTTTTTGTGAGTCATCGGTTTTCGACCGTGCGCATGGCCGATCGCATCATCGTTTTGGAGCGATCGCGCATTCGCGAGGTGGGAACCCATGCCGAGTTAATGGCAAGCGATGGATTGTACGCGCGGATGTTTCGTCTGCAAGCTTCGACCTACACCGACTCGATCGAGCCGGTGTCATAAAGACACGATCGCAGGATTACCCTTGCAGAATCGTGAGATCATCAAGACTGGAAATCGAGACACCCGCTAGGGTAACCAGCAGGTTACCGCGACTATCCAAAATATTGGTGCTACCCGCACTGAGAGAGACCCGTAAACTCTCGATCGAATCGGTCACCAGTAAACTCAAAGAATCACTCAGGGGTTGATAGTCCACGATCAAATCGCTGCCTTGACCATCGATCGTCAAGATATCGTTGCCCGCACCACCCACCAACGTATCGTCACCATCCCCTCCAAAGATTTCATCATCCCCATCGCCACCAAACATCAGGTCATCGCCCCCATCACCATTCATGATGTCATGACCAAAGCTACCGTACATGACATCATTCCCCGCACCACCACTGAGGAAATCATCCCCCGCTTCTCCATTCACATAGTCGATCCCGTCGCCACCACTGAGACCATCACCATCATCCCCACCGAATAAGCGATCGTTACCGCCACGCCCAAAAATCAGATCCACCCCCTCCTTACCATGAATTTCATTCACCTCCTCCGACCCGGTGTAACTATCATTTTGATCGCTCCCAAATAGAACTTTATTGAGTAGCGTTAGCACATCACCAAGGCTGCCATCATTATCAACAATATCGACCGTTACATCACCGACTTGATCAATTAAATAAAGCGCATCATCGCTCACACTGCTGTGAACGATCGCGCTTGATCGCGGGCCGGTATCTTCACGATCATCGATCGCCCCCACAAAGATAAAGCGCGGTACATCCCAATCCTCGGGCGTAAACGTCAATGTTGCCGAAGTCAAGCTCACTAGGTCTGAATCAAAGGCTAAATTTACCGTGACATCTGCACTCGGCTCATAGTTTAAAGTGATGAGATAAAAGTCACCGATTCCATCACTTGATCCCGAATGATCGACCTCCGAATTATCGGGATCGACCTCGACACCGCTAAACCCTTCTAGCACTTTTGTACTGTATGCCGACTCAAGAATGGTGATGATTTCGAGCCGCTCAAATGCGCCAATATCAGGCAAAATTTCGCGTTCAAGACTGCGCTGGTCTGTGGTTTCAGCCACGCTGCGTAGTGCGGTATCGATCGCGGGCGATCCCTCCAGTAGGGCATGAGTCTGGGTCACGCCGCCATTGTTCGCCAGTGGGGCAAGCTGTGGGTCTGCGGTCAGGATGCCTATACCTAAGCTGCCGTCGGACAGCGGCACAATATTGACCCCACGAATATCGAACTGAATATAGCCACTATCACCAACCGCAAAATCTTGGTCAGAATTCCCCGAAATGATGCTATTCGTCAGCGTTAGCTCGGAATTACTACCTTCGACATAGCCATCAATAAAAACACCACCACGACCAAACGACGAAAGATTACCGGCGATCGTGGCATGAATGATTGTGGTTTTACTGCCCACATCACCAAAGAGACCCGCACCACCGCCATAACTGTCATAGGGAGGTTCCGACCCACTAAAAATGAGGCGATTTTCCGATACGGTTGAGTTAATTAACCGCAGTTCAGCAGAGTCTGCATTAAATATGCCTCCGCCACTGGGGAGGGTAAATTCATTACTGACCTGGTTGCCAGAAATCGTGGAATTAATAATATCCACCTTGCCCGCGACGAAGTCATAGATCGGCTCATAGACATACACCGATCGATTCGCAATTCCACCACCTTTTTCGCTTGTGGTGTTGCCGCTGATCGTCGTTTCAAGCAAAACGAGCGTTCCACCAACATTGTCAATGCCGCCACCCGAATACAGCGATCGATTTGACGATATCGTCGCCCGTGTGAGCCGTGCCGTCCCGGTGTTGTAAATGCCGCCACCACTACCGCCACTCGCATCCGCGACATTACCGGAGACCGTCGATTCGGTTAATTCCAGTGTCCCTTCATTAAAAATTCCACCCCCCGCACTGACTTCATTACTGTCACCACCATTCTGGACGGTGACCCCTTCAAGCATGAGTGTTGCCCCCACCAGCACGTGAAACACCCGATCGAGCTGCTGGGCGTCGATAAAGGTCTCACCCTCACCCGCACCACGAATCGTTAAGCTCTTGCCGACGATATCAAAATCACCGACCTGATTGTCATCCTCATCGGTGACGCCCCCTACCGCATCTTCAATCCGATAGGTTCCCGCTGCCAGCTCGATCGTGCCGCCATTGGGAGTTAACGCGATCGCCTCCCGGAGAGAAATCCCCGCATTTAGCGCCAGATTATCCGGCTCGTCGGTAAAAATCGTGGGGTTGATCAACGTTGATCGATAGCGCTGTCGTGTAGCCATCTCGAACAACACCGGATCACGATCGTCCCAAACCTGATCCCGATCGCCGATGCGTACATCCAACTCCCAGTTACCACCGCGATCACTCGCCCCGATCGGCGTCGAACTCGCCGCCACCCGCACCCCGGTTAACGCATGAATCGCCTGCGGAAGCCGCACCGATCGCGCCGCAACATTACAGCCATACAGCACAATTTCCGCATCGTCGATCAGCCATTCCGACCAGCGAGAGATCGCCGCTGCATAGTGTGGCAGCGTCGTTAAATCAAGGGGAGTACAACCAAGGAACAGGCGATCGGGTGCGCCGTGGGTGACTAAATGCAGACGGGCGATCGGGGTTGCATGAGCATGTAATCGGGCTGAAATTTGCGCGATGCCATCTCGATTACGATCGAGGATCGCCACATCCACCCTCGGATCGAGCTTCTCTAATAAAATGTGGCGATCGGACACGCGATCATCAACGATCAGTAGTGTGCGAAATACGCGAGCAGGATCGGCAATCATAGCTAAAAACTCAAACCGGGAACGATACGGTGCAGCCAGAGCAAAACGACACGCGCGGTCGTGGTGATGGTCTTCTTCAATACTAACCACTGACTTCAAGAGTGTTCGTGATTGTTCCGCCGAACTTCGCGGAGCCACATTCAGACAAAGTTCTTAACATCCATTCGTCCGATCGCGACCTTTCTCGTAATAATGGCTGTAGCGAGACGTTTTAACTTCACGGAGTCGATCGGATGCAGCTTAAGCAGGTCATCATCGCTCACAAGGCCGGTCATCTAGCGAGCAAGCGCTGCGCCGAACAATATGCCCGTCAGCTCGAAGCCCGAGGCTCCAAGGTTTTACTCGGCCCTAGTGGCCCGAAAGACAATCCGTATCCGGTCTTTCTTGCATCGGTGACCCAACCGATCGATCTGGCGATCGTTCTGGGGGGCGATGGCACGGCCTTAACCGCAGCGCGACAGCTCGCGATCGAGGGCATCCCGATCCTGGCGGTGAATATTGGTGGGCATCTCGGCTTTCTGACCGAATCTTTGGATGTGATGGAAGATAGCGAAGCCGTCTGGGATCGGCTGTTGTCCGATCGATTTGCCGTGCAGCGACGGATGATGCTCGAAGCTGGAATTTTTGAAGGGTCGCGATCCAATCGAGAACCCGTCAGCGATCGATTTTTTGCGCTGAACGAAATGTGTATTCGTCCGTCGGCAGAAAATCGCATGTTAACGTCAACGCTGGAGCTAGAAGTCGATGGCGCGATCGTCGATCAATACCAAGGCGATGGCCTGCTCGTGGCAACGCCTACGGGATCGACGGGCTACACCGTCGCCGCCAACGGGCCGATCGTCCATCCCGGTATGAACGCGATCATCGTCACGCCGATCTGCCCGATGAGCTTATCGAGTCGGACGTTAATCCTACCCCCGGCTCGATCGTCAGCATCTGGCCTCTCAAGGATCTCGATCTCAGCACAAAACTCTGGACAGATAGCGTACTCGGGACATCCATTTGGCCAGGACAACGGGTCGATGTCAAGATGGCCAACGCCGAAGCGAATTTTATTATCCTGCGCGAAGACTATTCCTACTATCAAACACTCCGCGAAAAACTCTGCTGGGCCGGAACTCGCCTCCCCATGGACAACAATCATCGAAACTAGGATAAACGGAACCATACAATTTTGGGTTGCCCGCAAACCGAAACATTCTCTCCCTTGGTCGGCGCTTGTTCCGCACGTTTGTTCTGCATTCTCTGACACTTTTTCGCCGGAATTGCAAGTCTATCGGTTACAATCTGTGAACAAACGTTGAGATCGTCAATCGAGTTCGCTACACATGTACGCGCACGACCATAGCGCTGTGAAACCTGTCAGCGTGACACGCGCTACGTAGAGATGAATCACTGCAAATTTCATCGTAGACCATAACTCGTCCCGTCGCGATCGAAACTCTTTCTTAATCCAAGCGAACCTCCCCAACCTATATGTCTCTCCCGATCCGTAATGTTGCGATCATCGCCCACGTTGACCACGGCAAAACAACCCTGGTCGATGCCCTCCTGAAGCAGTCCGGCATTTTTCGTGAAGGAGAAGACGTTCCGATCTGCGTGATGGACTCGAACGACCTCGAACGCGAGCGCGGTATTACGATCCTGTCGAAAAACACAGCGGTTTACTACAAAGAAACGCTGATCAACATTGTTGATACACCGGGACACGCGGACTTCGGTGGTGAAGTTGAGCGTGTTCTTGGTATGGTAGACGGCTGTATTCTGATCATCGATGCCAACGAAGGCCCGATGCCGCAAACTCGCTTTGTACTGAAAAAAGCACTGGAGAAGGGTCTGCGCCCGATCGTTGTCGTCAACAAAATTGACCGTCCCCAGGCCGAACCGTTTGGCGCGATCGACAAAGCGCTCGACCTTTTCATCGAACTCGGCGCCGACGATGATCAGTGTGACTTCCCCTACCTCTTTGCTTCCGGTCTATCAGGTTTTGCCAAAAATGACCTAGAAGACGAAAGCAAAGACATGCAGCCGCTATTTGAAGCGATTCTGCGCCACGTTCCGCCCCCGGTTGGTGACCCCGAGAAGCCGCTACAGCTCCAAGTCACCACCCTCGACTATTCCGACTACCTCGGTCGGATCGTCATTGGCCGCATCCACAACGGCACGATCAAAGCCGGTCAACAAGCGGCGCTCATCGTCGAGGACGGCTCGATCGTCAAGTCGAAGATCTCGAAGCTGATGGGCTTCCAAGGTTTAGCGCGGGTCGAGCTACCAGAAGCCAGCGCCGGGATGATCGTCGCCGTTGCCGGTTTTGCGGATGCCAACATCGGCGAAACGATTACCTGCCCGAATGAGCCGCAAGCGTTGCCCCTGATCAAGGTGGACGAACCAACGCTACAAATGACGTTCATGATTAATGATTCGCCGTTTGTCGGTCAAGAAGGTAAGTTCATCACCTCGCGTCAGGTGCGCGATCGCCTGATGCGCGAACTCGAAACCAATGTCGCCTTACGGGTCGAAGAAACCGACTCGCCTGATCGCTTTTCCGTGTCGGGTCGTGGTGAACTTCACCTCGGCATTCTGATCGAAACGATGCGTCGCGAAGGCTTTGAGTTCCAGGTGTCACAGCCGCAGGTTATTTTCCGCGAAATTAACGGTCAACCCAGCGAACCCTACGAGCTACTCGTCCTCGATGTTCCTGAAGATGCTGTCGGCGGCTGTATGGAACGTCTCGGCGAACGCAAAGGCGAAATGCAAGACATGCAGATGAATGGCGGACGAGCCCAGCTTGAATTCGTCATCCCCGCCCGTGGTCTGATCGGCTTCCGTGGTGAATTCATGCGTCTCACCCGTGGTGACGGCATCATGAACCACAGTTTCCTCGAATACCGCCGTATGTCCGGCAACGTGGAAACTCGCCGCAATGGTGCGCTGATTTCCTTCGAGGAAGGCGTCGCGACTTTCTACGCCTTGAAGAATGCCGAGGATCGCGGCGTCTTCTTTATCGA
>JAAUPN010000162.1 GCA_012033105.1 Coleofasciculaceae cyanobacterium RL_1_1
CAGGCCGATATCGCGTCGGTAGTGGCGGGATTTTGGCCGATGCACGCCTCGATGGTGGGCAATTGGTGGCCGGGGCGCGGGGTGGGGCGATCGATCTCGCGGCGATCGCCCGCAGTTTTGGCGCAGACCTGCCCGTCGCGACCCGTATGCAGCGTTTAGATGCGACCCTTAATGCCGATATTTCCTCACTCATCACGGCTGCAACGAGCGGTGACTTTCGCACCCTAACCCCCAATCTGCGGGCGAATCTCGACCTTGACCTCGATGACGGTACGATCGCCGTTACGACGATCGCCGATCAGGACAATTGGTTCGTTGAAACGACGGGCGATATTCCGGTCTCCGAGGAGCTGATCGCCAGATTCACCGGTGGCGCATCCCCCATTCGGAGTCCCGCTTTTCCCCAGGTGGCGAACGTCAATACCCGCCTTTCGGGAACGATCTCGCCCCTACTGGATCTAGCCATTGCGGGCAACACTGACCCCCTCAATGTCACGGTTGACCGTCTTTTTCTGGCGTTGGGTGACGAATTTGTCGAGATGTCTGGAGGTGTCCGGCTGCGCGATCTGTTCACCCAACCGGATCTCGATGCGGATTTACAGATTGCCGCTGAATACGACTCTGATCGTCTGCCGCTGACCCTACGTGACGTGTCCCTGGCGGTGGGCGATCGGCTGGCGCGGCGTCAGGAGGTAAATGTGGCCGGTGCTGTGACGTTTAACGGGCAGTTTACCGGGCGTAATTTAATCAGCGATCCGATCGCGCCGGGTAACATCGCGCTGCTCGGCGATCTGGCGCTCCGGGATGCGGCGGCGAATGATCGGGTATTCGATCCGCTCTTCACGGGATCGCTGGTGGCACGTACCGACGATCGCATCGAAATTGACCTACGGGGCGATCGCGATCGATTAATGGCGCGGCTGCTGCCTTGTGATCGGGGATCGGCCTGTCTCAGTCCGTTTTTGCCCGATCGCCTTGAGCTACGCTACGGCTCGGGGCAAGCGCAACCGGTGTTAGCCCTGGGCGAGCGTCGCGGCGATCGCTTCGATATCAGCCTCGATCAGTTCAATCTCGACCTGCTCAATCTCTCGCCCGCCACCAAACTCGGGATTAACGGCCCGCTCCAGGGTGACATCACCGCCGGGTTTAGTGTGAATTTATTTGACCTGTCGGCAGAGGGTCAACTGGCGATCGATCAGCCCGGTGTTGGCTACCTGGTGACCGATAGCTTGCGGGCGGACTTTTCCTATGACAATGGGGCGGCTCGCCTGGACTCCTCTGAATTCAACCTCGGGCAAACCCAATATCGCTTTAACGGCGAAGTGGATCTCGATCTGCTCGATGTGGCGCAGGGACGCTTGGCCGTGAGCGATATCGACACCATTTTGGCCTCCCAGATACGCGGCGAGCTGACCGTAGACGACGGCCAGCTTGAGGATTTACTAGATTTATTCAAATGGTCGAACGTCGATGATCTCGCAACCCGCCAACTGGCCGCCCCTAGCTTCAGCGCCGCTGACCTGGACGTGTCCGGCGTGGGCGAACCGGATTTAGCGCTGCTGTCCCAACTCCCCGGATTTGATACCGCGAGCGATGCCGTTCGCCAACTGGCCACCGCCCTACGCCAACCGGCTCTACCCCGCGAGCTAGATATTGCTGGAACCTACGACGCCCAGATTGATATCGGCGGAACCCTCGGTGATCCACGGGTCGATCTGGCGTTTACGGCGGATCGCTGGCGCTGGTATTTGCAGCCGACGATTAATGCGATCGAGCCGCGTCTCGGTTTCTTTCGCGAAGAGGGCGCATTTGTGGATCTCGACGATATTGCGATCGCGGCAAATTATGCCGATGGGCTGGTTCGTCTCACCGACTTTAATGTGTTGATCGATGATGCTCAACTGACGGCCAGCGGGACACTTGCGGAAACTGGACAAGATGTGATCGTCAACCTCGATCGACTTCAGCTCGATACCATTCGCCGCTTTGTGCCGCTTCCCCTCGATGCCGCCGCGACGATTTCACTCCAGGCCGCGATCGGCGGCACTCGACCGCAGCCGACTATCACGGGAGAAACGATCGTCGAAAATATCGTGCTCAATAGCCGACCGATCGACCCGATCACCAGCCGCTTTGACTACGCCGATGCCACCTTCGCCTTTGCCACCACCTCCCCCGACTGGCTCGACATTCGCGCCCAAACCCCGATCCCCCTCACCCCAGACAATAACACCACCAATATCGCCGTCAAAGTTAAAACACCCGCGCTCAATTTACTCTCCACCCTCAGCGGTGGCAGCGTGGAATATGTCAGCGGCGATCTCGATTTAGATTTACAGGCCAGTATTGGGTTTGTGGGCTTTTTCCCGCAAATCGAAGCCGTCGGCCAGGTGTCGCTCGACGAAACCACCGTCCGATCGCCACTGTTACCCGCCGCTCCCCTGGCGATCGACGGTGACATTAACTTCGTCTACGATCCGGTGGCGCAGGTGATCATTGATGTCGATCAACTGGTCGCCTCCGTCGCTGAGGGCGAATTCACCCTGGATGGATCACTGCCGCTCTACCCCAGCAGCAGCCCGATCGAAACACCGCTCACCTTCTCGGTCGCCCAAGGTGAACTCGATCTCCAGGACATCTATCGCGGTCGGGTGGATGGACAGGTGCAGATTGCGGGCAGCGGTTTTCGTCCCGTGATTAGTGGGCGGATCGGGGTCTCGGATGGGCGCTTAAGTTTGCCGAGAATCGAGCAGCAGACTACGGGCGAGCTAGTCAACGTCGAAGCTTGGGAGCCACCACCATCGGAGACACCACCATTAGTCCAGCCTCGCTTTGATAACTTTGCGGTGTTTATTGGCGATCGCTTCCGTGCGGAGCTAGAGCCAATTTTTAATTTCCGCGTGGTGGGTGATCTGGCGTTGAACGGGATTTATAACGGGACGCTCGATAATCTCCAAGCCGACGGCTCGATCGCGATCGAGCGTGGTCGCGTCAATGTTCTGAGCAATCTGTTCTTCATTGCTCCCGGTCGTGAGCATCGCATTCGCTTCACCCCCGATCGTAGTCCGATCGATCCCGACATCGACCTCGAACTCGCCACCCTGATCTACGAAAGCGACGCCAACAGCCTCCGTCAACGCGACCCCGCCACCACCGAACTCCCCGACCTCAGCCTCATTCCCAACCGCCGATCGCGTCAGCTCCTCGTCAAGCTCGGCCTCGACGGTTCCGCCCAAGTTTTACTCGCCGCCGTCCAGGCCAGCAACACCGGTAACGAAAGCCGCCTGCTCGAAGTGGTCAACCTCAGCAGCATCCCCAGCCGCGACGACCAAACCCTAGTCGCGCTCCTCGGCAACCAGTTTGTCAGCACCGTGCAGGATGTCGCCCAGCTCCAGGGTGCGGAATTCATTGAGTTTGCGGCGCTGCGGTTTGCGATCGAGCCGACACTGACGGATGTGTTGCTCGATGTGGATAATTTTGTCAATCGCGCGGGTCACGCCTTGGGTCTAACTCGTTTAAGTGTGTTTCCTCCAGGACAGGTCGAAGGTACGCTGGAGTTAACACCCGATTCACTGCTGCGTTTGACCTACGATTACGGTTGGAACGGGCTGCAACTGCAAAACGCCACGGAGGAAACGGGCGCAAATTCTCAGTCCGTGGAACTGCGCTACGAGTTTCGCTTTTAGCTATACCCCTATGCCTTAAGATCTCCAACCTTACCGAACCGTGGGGTGAGATCGCCTATCATACGAAATCCGGTTTGGTTTGTGAAGATATTAAAAAACTCCAATGAGCACTGAGCGGAGTCGAAGTGTGGTTTTCACTGAGCGCGACGATCTGAGCCTAAATACAAACAGGTTTTGCACTATAGCGGTTTTACTATTTGCGCGATACGCCTAAGTCTACTCAACCATAGGTCTTCCTGCCTTGACTGGTGTTACTCACGACTCCTGAAACCGCTATGTAGCAGGTAGCAATTAGATTAGGACACTCTTATCTAAGCTTAAAACCGCACTTCGACTCCGCTCAGTGCTCTCAGCTTTTTTATATGTCCTAACCAAATCGTTTTTTGCTATATCCAAGTATTTTTTTGCGTATTTATAAGGCTAAAAAGAATGAGCATCGAAATATTATTCGTATAAATACGATCCCAAAAATATCAATATTTTTAGGTACAAATTGTGGTGTAAATTAACTAGAATTAATCCGATTGAATCGCCTGTTTATCGATGAATCTTGATATCACTCTCGGTCTAGACTATGACCTTGCATTCGCGACCTCCGGAAATGATGCCGTTACCTTTAATGCCTTAAACCCCGAGACCCGGCGTACGCTTCAGAACTCGACGACGATCGATGCCATTTTGCTCCTCGGTGGTGACGATATCGCGATCGACGATGATGCCACCCGCCTCTACACGGGGAATGCAGGCAACGACCAACTGTTCGGGAATGGCGGTGCGGATACCCTGCTCGGCGGACAGGGACGGGATCGCGTAGAAGGTGGGGACGGCGACGATGTGTTGGGGGGAAATCTGGGGGACGACACACTCGATGGTGGTAGCGGCAATGATGTGCTGCTCGGTGGACAGGATGGGGATGTGCTGCTCGGTGGGAGCGGGGATGATACGCTCACGGGCGATCGCGGGGCTGATACGCTTACGGGCGGCGCTGGTCGTGATTCGTTTTTTGTGGGTAATACCGGCGATGGCATGGTGGACGTGATCACGGATTTTCAATTGGTGTCGATCGTCTCGTCACGCCGGATGGCCTTGATCCTGCGTCGATCTCGGTGGTGGATGCGGATGCGTCCGTGATCGTTTCGATCGCCGGTCAGCCCGTCGCCGTGGTACTCAATACCACCGCAGCGGACTTGCTCGCGACGAATTTAGGCCAAGAGACAACCACGACAACTGCAACGATTCTGGCGCTATCCGATGGTCGAGTCGGTTCTGTGGCTCAGGATGGATCATTTACTGGGACGGACGTGGGGCGAACGTTTTTGGATATTGCACGTGATGATTCGGGTACACTTTGGGGCGTCAATTCCTCCAGTTTGTACCGGATTAATTTTCAAAAAAATCGTGCTGAATTTGTCGGGTTATTAGGGGCTGGAAATAACCTAGATGCGCTCGATTTTGATAACAACAATAATCTGATTGCAACGGATGATGATGGTGCAATTTATCGCATTAATCTACAGACGGGAGCGGCTGAGGGAATAGCTCAAATTGCCGATCCTCGCTTTGATAGCAGTGGTGACATTGTGTTTGATACAGCAAGTAATCGATTTTTTGCAACGTCAGAAGGTACGGAACTGAGAGGCGGCGATGTGCTTTATAGTTTCGACCTTAGCGGAGCCTTTACCCGCATCGGTGATATTGGTTTTCCGCAGGTCTTTGGTCTGGCAATTCACGGGTCTGAATTGTATGGTTACACGCGATCGGGGTCGGAACTTGCAGTGAATACAACCACAGGAACCGGGATGTTTCTGCGGTCGATCGACCTCGGTGCCAGTTTAATTTACGGCTCGGCGTCGTAATCTTAGTGCTTGTCATTCTACCAACTTCTCAGTTGCGAGAATGACGGGATATTTTTAGTTTTTGATATGTCCCGATCTTCAAAATCTTGAACTAAATTTTAATCGCAGAAAACAGCCTATCACAATCCAAGATTTGTGAACATTTTTCTAATGCTGGACAGTACTTACCCAATTCGATACACTCAAACTATTGTTGAGAATATTTTTATGCAAAACCCTAAGCTTCAAGTCATTCTAGATAGAGTAAAACAGGAATTAATTAATCACTACCAAGACGCACTTGAGTCTGTAATTTTGTATGGCTCTCAGGCACGTGATGACGCAAAAAATAGCTCTGATATTGATTTACTTATTATTCTCAATTCATTAATGCATCCCTGTGACGAAATTGATGAAACGGCTGACTTTATTACTCAAGTTTGTCTGGATTATGATGTTGTCATTTCATGGCAATTCATATCTTTAGAGCAATTTCAATATCAAGAATCTCCCTTCCTATTTAATGTAAAGCGCGAAGGGATCTTGGTATGAAGCCGAAGTCTCGTCAGCTCATTAAAAAAGCCAAGGAAAGTTATCAGGCTGCAACAATTTTAGCCCAGCAAGGGTTTTATGATTTTGCAGGATCACGAGCTTATTACACCCTGTTTTATATTGCCGAGGCATTTCTCTGGGAGCAAGGTTCAACCTTTTCGAGTCATGCTGCTGTGATTGCTGCATTTGGTCGAGATCTGGTCAGGACTGGCATCGTACCGATCGAGTTTCATCGCATTTTAATTAACGCGCAAAATAAGCGAACAAAAGCCGATTATGAAGTAGATGATGAACTCAAATTGCGGGCTTCAGATGTGGACATTTTATTAGGACAGAATCGACAATTTATTGAATTCGCAGACAATAATTTATAGATCAGTGCTTGAACCACGCTGTGGAAAAAATGGAGTAACAGCTTTTATTATTTCAAATAGGGCAAGGTCAGCCCGTATAATCGTATGCGCAACAAAATGACCTACTGTCCGTAACTCCGCATGAGCGCCAACCTCCCCCCCCAGTACGACCCCAAAACCAGCGAAGCCAAATGGCAAGCCTACTGGGAGGAGCGCCAAGCCTTTATCGCCAACCCCGAAAGCGACGCCGATCCCTTTTGCGTCGTGATTCCGCCGCCGAATGTTACCGGCAGCCTCCACATGGGTCACGCCTTCGAGCAGGCATTGATTGACGCGATCGTCCGTTACCAACGGATGCAGGGCAAAGACACCCTTTGGCTTCCCGGAACCGACCACGCCAGCATCGCCGTCCAAGCCATCCTGGATCAGAAACTGGCAAACGAAGGGACGACCCGATTTGAGATTGGTCGCGAGCAATTTCTCGATCGCGCGATGCAGTGGAAGGAAGAATCCGGCGGCACGATCGTCAATCAATTGCGACGCCTCGGCGTGTCGGTGGACTGGAGCCGCGAGCGCTTCACGATGGACGCAGGACTGTCGGCAGCGGTGCTGGAAGCCTTTATCAAGCTCTACGACGACGGCTTGATTTATCGCGGGCAGTACCTCGTGAACTGGTGTCCGGCCACTCAGTCGGCGGTGTCGGATCTGGAAGTCGAACAAAAGGAAGTCGCCGGATACCTGTGGCATTTCCGCTATCCGTTGACCCGTGGCGGCGGCTATCTCGAAGTGGCGACCACTCGCCCCGAAACCATGTTTGGTGACACCGGTGTCGCGGTGAACCCTGACGACGATCGCTACAAACATTTGATTGGTCAGACGGTAACGTTACCGATCGTCGGTCGCGAAATTCCGATCATTGGCGATGAACACGTTGATCGCGAGTTCGGCACGGGCTGCGTCAAGGTCACCCCCGCCCACGACCCCAACGACTTCGAGATTGGCAAACGCCACGATCTGCCCTTCATCACCGTGATGAACAAAGACGGCACGATGAACGACCAGGCCGCCGAGTTTGCTGGACTGGATCGCTTCGAGGCTCGCAAGCAGTTGATCCAACGTTTAGATGCGGATGGTGTCCTGGTCAAGACCGAAGACTATAGCCACTCTGTGCCGTTCAGCGATCGGGGTAAAGTGCCGGTGGAGCCGCTGATCTCGACCCAGTGGTTTGTCAAAATTCGACCGCTGGCCGATTTCGCCCTGAAGTGTCTCGACGAGCAAAACTCGCCGCGTTTTGTCCCCGATCGCTGGTCAAAGGTTTACCGAGACTGGCTTGCCAACCTGAAAGACTGGTGCATTTCGCGGCAGCTATGGTGGGGTCATCAAATCCCGGCTTGGTATGCCGTCAGCGAAACCGAGGGCGAAATCACGCCGACGACCCCGTTTATTGTGGCGAAAACCGAGGACGAGCACGGGCGAAGGCGATCGCCAAATTCGGTGCGGAGGTACAGCTCGAACGTGACCCCGACGTACTCGACACCTGGTTTTCGTCGGGTCTGTGGCCGTTTTCAACGATGGGCTGGCCGGATGAATCCGCCGCCGATTTCCAAAAGTATTACCCCACTTCTACCCTCGTCACCGGCTTCGATATCATCTTCTTTTGGGTGGCGCGGATGACGATGATGGCGGGCTATTTCACGGGCGAAATGCCGTTCAAGGATGTGTACATCCACGGTTTGGTGCGCGATGAAAATAACCAAAAGATGTCGAAGTCGAAGGGCAACGGTATCGACCCGCTGATCTTGATCGACAAGTACGGCACGGACGCGCTGCGCTACGCCATGATCCGCGAGGTGGCGGGCGCGGGTCAGGATATCCGCATGGCCTACGATCGCCAAACGGACGAATCGGCTTCGGTGGAAGCGGCACGGAATTTCACGAATAAGCTCTGGAACGCAGCGCGGTTTGTGATGCTCTACCTCGATGAGCAAACCCCGGCACAGTTGGGCGTTGCGGCGGCGAGTGATCTAGAGCTGGCCGATCGCTGGATTCTTTCGCGATTCAATGCCGTGACCCGCGATGTCAGCGCTCAGATTGAAGACTACGGACTCGGTGAAGCGGCGAAAGCGCTCTACGAATTCATCTGGGGTGATTTTTGCGATTGGTACATCGAGCTAGTTAAGCCGCGTTTGCAGGATCGGGATCACCCCGAATCTCGTCGTGTGGCTCAACAGACGATCGCCCACGTCCTCGATGGCATCCTCAAGCTGCTCCATCCGTTCCTGCCGCACATCACCGAGGAAATTTGGCAGACGCTCTGTCAGGTGGACGGGGCGGATTGTTTAGCCACGCAGGCGTATCCCCAGGCGGTAGCCTCGCTGATTGATCCGGATTTGGAGCAGGATTTTGAGTTGCTGTTTGGGGCGATTCGTACGGTGCGGAATCTTCGCGCCGAGGTGGAAATCAAGCCCAGCACTAAGGTGACGGCGATTTTTCAAAGTGAGAGCGATCGCGAACGGCAGCTCATCACCAGTACGTCCGCTTACATCCAGCATCTCGCACGGGTGGAGACGCTAACGGTGGTGGAGGCGCTACCGGAGGATCTAGGGCGAAATATGGCTGGTGTCGTGGGAACGGTGCAGGTGGTGTTACCGCTGGAGGGGATTGATCTGGAGGCGATCCGCGCCAAGCTCGAAAAGAGTTTGCAGAAAGCACAGGCTGAGGTGACCTCGATCGCAGGTCGCCTTGGTAATGCCAAATTCGTCAGCAATGCACCGGCGGAGGTGGTGCAGGGGGCGCGGGATGCGTTGGCGGAGGCGGAAACTCAGGTGGCGATGTTGACGGAGCGGTTGGAGCGGTTGTAGGAAGTTAGGGCGAGGCGATCGGGCGATAACCGAGCGATCATCGGGCGATCGCCATTAAGGATCGAGAGGGATTCGGTTTTAGTGAATCACACGCTGTAACCACTGTTCAATCCGATCGCCAAAAGCCGCGAGCGAATACTCTCGCTCCGCTAAGGCACGACAAGCCTGCCGGTCAATCTTGCCAATCTGCCCGATCGCCGCCACCAAACCATCCACATCCGCAACATCAAATAAAAACCCCACCTCACCATCCGTCACAATTTCCTCCGGCCCCCCACAGCGGGAACTGATCACCGGCACACCGCAGGCCAACGCCTCGATCGCCACATTCCCGAAAGCTTCCACCCAGTGCGATGTCAGTAGCAAGGCGCGGCAGTCACCAATAGCCGCTTGTAAATCGCGCGTTTCCAGAAAGCCACCGTACTCGATCGGCGCGTGTGGGTGGCGTGCCTGCACCTCTTGCCAATACGCCGCATCCTGGATATTGCCGAAGATCTTCAGCGATTCCTAGCCAATCCACAGCCACGCACGCGTCATCCT
>JAAUPN010000334.1 GCA_012033105.1 Coleofasciculaceae cyanobacterium RL_1_1
CGCCACTACCGACGCCGATATCGGCCTGACCCCGCAGGGCAATCCCATCAATAATCTGTGTTGCGGCGATCATCAGGAGGCTATCGATCGTCGTGGCTAACTCGAAACGGCCACCGCGCCACACCACGGGCAAATCGGATCGCAGCGCCGCCAGACTAATCGCACTGGTCGAGCCGACTAGATCGAGGATGCCGTCAGCTAGGTCAAGGCGCACATCGGCAAACCCGTCCTCGATCGCCGCCGTCAGATCAAGATTCGCCGCGATCGCGCCGAGTCCGCGACTGGATAGCTCGATCGTATTGACATTGGCTCCGAAGGACAGCGCCGCCAGTTCCAAACGTAGCGGAACCGTATCGCCCGAAAGATTCGCCAGGATCGCCGACAGGTCGATCGGTGTACCGTCAGCCTGAAGTATCCAGTCGTTCGTTTCTAGATTTCCGCTACCCGTTGCGAGAATTTGCCCGCCGCCTAGGGCGATGATCGTATCCAGCAACGTTACGGTCATGCCCTCAAAGCTGACCCCGCCCGAGGAGCGATCGCCTCCCCAAACACCGACAGCTCCAGTAGCTCCCAGTTGAGCAAACCCGTCGGCTCCGCCAGGGTTCCGGCGACATTCGCCACGCTGCGTAGTCTGCCGAGGGCGATCTCGGCGGGTAACTCGTAGGGCGCGGCGATCGCATCGAGGGGCAAGTCAAGGTCAAGGTTGCCGGTGATCTCCACGGTATCGAGGGGGAGATTGATCGGCGCTGGGGTTTGGGAGTTGGGGTTCGTATCGAGCTTGGAGTCAGGATTCGTATCGGACTGAGTCTCGGGCTGAGGCTCGGGCTGAGGCTCAGGAGCGACCAATCCTGATGGCGGTTGCCCTGGCATTGGTGTCGTCGCCTGTTGCGTGACGGGTGGATTAATTAGCGTTGCAATGAGCTGATCGATCTGGGCGTTGCCCCGCGCCAGAATGCGCCCGCCCGCTGCCGGAGTGAGTCGAAATCCGTTTAATGTCAGTGTCTCGCGATCGACGGTTAGATTGGTGCGAACTTCGTTGATCTTGAGTTGATCCAGTCGCCACGGCGTCACGTTACGCGCCGCGAGCTTCAGCGTTGGATCGTCCAGTGCTCCGGTAACGTTCACCTCTGCGGTGACATCTAGATCGACCTGCGATGCCAAGGCTGCGGTCTCACTGGCGAGATCGTCCACCAGGGCGATCGCCTCGATCACGTCAACCGGTGGCACGGTCACGCGCAGATCAAACCCCGATCGCCGGTCGATGCTGCCAGCCAGCTTCATCCCGATCGCACCGGCCTGGGCGATCATCCGGTCAAACCGCAGTCGATCGCCTTGGAATTGCAGCGTGCCACCCGCTGTGATTGGCTCTCGGATTCCGGCGAGTTTGGCTTGAAAGGCATCGAGTGCGAGCGTGCCGCGAATCGTGGGGATGTATGTGGCGAGGCGATCGAAGTCGAGCGCGGGATTAGTGCTGCTAACGGTGTCGCTTGTCGCATGTTCGTTAATCCCATGCTTGTTCATCGCCTCATTCCCGCGAGCCTCATCGTTGGGATCGAGGATGGCGGGCTGATCGATTTGGAGGTTGACGCTCACCGTACCGCCGTCGAGCGAGATCAGATCCTGGGGTAGGAAATCATTAAAATCGGTGAGCTTGAGATTTTGAATCGCCAGTGCCACCTGACTTTCCAGGGTTTCGAGTTTGGTTTCACCCTGAAGCGCGATCGCACCATCCTCAACCCGTAAGTCCACCTCGTAGGCCGCTGTTTTGATGTTGTCGCGAACTTGGGCTTTCGCGTCGAGATCGATCACCAATGGATCGCGTGCGCCCAAGGGCAACACCGCAATATTGACCTCCTTTAAGACCACTTCCACCTGGGGATCAAACGGTAGATCGATCGGTTTATCGTCCGAGGGTGCAGGTAGATCGAGGTTAATCGTCGCCCAGGAGCCATCTTCGAGCTGCTCGATCTCGATGCGTGTCCCGCTGATTTCGATTTGGATGGGCAACCGGCTAAACAGAAGTCCGAGCGGTTGGTAACGTACATCAATCTGGTCAACGACCAGACTATTTTGATTCTCGGCTGCGATCGGGATAACGGTTTGCGAAAGACGCAACCCAGCAAGAGACAGCCGCTCAAATTCCCCAACGTTAATGTCTCGATTGAGAATTTTTTCGATCTCACGTTCCGCGATCAGCGGCACAAGGCGTTTCGCCGTCTCAATGAGGGTGACATACCCCACCCCGATCGCGACCAAACTCACTCCGCCCAGCGTCAGCAACACCTTCGGGCGTAGCAGCCAAGCCCAAAGACGTGTGATCATCCGTTGTTCCTGCTCGCGATCGCTGCTCATTCTTGCACCCTTTGTCGCTTCGTCAGACGGTTTGCATCGTGCCCTGTTATCACCTGAAAACGTTTTGCTTCAGCCCCATCTATTTTGCGCTATTTCCTTGGGATTCTACGTGATCTATTTGGCAAACGATTAAACTAGTTAGGTCACCGCGTTTATGGATATAAAAGCAAAACCCAGTGCTTGCGAAGTTTCAAATCAATTGGGTCGAGATTGTTTTGCAGCTTATCGTTGATGTTAAAGGTTGATGTTAAGAATCGTCTTGAGCGTGGCGCTAGGCGGATAACAAGATATCTTCTGACCGCAAGCGGATTTGGTGCTTGAGTACCAGAATGAGTCAGGGTGCTAGATCGTGTGGTGTAACCGTGTGACGCTGAGTCAATCATTCGGTGGCTCGGTGACGTTGACAGAGCAGGGTCGTCTGGAATCCAATGCCGCGATCGCGCTACAACGAATGCAGGGATGTCAAAATCTACGACGATCTAAGCTGAATCAATCCAGAGTCACAGTCCGCACAGGCAATCTCTAAACATTCCGAAGGTTAAACCGTCGGTGGTTACCGCATGAAGCTACGTCGTAAAACATTACTTATCGTGGGTGCGGTTTTAATCGCGCTTAATGTCGTCTTGTACGCGACGTCCTCTGTCCTGCTGCTCCGCAATGTCCATAAGCTCGAAGAAAGCTATGTTCTCCAGGATATCGAGCATGTCGAACAAGCGATCACGACCGAATTTGCGAGCTTGAGTACGATCGCCCAGGATTACGCCGAATGGGACGATACCTATAACTTCCTCGAACGCCCGAACCCGGATTATATCCAATCCAATTTTGTCAATACAACGTTTGCCTACCTGCACCTCAATTTCATGGTGCTGCTAGACAACGACCATCACATCGTTTTTCAAA
>JAAUPN010000163.1 GCA_012033105.1 Coleofasciculaceae cyanobacterium RL_1_1
GAGTGCCGCATCTTTTTCGATGATATTGTCGATACTCATCCAGCGTCGTCGCGCCAATACAACGCAGTTCGCCCCGTGCCAACATCGGCTTGAGCAAATTACCCGCATCCATCGACCCACCGGCAGCGCCCGCACCGACTACCGTATGAATTCATCGATGAACAGGACAATTTGACCGTCGGATTCGGTCACTTCTTTGAGTACTGCCTTGAGCCGTTCTTCAAATTCACCACGCAATTTTGCCCCGGCAATCAGTGCGCCCATATCGAGCGAAACGAGCTGACGATCCTTGAGCGATTCGGGTACATCACCGTTAATAATTCGCTGGGCTAATCCTTCGGCGATCGCGGTTTTTCCCACCCCCGGTTCACCGATTAACACCGGATTATTTTTCGTCCGACGGGAGAGAATCTGCACCGTGCGGCGAATTTCATCATCTCGGCCAATCACCGGATCAAGCTTGCCTTCCCGTGCCGCTTTCGTTAAATCCCGGCCATATTTTTCTAGCGCTTCGTACTTACCTTCTGGATTGCGATCGATCACTTTTTGGCTACCACGAATTTTCTCGATCGTTTCTTTCAAAGCTTTTTCCGTTAGCCCGACCTCTTGATATAAACCTCGACCAAAGCGAGTATCTTGTGCAAAGGCTAAAACCAGATGCTCTGTCGAAATATAATCATCTCCGTAGCTTTTGCGCTGTTTTTCCGCATTATCGAGCAAATCACTCGCGCTTTTGCCCCAATACACGTTATTTGGGCTGCTGCTGAGGGTTGGTTGTTGGGCGATAAATGCCTGTGTCCGCACTTGGAGCCGATCGACGCTCACGCCCGCCCGTGTAAAAATACTCGATGCAAGTCCATCATCCGCGATCAGCGATTGGAACACATGTTCCGTTTCGATGTTTTGCTGATGCGCCGTTTTAACGAGATCCGTGGTGCGGGCGATCGCGCTCCAGGCTTGTTCGGTGAATTGTTCCGGGTTGGTTGGTTGCATCGTCCTCTCTCCGATTCGCGAGTGCCGTTATTCGACAGTCGTATTGTAGGAAAGTGGACAGTCATCAGGGGATCGGACTTTGCGCTATCGCTTAGGCGAATTTCCGTCTACGGTTTTCTCGCTACCACAGGGGTTGCATTCGGTGCGATCGCTCAATGCGTTACGGACACACACGCTAACATTGATCATTAGGCAAAAGACGATCGGTGTTTCTATCTGGCGCTACGTTCCGCTCATGATAAGTGTCCCAAGAATTTACAACAAATAACTGTTTCGCGTCTTCATACGACGTACCTATGACCGACCCCACTTTCAACTCCCACTTATTCAGCAATCTAGCGATTGCCGTTGCATACGCCACAATTCCGCTCACGGTATTACTCAATTTCAGGTTCTTTCCCAAGGAAGCACGCCCACTCATCCTGCTATCGGCTGCGTTCGTCCTGTCCTGCGGAGTAGGACACCTGCTCGACGGTTTACACCAGACCGATGTTTTGTACTATTGGCACTGGGTAACGGCCACGATTTCCTGTATCTGCGCGATCGCGTTTGCCTTAGTGTTGCCACAGCAATTGCGACACAATGCGATTTTAGGAACCATTATCGAGAATATTCCGATCGGGCTTGGGTTACTTCAAGAGGATTTAGATAGGGACGGTCAGCGACGGTTGCGTTGGAAGCTGGTGTCAAACAAAGCGATCGTGGATTTAGGTCAGGACTTACACGACAAGTGGTTCGATGAAACGGCTTGGGGGCAAAGCTCACTGTCGATCGACGATTTTCTCGCGGTTCTCGATACCTCCAAGCCCATTTTGCAACGTGAATTAGAAATCCGCCATCCGTTCAGTGATCAGCTTGAAACGTACCTTTTAAGCTGTGTGAATTTACCTGGAAGCTATCTTTGGGTGCTGTGGCAAGATGTGACGGATCGAAAATTAGCCTATCTCTCGCTAACAGAAGCAACTGAACAGTTGGAGTGGCAGGCAACCCATGATTACTTAACCAAGGCGGGGAATTTGGTGTTGTTCGATCGCTTACAAATTCAAGAAGCGGATCGTTTTGCCGGTTTGCTCTCGGTTAATTTGGATCGGTTTAAAAATATCAATGAAACCCTCGGACATAGCATTGGGGATGTCCTGCTACAAAGTATTGTTGAGCGGTTTCAGGGATTGCTGGGCGCAGGAGATGTGCTAGTCCGCACCGGGGCAGATGCTTTTTTGATCTTGCTCGAAACCTCCAATAATCCGGTTGATTTGGATACGCTGGCTCAACGGTTTTATGCGGAACTGCGTCGCCCTTTCATCTGCCTCGATCGCGAGATCAAAATTGACGCCAGTATCGGTGTCGCGGATCACAGTGTGGGGAACCTCGCCCTGATGCGAATTGCGGGGGATATTGCGATGCAGGTCGCGAAGAGTAATCCGCTCGGCAAGCGTGTAATTGTCTGGACTCAGGATCTGATGAAACAAGTCCGCGATCGACAAGAAATCGCATTAGATCTGGAGCGGGCGTTGCAGTGCATTAATTGTTGCGGTTCGGAATTTGAGCTGTACTACCAGCCGATTGTTCGACTCGATGATCCGACGCAATGCTACGAAGTCGAAGCCCTGGTTCGCTGGACATCGCCTCAGTTAGGGATTGTCTCCCCCGGTTTATTCATCCCGATCGCCGAGCAAACTGGCGCGATCGCCCACATCTCCGACTGGGTGGTGAAACAAGCGATCATTCAAGCCAGTCGTTGGACCAATCGCTTGCGGATTGCGGTGAATGTCTCGCCGTGGGATCTCGAACGAGAGGGCTTTGTGGAACGAATGGTGAGTCTCTGCGAGGAGTACGGTGTGATGCCGTCACGCATTGCTCTGGAAATCACAGAACGTGCGGTGACCGATAAGTTAGAGCGATTTTCCGACACGCTGAAACAGTTAAGTAATGCCGGAATTCGGCTCAAAATTGATGATTTTGGCACGGGGGATTCGGGGCTTGGGCGCATCCTGGAAGGGCGCTGGAGTGAGGTGAAAATCGATCGCAGCCTGTTGCCGGAAAGTCCGCGTGATTTAGGTCGGATTGCCATTTGTCGAGCGATCGCCAATCTTTGCCACGATTTAAACATTCGCTCCCTTGCGGAGGGCATTGAAACCGAAAGTCAGCGACTGTTGCTCTGTGAATTGAATATCCAGGACGCACAGGGTTTTTTATTTGCCAAGCCGATGACCGAAAAAACTTAGTGGATGCTGGATGGGTCACTATTCCCGAATCATCTCCATTGCGATAATCTCCATTGCGTCAGTCCTGACCCAGAAATACTACGATATGTAACGGTAGGCGCTCCGAATTTCCGTTCAGCAATGAACCTCGGAGCTGCCGACAACGAACCTCGTTTACCGTTTTGAACGGTCATCATTAGTCAGGTTAGTAGGTTAAAGCGTTGGGAGCGATCAACATGGTGTGGACGGTGTGGGCAGTAACGGCGGTCTGGGCGATCGGCTCGGTGCTGTGGGTTGAGCTGGTGCGCGATCTCTATCATGCCCTAGCGCACCTATGGGAACCGTTGTATCGACTTCACGGCTGGCATCACCGCGTCTTTAAGAAAGATCTAACGCCATTTAATGAGCAGATCTACCGCGAAGCCCAGTGGTATAACGATTTGCCGGAATCTGGGGTGATGTTACTGGGTCTAACGCTGTTTTCCCTCAGCGCCCGGGCGATCGATCCTACGGCGGCGACCTGGGGCTGTGGTTTGGGTTTGGTCTACACCCTGATCTACGTGTTCGGCGCGGTGGTACGCGGTCTGGGTTTTCCCTGGGCGCACGATCTCACCGACCTGACCCATTTACCAGGCCCCTTTGAGGCGCCGCCATCTCGCTGGTTGGTCAATCGCACGTACCATTGGCGACACCACTTTGATAATCAAGATGCTTACTTTTGCGGTGTGCTGTCGTTTCTCGATCGCTGGCTGGGGACAGCACTCTCGTTAAAAAATAAAACTGTGGCGGTGACGGGCGCATCGGGAACCCTTGGGCGGGCGCTGATTGAGCAGTTGCATCGATCGGGCGCGAAGGTGATCGCGTTAACGTCGAGCGATCGCGAGTTTGTGGTCATGATTGACGGTGAACCGTTGGATTTACGCACGGAAGTTTGGACGATCGGAGAAGAGGCAAAACTCACGAGCCTGTTGGAAAAGGTCGATATTTTGGTGATTAACCACGGGGTGAATGTTCATGCAGACCGGTCGATCGCCGCGATCGAGCAATCCTATAACGTCAACGCCTTTTCGGGGTTGCGCCTGATGGAAACCTTCTTGCAAACCGTCCGCACCAATCGCGATATCGCCCGCAAAGAAGTTTGGGTTAACACCTCAGAAGCAGAAGTTTTACCGGCCTTTAGCCCGCTCTACGAACTGAGCAAACGCGCCCTCGGCGATTTCGTCACGCTGCGCCGCCTCGATGCACCCTGCGTCATCCGTAAGCTCATCCTGGGCCCCTTCAAAAGTGATCTCAATCCCGTCGGGGTGATGTCCGCCGATCGCGTTGCCCGTCGGATTGTGCGCCTCGCCAAAAGCGACGCCCGCAACATCATCGTGACGATCGACCCGCTCACCTTTGTCTTACACCCGCTGAAAGAAATCGCCGTCTCGCTCTACTTCCGCTGGTTTAGCAAACCGTCCACGCGCACCCTTCCGTTTGTTGAACCGGAGGCGATCGATGCGTCCACGCTCACGGCGTCCGATTCCGCGAATTCTGCGCAAACATCCACCAAGTCCTAGATTGTCCACTGTCAAGCGTTGTTGGACATTAGTTGAGCGTTAACGCGAGTCTTGAAGTCTAACAACAACGATCGGGTGTTAGGTAATGGGGTCTCCGCGCTAAGATGCTGATCCCTAGTATCCACAGTATTCACCCCTGTTATCGAGTTAACACCATGCATGTCTTAATTCCAGCGGCGGGAGCCGGTCGCCGTATGGGACACGATCGCAACAAACTCCTACTCGATCTCCTCGGTTTACCCATCCTCGCCTGGACGCTGAAAGCCGCCGCCACCGCCAATACCGTCACCTGGATCGGCATCATTTGCCAACCCCACGATCGCCCCGACTTTCAAGCCATCCTCGATCGGCTTAATCTCCCCCTCCGCATCGAATTTATCCACGGCGGTGATACGCGCCAAGCTTCGGTTTATAACGGACTTCAGAATCTTCCAGCCAACGCCACAGGCGTTTTGATCCACGACGGAGCCCGCTGTTTAGCCACACCGCAACTGTTCGATCGCTGTGCCGCAGCCCTCGCCTCCTGCGATGGATTCATCGCCGCTGTGCCGGTGAAAGATACGATCAAACGGGTCGATGCGAACGGTACTGTTTGCGAGACTCCCGATCGCGATCGGCTCTGGGCGGCTCAAACTCCCCAAGGTTTTACGGTGGATTTACTCAAAGCCTGTCATGAGCAGGGACGACGCGAAGCCTGGGCGGTGACGGACGATGCGGCCTTATTCGAGCGAGCTGGAAAAACCGTCAAAATCGTTGAGGGCGAGGAAACGAACCTCAAGGTCACCACCCCCGGTAGACCTGGCGATCGCAGAGTTTATTTTGCGTCAACGTCAGACACAGACCACCACGACGCAAGCTTGAAACAACTACCCTGAGAACAACGAACAATAATTGGGTCGGGTGGGCATTGCTGACCATAACGAATACAACGTCGTGGGTTAAGCGTGGTGGGTCGTGTCCACCCGATCGGGACTCGAATTCGGTAAGTCAATAATCGAGTTTTTTGTCTATGGGTCGTCCTGCAACAGCACGAATGGGCTGAGTTTGTTAGGCTCGAATCAGGCTTCTTCAAAATTTCAGGAGAAGCATGAAGCAACTTTTGGAGCTGTATGTTCGACCCAAGCACAGCCAAGCAAACCTACGATGTCATCATTATTGGCGGGGGGATTAACGGCGCGAGCGTCGCCCGAGATGCCGCACTGCGCGGCCTTTCGACGATCGTGATCGAAAAAAATGACTTTGCCAGCGGATCGTCAAGCTGGTCTACACGACTGGTTCACGGCGGACTACGTTACCTCGAATATTTTGAATTTCCGCTCGTGCGCGAAGCACTGCACGATCGCGAAATCCTGTTGCGAAATGCGCCCCATCTGGTTAATCCGCTACTGCTGACGATTCCGATTTACGGCGATCGATCGCGACCCTACTGGAAAATCTGGGCGGGCATGTGTCTCTACGACGTGTTTAGCTTTGATAAAACCGTGCCGGAACATCGCATGTTGCCGCGCCGTAAATTTAAGCAACTGTTTCGCGCGATCGAAGGCGATGGACTCAATGGCGGCGCTCAGTATTACGACGCTCAAGCCAGCTTGGCGGAACGGCTGTGTTGGGAAAATCTGAGAGCGGCGATCGATGCGGGTGGAGTGGCGCTCAACTATACGCGAGTCACGGAACTGCACCGCGACGGCGATCGCATCACCGGTGTCTCCTGTTGCGATGAGTTGGACGGCCAGACGTTTGAGGTCTACGGCCACGAAAAAACGATCGTCATTAACACCGCGGGCCCCTGGGTCGATCGCGTCTGTGCCACCGCCAAAATGAATGGTAAACCCGCGCCGATCGGCACACGCAAAATGGGCGGAACCAAGGGCAGTCACATTGTGGTGTCGCCGTTCCCCGGTGCGCCCGACAGCGCCCTCTACGTCGAAGCCAAATCCGATGGCCGCCCATTTTTATCGTGCCTTGGCTCGGTCAATACCTGATCGGAACCACGGATTTACCCTTCGAGGGCAGCCTCGATCGCATCAAAGCCGATAACGACGAGATCGATTATCTGCTCAACGAAACCAACTCGATCGTCCCTGGAGCCGGTCTCAATCGCGATCGCGTCCTGTTTACCTACTCCGGTGTGCGCCCACTGCCCTACGCAGAAGGCAAAAACACCGGTAGCATTACCCGAAGACACATTCTCTTTGACCACACCTCCGAAGGTGTCGCCAATGCAATCTCTCTGATCGGCGGTAAGCTCACCACGCACCGTGCGGTCGGCGAAGAAATGGTCAATCAAATCTTCAAAAAACGGGGCGATCGCATTCCCGCTTGCCCGACGATTACGACACCGCTACCGGGCGCAATTTTGCCCGATGATCCGCGTATCCCGGTGGCGGTGATCCAGTATCGCGATCGGCTCTCCGCAGAAACCGTAAACTACCTCTTCTCGATTTACGGCGCTTTAGCCCTCGAAGTTCTCGCCCTCGTCGATCGTGATCCATCCCTGGCGTCTCCCCTCAGTGGCGATCATCCGGATATTCAGGCGCAGATTGTCTACGCCGTCGAATCCGAAGCCGCGAAAACCATCATCGATATTCTGCGCCGTCGCATTCCGCTAGCGATGCTCGGCGGTTACGGTCTTGACCTGCTGCCAGTAGTGGCGAGCGTGCTCAAAACGGTGTGCGGCTGGAGCGCTGATCGCTGCGATCGAGCGATTAGCGACTACGAAACCTTCATGCGCGAGAACTGCATCCCCGACTATGCTCTAACGCGCGAGTTGGCCACCACCTCACCCCGCTAGAGATTTCGCTTCGCCGGACTTCTCGCTGACCTTGCGTCAAACGGATGACGGCTATAGTCAGTTCAATAAAAACGAGACAAATTGACTCTGTTCTGTTAGCTCAAAAACCGCGTTATTCGCTGCGCGAAGGTTACGCCCACGACGCTGCTCAACACTCTCGATCTGTTCTGAAAATGATTGAACTGACTATAAAACCGATCGTTGTTGAACATTCATTCTGTTTGTGCCTGAAAGTTCAACAACACTTTTTGATATTTTTTAGTTGCCCGACTTTTCTTGTTCTGTACTCTTGTTCTGTACTGAACAGCAAAGGCCAATGACTACGCCACTACCGTACTATCAATATTACGCTTGGCATGGATCGTAATGTGTGAGAGATCGGGGTATTTGGCGCTACTTTGGCTGAGTGCTTGTCCCAAAGATTTACGACTAGACAAACCTTCATAGAATAACTCTAGAAAAGGATTAACATTACGCCAGGAAATTGTCCGATCGGGCGAAACTACACCCAAAGCTCCCGCCTGCAAAAATTGATCAACCAGTGCCGTTGTTGTAGATGACGCCGTTACAACCAATTTGCCCGCCCATTCCGGCATCGTTGCAATTTCGGTGGGGCTGAGAATTAAGTTGGGACGGCGATCGCGAATTTGTGGTGCTTCCGTCCACTGCAAAACGAGACCATTTTCATCGCCATGGGACGAAAGATGGACAATATTCGCGCCCGGTTGTTTGAGGCTGCTAGCCAACACCGTCCGGGTTAGCTTCGTCTTTTGCGGCCAAATTCCATCGTTGCTAAACACCTTGCAGTCAATCCCTTGGGTCTTGAGGTGGTCGGAAATAACGCGCGTATCAGTCGATTTCTCGATTTCGGGATTGCGGCAAACTTCGATAAAAAGGACTTTCATGGGTGGGGCGTACAGTCTAGAGGGTTGCGTTGGTGAAGCAGTTACGGTGGGTAGATCTCACCCGCTAGGGAGTGGACATATAGGTAGTGTAGGTTGATTGCGATCGTCCAAGAGCGCGATCAACCTACGATCGATCTTAGCGAGCACTTTCACGATCACCGTAAATTTGTGAGGTTACTTCGCGATTCCGGCTCAAGTTGTCGCAGAGTTGCGAGCGACCGTAGCGCAGGTGTCTCGTCTGCAATGAGATTTGCAAACGTGGGATGCTCCCGTTTCTTTCTATAGCTTGAGTCTTCGTAGACAGGTTTTATAGCATCATCCTGTTTGATTAGGACGCTTTTGTCTAAGCTGAAAACCGCACTTCGACTCCGCTCAGTGCTCTTAGTTTTTTTTGATGTGTCCTAACTCAATCATTTTTGCTATGGACAACGAATGACTGTATTTTAAAAGCTTAGATAAAGACCATCGGCTTATCCTTGAATGGTGCAAAGGCGGCGCGATCAAACTGATATAAACTTGCCGGACGCCCCGCTCCACGGGAGATCTTTTCGCCCGTATCGCCCAAAATGCCAAGTTTTAAAACTCGCGTCCTAAAGTTAGAATAATCGGAAAAATTGTCACCCAAAACCGCCGTATAAAGCTGAAATAATTCATTTAGCGTGAATCGATCGGGCAAAACCTCAAACGCAACGGGGCTATACTCCAACTTATTGCGTAACCGCCGATAACCGTACTCCACAATCTGATCGTGATCGAAAGCTAAATTGGGTACGGTGTTCAGCGGATACCAGGCAATCCCATTGACGCCATCGGCAATTAACTGAGCCTCGTCGTAACGTACAAGGGCGAAATAACTGACCGAGAGGTAGCGCTCATTGTAGGAATCGGGAGCTTCGCGCGGGTCGCGATCGGGGCCGCCAAAGGTATAAAGCTGTTCGAGATAGAGATTATTAACGCGGATTTTTTCCGCCAGGACTCGATAGGCCGCATCTTCCAGCGATTCGCCTTGACGTACCAGGGTTCCCGGTAAACTCCATTGCCCGATCGACGGATCATCATCCCGCATCACCAGCAGCACTAGCACGCGCCCCTGGGCGATATCCACGGAAAAAATGACGTTATCCACCCCGACTTTAAAATCTGCCAAGGTCGCATCCGAAGCAATCTTGACCGTCATGGCTTGGCGATCGCCCCGTTTCTCTGACATCAATCGTTCACTTACCATAAACTCCAGTCCATATCCTCACGTAGAGATCGCGATCAGTTCGATATCACCGACCCGACCGACGATGAGGTAGGCGATGAGGCAGGCGATGAGGCAGGCGATGTATAGAGATTTC
>JAAUPN010000164.1 GCA_012033105.1 Coleofasciculaceae cyanobacterium RL_1_1
TTCTCCCGGCTTGGGAGAGGGGGCTGGGGGGTGAGGGCACAGCAAAATCGATTCATGCAAGAGGTCTATTGAAATAATGTGTTCTCAATTGATCCACGTTGTGGTTCATTCGTCTATGTTTTTTGAGGGTTGATCGGCGGAACGTCCCGTTTCATCGCGGGGCAATGCGGCCAAAATCGCATCCAAAACGCGCGACACCTGGATGATCTCCAGACCAATATCGGGGTAGGTTTTACCACGTGGCACGATCGCCCGTTGAAAGCCCAGCTTGGCCGCCTCGCGTAAGCGTAGCTCCAATTGCGGTACGGGGCGCACCTGACCGCCGAGACCAACCTCGCCGATCGTCACGGTATTCGCATCGACAATCCGATCGCGAAACGCGGCCACAACCGCGATCACCACGCCCAAATCCGCCGCCGGTTCCTCCACGCGCAGCCCACCGACAGAGGCGACCGTAGGTATCGAGTTTTGAAAGGGGAATGCCGACCCGTTTTCTAAGACGGCGAGGATTTGCTGAAGGCGGCTGCTGTCGATACCCGTGGTTGATCGGCGGGGTGTGCCGAAACTGGTGGGGCTGACGAGGGCTTGGACTTCGACGACGATCGGGCGGGTTCCTTCGCAGGCGACGATCGTGGCGGTTCCCGAAACCATTTCGTCGCGGCTACTGAGGAACAATTCCGACGGATTGGCGACCTCACGCAATCCCCGTGCCACCATCTCGAACACGCCGATTTCGTGAGTGGGGCCGAACCGATTTTTCATCGATCGCAACAGGCGATGACTAGCGAAGCGATCGCCTTCAAAAAATAGAACCGTATCGACGAGGTGTTCTAAGGTGCGCGGCCCTGCGATCGCGCCGTCTTTGGTGACGTGGCCGACCAAAAACAGCGAGACTCCGGTTCGTTTCGCCACCTGCATCAGCGCCGAGGTACACTCCCGCACCTGCGCCACCGAACCGGGCGCGGAGGCCAGGGCTTTGAAGTAAATGCGCTGAATACTATCAATGATCGCAACCTGGGGCTGAAGCGATTCGAGTTCGGTGAGGATGGTTTCGAGGTCGGTTTCGGGTAGCAGGTAAAAATCGGCGGCGCTGGCATCCCAGGTCGGGGCGGCGCGATCGGTGTTTTTAGTTGGACGTTGCTGACCTTGCTTGTCCGGTTGGTGTGTCGAACTCTCCGTCATCGCTGCAATGGATGGCGATTCGTCATCCTCCTCGATCGCCCCAAACTCCTGCAAATCCGCCAAAATCCGCTGCGCCCGTAGCTTCACCTGTTGCCCCGACTCCTCCGCCGACACGTACAGCACCCGCGCTCGTCCCGCCAACTGGCTCGCCGTCTGCAACAGCAGCGTAGACTTCCCGATCCCCGGCTCGCCTCCCACCAGCACCAGCGACCCTTCGACGATGCCACCACCCAGGACGCGATCAAACTCCGCATAGCCCGACGACATGCGAGTGATATCAATATCGGACATTTCCGCCAGCCGAACGGATTGCGCCGGTTTGGCCGGGGCGGGCGTCGTGTGGCGCTGACCGGGTCTCGGTGCTTTGACGGACGCCAGATCGATCGCGCGTTTGCTCACAGCGGCGGGCGGACTGTGATCGATGATCGACTCAACTAAGGTATTCCAGCTACCGCAGTCCGGACAGCGCCCGAAATATTGCCGTGTTTCGCTGCCACAGTCAGAGCAGATATAGGTTGTTTTTGCTTTAGCCATAACTGCCGTGGAACATTGCGGAGCGCGATCGAGGATGGCGCAAGGCCAACTATCTTAGAAAGGCATCAACGCGCCTGAATTCTCGTATCATCTCTTAATATCTTAAGCTTTTGCCCATCGAGAGCTAAAAAACCGTGAAAGATATAGCGTGCAAGGATTTGACCAACACAACATCCCAGACGATGCGCTAGTATCCTAAAGGAACACACTCAAAACGAAATCAAGCTTTAAATAGCCAAGCGTTTAGGTTAAGGGGCGAAAAGAATCTTGGATAATCAAAAAGAAAGAATCCTAGTGGTTGATGATGAGGCGAGCATTCGGCGCATTCTCGAAACCCGACTCGCGATGATCGGTTACGACGTTGTGACGGCTGCCGATGGCGAGGAAGCACTCGAAACCTTCCGAGATTCTTGTCCCGATCTCGTCGTCCTCGATGTGATGATGCCCAAGCTCGACGGGTATGGCGTGTGCCAAGAGCTGCGTAAGGAATCGGATGTGCCGATTATCATGCTGACGGCGCTGGGTGATGTGGCCGATCGCATCACGGGTCTAGAGCTAGGCGCGGACGATTATGTCGTCAAACCGTTTTCACCGAAGGAACTCGAAGCGCGGATTCGATCAGTGTTGCGCCGCGTCGATAAAAATGGCGTGACGGGCATTCCCAGCTCGGGCGTGATCCAGATCAATAACATTCGGATTGATACGAACAAACGCCAAGTCTATAAAGGTGATGAGCGAATTCGCCTCACCGGGATGGAGTTCAGCTTGCTGGAATTGCTGGTGAGCCGATCGGGTGAGCCATTTTCGCGATCAGAAATTCTCCAAGAAGTGTGGGGCTACACGCCCGAACGTCACGTAGACACCCGCGTTGTGGATGTCCATATCTCGCGCCTGCGTGCCAAACTCGAAGAAGACCCGAGCAATCCGGAACTCATCCTCACGGCACGGGGTACCGGTTACCTGTTCCAGCGGATTGTTGAATCGGGCGACGAATAAAACATAGTATCCATCGTCGATGACCCGCGATCGCCCCGACCTACCCGACAAAAATACCCGCGATGTCAACGCCGTGCGTCTACTACCGTTCTGGGCGGGCGGCATCGCGGGGACAGCGCTATTGCTCAATCGTCTGTTTTTAACCCCGCAGCTCACCGACTCCCAGGCACGATCAGACGTGGTTGGGACGATTATCGCAGCGGTGTTGATTTTGATTGGGCTGCTGTGGCAGCGGATTCAGCCCGTGCCGCCGGAGGCGGTGGAACTCGACGGCCAGCCCGGTTTTACGATCGCGACGGATCTCCCCGAAGCAATCCAGGTCGAACTGGCCTGGGCGTCGCATCTGCTGCTCACCAATACGGTGACCAAATCGGTGGCGGTGTGGCTCGACGGGCGAACCATTTTGCGGCGCGGCCTGTTGTCCGAGGTGGAGACGGTAACGCCGGGGACGATCGTGCAGCGGGTGCTAGAGCTAAAGAAACCGGTGTATTTGGTGAAACTCGCGCTCTATCCCGGTCGTGTGGAGTTTGATTATTTTCCCGAAAATACCCAGGGGATTATCTGTCAGCCGATCGGCGATCGCGGCGTGCTGATTTTGGGGGCGAATGTGCCGCGTAGCTACACGCGCCAGGATGAAAAGTGGATTGCGGGAATTGCGGATAAATTGGCGGAAAGTGTCGATCGGCTGTTGCCTCCGCCGGAGCCAGAACCGCAAACGCCGAGCGAATCTATCTAACACGAAATCCGGCTCGGCTTGTGGAGATCATGAAAAACTCCAATGAGCACTGAGCGCGATGATCTGAGCCTAGACACAAGCGGATTTTGTATGACTATTGGTATGACTATATGAGGGCGAACAAATTCGCCACAATGTCGCGGTGCGGTCGGCAAGACGTACAAGGTTTTTTAAAATCTCAGCGACTCGCTCTCAAGTCACGGTGCTAGTTATCGCCGATCGTGACCGTGAGATCAGCGAGCAATATCTTCCAGGCGCATCGTCTGAGCGCGACTGACCACCCGATCGCCCACCCGCACATTCACACCCGCCTTACAGCGCTTTAGACAACCCGTTAAGCGACACTCCAGCCCCGCAAAATTCGGGTTGCGCTCGGCTTCTGCCTGCCATTGGTCTACAAGTTCCAGGCTACCCCGCTTACGACAGGTTCCCTTACGACAAATCTCCAGGATCACGCCGGGACGTGCGCAGCTCGCGTTGGGTGTGTCCGGTACGTTTGGTGCGCTGGGTTCACGGCGATCGTCATCGGCGATCATCGGGTTCATGATTTTCATGATGTTGATCGCGATCGTCTTCTGCTTTTTCATCTCGGTTAGCAGACGCAGGCGATCGCCCGGTTGGAGTTCTAGCGCTAGTAACGGACGGAGCTTTTTCGTTAAAATAATCTCTAACTCCTGCCCGCCACTGCGTAAAATCAACCCTTTTGTCTTGAAACTCGACGATCGCAAGACTCTCGCGTACGTCCCTTCGAGCTGTTGATAGTTACAATGTCCCATGGTAGCTATATGTGTCGTTATGATGGGTGTCAGCGTCGGTGTGATCGCTGGGCGATCGTTGGACAATCATTTGGCGATCCTTTGGTGTTCTCTGGAATCTCCGGTCTCTCCGGGATCTCTACCCCGATCAGTCGTCGGAATTGAGGTCAACATTGGGAGATTGCCAGCACTTTTCAAGATGGGTTAACAAAGCACAGCGGGGCGCGGTTACCTGCTGGATCACACTCCAAACCTGGATCGCATCGGTGCAATTTTTGATGCACACACGCAATCGTTTTGCATGACAGGCTTCGCAGCCGATCGCTAGTTCCCGCAATCGCTGAGTAATGGACAGACGATCCACGGGGGTCAGCATTAAATCGTTAAACCAATGGGCAGAGGGGCTGATAAATTCCATCGTTCACCAAGACTTACTAATAGTTTTTTGCATTAAGGATCGAAAAGAAAAAACCAAAAACAGCGGGATGAGAAGCCAACGATACGGTTACGATGTGGTTACATCAACCCGCTGTAAGGATTGGATTTGTGTGGTTTATTCGTGGGTTTATTGAGGATGTGGATCGTTCAGAAACCAATCATCGGAACGAAACAGAGCCTTCGGTCAAGCCGTTAGTTCAGCCATCAGTCCAACCTTCGGTCTGATGCTGAGATCAGGCCGAGTTCAGACTGAGATCAAGCCGGAAATCCCTAGCCGACAAAAGCCTGAGTTAGGCTGTCGTGGGCAAGGAAATGGCTGGCATGGGCAGCGCGGTCTTCCGTCTCCAGCAAAATTTTTTCGTAGAGATAACGGGTGGCGCGATCGCCCAGACTTTCCGCTTGGGATGCCAAACGGCGCAGGGCTTCGAGGAGGGCTTGCTCGGCTTTTAGATCGTGTTCGATCGAAGCACGCAAACCAAAAACGCCATCATCCTCCGGCGTAAAACAGCACAGCTCCGCCAAACGTGCAAACGATGACACCGGCACACCGCCGAGGTTGTTCACCCGTTCGCCGAGTTCGTGAACGTAGCCGCGAACTTCATCCGCACTTTCACTGAACCATTCGTGTGCCGAATAAAATTCACTGCCTTCCGTAACGAAATGGTGTTTTTGGTACTGGATATAAAGTGCCTGGAAGCTGGCGAGGGCAACATTCATGCCCTCGCAAACCGTGGAGGTGACGGACGTGTCGAGCAAGACGACGTTGTCCGTCACATTGCCCCACGCCAAAATCGGCTCTGCAATCGTAGTCATAGAAAACTCCCAATGATATGACTTAGCCAATTGGACTCCGAGGCTTGAGGCTTCCAAGCTTGGGGATCGAAGCTGACCCGGCCACCACCGTTGTCGATCAAATTGACTTCAGAACCAACGGTGAGATCGTCAAACTGACCGACATCGGGAGACCAGAACGCCAGATCGGGTCGTCCTGAAATCTCAAACACGCAGTAAAACCGCTGTCCCTGGGGCGTTGACATCCGTTCGATCGAGCGCACATGAGCGCGTAAGGTGTTGAGCATCTCTCAATCACTCCTAAAACAAAAAGATTCTCAATTAAACAGAACTAAAAACAGAGGGCTATGACAGCGGCTCCATTTTTTTGCCAAAAGTATGACACCAGAGTCAGGGGGACTTGAGGCCAGATTCACCCGATGCCTATGTTTGAGCATCGAAAATCCAGATGTGAGTCCAACACCGAATCCAACACTGAGTCACAGACTGAACCAGTACTGAAGCAGCACCGAACCCAGCACAATGGCAGGTCATTTACTGCACGGAGTCCTATGGCATTGCCAATTAAGATAAACTCACTTTGCTCTTTTGCAAGTTATTCTCAGTAAGAAAAAATAAAGATTGGCTCAGGCAGCGGGTTTGCGCTGGAAACCCTTGCCTTAAAGATATCGAGTCGGAAACCTTAGCGAAACTCGATCGTCACATTGGCGCCGCTGCTGGTTAGTTCAATATCGATGTCCTCTTCGACGGAACTGACGATAAAGTTCACCGCCTCGCGACTGAGTCCCGATCGCTCCGCCATCACCCGATCGAGTCCCGTTTCGAGCGCCAACTCGCTTAACCGTTTACCGTTTAAAATCCGCAACTGCTGATCCACCACGCTACGGGCGATGCCTTCCAGATTGCCACCGCCGAAGATCGGCACATCCAGCACCAGTCGCGTTTCACCCGCCTCCACACTCAACAATCCGTTGTCCACCGACGCCAGCACATCCTGAAACACCCGCACGTCGAGAAATCCGAGTAGTGGATTATTCACCCCAAGATCGGCCTGAACTCGTACGCCGCCCGCGATCGGCTCGTAGTTGATCGTCCGCACCTCTAGCGGTACATTCCCAGCACTACGGGCGAAGGCGTTGGCTCGATCGCGAGCATCATCGATGATCTGCGCAATCCCGAGCCGATCATCGACGCAGTTTTGCGGTACGGTGACTTCTAGGCGGCGATTGCGCTGAATGGTGGAATCGAGCTGGCAGGTGGCGGCGTCGATCGCGAGGCGGTGGGAAGAGTTGACAGGAGGAGGCGCGGGAAGTGCGGCGATCGGGGTGCTGCGTAAGCCGATTAGGATAGAGCAGGTGGCGATCGTGCCTAAGCTTTGGGATAGGGAAGATTTCAGCCAAGCAAAACGAGTCATAAAGAACCCTCAGAGTTAAGAAAAATAGGATGGAAAACGGCAACGTCTCGAATGTCTAACGAATCGCCAGCGCATCACTCGGGAACTGCCAGGGAATTGCTAGGGAATTGCCCCATTTCTATGACGTTGACACCCTGAAAATGGCCGATCGTTCCGCCTTGATCACGCCCAATCATCACCCCAGGTGCGATCGCGATCGACATTCCATCCCGATAACATGCCAGCGTGTAGGGATATTTCGCCTCATCAATCCCAAAGATTATGGGATCAGATTGTTACAATGCGTAAAGCACTTTAACCATCGTCCATCTAAAGTTTGATCAACACTCCGATCAAAGCTCGGTTGCATGTGCGACGCAATAGAGGTTCATCCATGACAGTCTCGCCTCCGACCATCCGTAATCCCATCGGCGATCCCGTCGAACTCGCGCCCGCTGATCTCGCCTTGCAAGATGCCTCGCAAGCATCGCAGTTTCACGACCACGTGCAAGCGACGATGTTGCGCTACGACCCGCAGGAACTCGCCAACACTTATAGTGGCAAGTTTTTCCGGCTGTTTGGCCGACTTTGGACGCTGATCACCACCTTTGTCGGATTTGCGCTGGGGATTTTGTGGGATAAGCGATCGAATTTGGTCAAGCAAAACGAGGCTAAACGGGCGATCGAGCTGCGTGAATTACTCACCCGCCTCGGCCCGGCTTACATCAAGATCGGTCAGGCACTCTCGACCCGTCCCGATTTAGTTCCGGCGAGCTATCTCGATGAACTGAGCAAACTTCAAGACCAAATTCCGCCCTTTCCCAACGAAATTGCCTTTCAGTTTATTCGGGAAGAACTCGGCGCCGATCCGGATGAAATCTATGCCGAACTGTCGCCCAATCCGATCGCAGCGGCCTCTCTCGGTCAGGTCTACAAAGGGCGGCTGAAAACTGGCGAACAGGTGGCGGTGAAAGTACAGCGTCCGGATTTGGGCGATTTGGTTTGTTTGGATTTGTACCTGGTGCGAAATCTGGCACTGTGGGCGAAACTCAATATCAAGCGTATTCGTAGCGATTTGGTGGCGATCGTTGATGAATTTGCGACGCGGATTTACGAAGAGATGGACTACGCTCACGAAGCCTATAATGCCGAGCGTTTCGCCTCTTTGTATGGCCATTTGCCCGATATCTACATTCCGAAAATCTATTCTGAATACACCGGGCGGCGTGTGCTGACGATGGAGTGGATCGAGGGGACGAAGCTCACCGACCTCGAAGCGGTAGCCGCCCAGGGCATCGACGCGACCTACTTGATTGAAGTGGGTGTTGAATGTTCGCTGCGTCAACTGCTCGAATACGGCTTTTTCCACGCTGACCCGCACCCCGGCAACCTGCTCGCCATGCCGAATGGCAAGCTAGCTTATCTTGATTTTGGTATGATGAGCCAGGTCAAAACCTACCAGCGTTATGGCCTAATCGAGGCGATCGTGCATCTGGTTAATCGTGATTTTGAACGCCTCGCAGAGGATTACGTCAAGCTCGAATTTCTCACACCGGACACAGATTTAGAGCCAATTATTCCCGCCCTAGCTAGCGTTTTTAATAATGCGTTAGGTGCGAGCGTTGCTGAACTGAATTTCAAAAGCATGACCGACAAGTTGTCGGAATTAATGTATGAATATCCATTCAGTGTTCCGGCTTATTATGCGTTAATTATCCGATCGCTGGTTACCCTCGAAGGCATCGCGATTAATGTCGATCCCGAATTTAAGGTTTTGAGTAAAGCCTATCCCTACGTGGCAAAACGACTCTTAACCGATCCGGCTCCAGAGCTACGTACCTCGCTCAAAGAACTGCTGTTTAAAGATGGTAGTTTTCGCTGGAATCGCCTGGAAAATCTGCTTAAAAATGCGCGGGATAGCCAGGATTATGATCTGGGCAGTTCGATCGAAAAGGCAATCGATTTTCTCTTTTCGGAGCGTGGTGAATTTATCCGCGATCGGATCGTAGATGAGGTGGTGCGGAATATCGATGTGCTGTCTCAAGACGCGGTACGCAATACCAATATGGCGCTGTCCGACTGGTTAGGCTTCCTGCCCCAGCGCCCAGCGAATCAGCAAGTGGTGACGGTGACCTCAGAGACCGATCGGCAAAACCTCGAACACATCCGCACAATCTGGGGACTGTTGCAAGATACGCCTGGATTCGACCCAATGAAAATTTTGCAGATTGTACCGACTCTCTTGTCCAAACCGGAAACCCAGCAAATGGGGCAGGAAATTGTCAGTAATCTCATGCAGCGTGCTGCTGCGCGGTTAATTCGGGGTATTTTTCTCGAACAGGAAAATGCTCAAGCTGATCCGGTTGCGGCGATGCGATCGTAAGGGCGTCAACCCATAACCTTGATGTAAACCTCTGAGCAACAAGCCTCGTATTAAAACTTTAATACGGGGCTTATTTTATGCATTCAGCTTACGAGTTAGCATCGAAGAGATTAGGATAAGGGTATTAGGAAAACATCAACCAAGCGTCCCGCCACAGTGTCGTACGATCAAGTCATCCCACCCATCGATCGCCATGCTCGCCCACGATCCCCCAGACCTCACTCCTGACCAATACCTCGCGTTTGAAGCCGAAAGCCCCATCAAACACGAATACCTCGACGGCCAAGTCATTGCGATGGCCGGAGCCACTGACGCCCACGTCACGATCGCCGGGAATCTTTTCGCCGAACTGCGATCGCACCTACGCGGCTCGGGTTGCCGTGTCTACATCTCTGACATGAAAGCCCGCGTCGACGCCTGCAATCGCTTCTTTTACCCCGATCTGCTCGTCACCTGCGACCCGCGCGACACCGAAACCCCGACCTACAAACGCTTCGCAAAACTCATCGTCGAAGTGCTATCGGATTCAACCGAATCGTTCGATCGCGGCCAGAAGTTCAGCGACTAA
>JAAUPN010000335.1 GCA_012033105.1 Coleofasciculaceae cyanobacterium RL_1_1
ACGCCGCTGCTAACCTCAACCGTGGCCGATAGCCTGACTCGAACGCAGCACAATTCGGACAAAGAGCTGATCGGTCAAGGTCTGGGAAATATTGTTTCGGGGATCTGCGGTGGTCTGCCCGGTGCGGGTGCGACGATGGGTACAGTGGTGAATATTCAGACCGGTGGCCGTACGGCGGTGTCGGGTATTACTCGCGCACTGGTGTTGTTGACGGTAGTGCTTTGGATTGGGCCGTTGCTCACGAATGTACCGTTGGCAGTGCTAGCGGGAATTGCGATCAAGGTCGGTTTTGACATTATTGACTGGAATTTCCTCAAACGCATTCACCAGGTGTCGTGGAAGGGTGCGGCGATTACCTATCTTGTAATTATTTTAACGGTGTTCGTTGATCTGATTGCGGCTGTGGGGATCGGTGTCTTTATCGCGAATGTCTTGACCATTAGCCGTTTGACGGAGTTGCGATCGAAAGAAGTCCGCACGATCCAGGCGATCACGGATGTGGATGATGCGATCGCCTTTAGCGATACGGAAAAGGCACTCCTCGAACGCACGGAAGGCCATATTCTGCTGTTTCACCTCAGCGGCCCGATGATCTTTGGAGTCGCTAAGGCGATCGCGCGGGAACACAATGCGATCGATAACTACGAAGTTCTGATGCTCGATCTGAGCGATGTCCCCTGGCTCGGTGTCACGTCGGCGATGGCGATTGAATCTGCGGTCAAAGAAGCCTGGGAACTTGGACGCCGGATTATATTGTGGGCGCGACGGAAGCTGTCCACAAGCGCCTTGGCAAACTTCAGGTGGGAACACTCGTTCTAGAAGATTGCTGGCTGACGAGCCGTCAATTGGCACTCGAAGCGGCTAACACCTGGATGGAGGAGAACGGTCACCTCACGGCGGATCAGCTCAGTGAGAGCCGGACTTCAGCGCTGTCGTAGGTGCAGTCGTAGGTGCAGTCGTAGTCTCGAGATTGAGTGAGTTTTCGATGTGATTCTGACGTGATTCTGACGTGATTTCGACAGGATCAGTATCAGCTCACGTCGGTTGGGTTTAATAACAAACGGTTGCCGAAAGAGACGTTGCTTACAGCGTCTCTTTACTTATGGGTTCATCCCTAGGGAGATTTCGCGATGCTGTTAGACAGTCCGTTGACATCGTTTACGATTCTGCTGCTGGTTTCGCTGATTGTGCCGTCACTGTTCGAGAAGTTGCGGTTGCCCGGTTCGGTGGGGTTACTCGTCGCCGGGTTAGCCCTCGGAGCAGAGGGTTTGGGCTGGCTAGATGCCCAAAGTGACACGATGAAACTGCTATCAGATATCGGCAAGATTTATCTGATGTTTGTCGCGGGGCTTGAGATTAATCTGGCGGATTTTCGCCGTAAACAAAATCAGGCACTCGGGTTTGGTGTCTTCACGTTTCTGGTTCCACTGATTACTGGTACGGCGATCGGGCTTGCGTTTCAGATGAGCTGGCTCACATCGATTTTGATTGGTTCGCTACTGGCTTCCCATACCCTATTGGGCTACCCGATCGTCACTCGGCTCGGTGTGGCTCGCAACGAAGCGGTGACGGTGACGGTGGGGGCGACGATTTTTACCGATATTTCGGCGTTGCTGGTGTTGGCGGTGTGTTTATCGGTCAATAGCGGCGATTTTTCCGTCAGTAGTTTAATCGGTAAGTTAATCGCGCTGGGGTTGTACGCGGCGATCGTGTTGTTTGGCCTCGATATTCTGGGTAAGGAGTATTTTCGGCGCACGGGAAACGAGGAAAGTAATCAGTTTTTGTTTGTGCTGCTGGCGGTGTTTTTGGCGTCAGTGGGTGCGCAACTGCTGGAAACAGAGTCGATTATCGGTGCGTTTTTGGCAGGGTTGGCGGTGAATGATGTCGTGGGTCGCAGTCCCGTTGAAGAAAAAATCGAGTTTGTCGGGGGGACGCTGTTTATTCCGTTTTTCTTTATCAATATCGGTGTACTGCTCGATCTCAAGGGGTTTACGGAAGCGTTAACCGAGGAACTCATGTTTACGGTAACGCTGGTGTTGGGCTTGCTGGCGAGTAAGTTTGTGGCAACACTACTAGCGAAGGTGTGCTTTCGCTATAGCTGGATCGAGATGGGACTGATGTGGTCGCTGTCGATTCCGCAGGTGGCGGCCACTTTGGCAGCAGCGTTTGCGGCACTGAGTGCTGGGGTGATTGAGCCGAAGGTGTTTAATGCGGTTATCGTCATGATGGTGGTTACGTCGGTATTGGGACCGATCGCCACGGCGCACTATGGCGGCCAAGTGGCGTCAGTCACTTCGGCGGAGGATCTACCGACGGCGACCGAGGAGTCCTGTTTGCTGTCGAATCGTCCGGTGACGGCGATCGTGGCGTTAAAAAATCCGAGCCATGTGGACTATCTCAGTTTGCTCGGTGTGGCACTCGCCCGATCGGGAACGTTTGTACCGGTAGCCGTGACCGTAGCGAATACGCCGCTCTCGAATGCGATCGTGCAGCACACGCTCATGCGCGATCGGCAGTTGCTTGATCGCGCGGAAGAACTCGGGTCTGCGTTTGGCTTGACGATTCAGCGGGTGTCGCGTCTAGAGCGCGACGCAGCAACCGGGATCACCCACGCAGCCTATGAGTACGACGCCGATTGGATCGTCATGGGCTGGCATGAAACCACAAGCGTCTCGGCACGACTCATGGGGAATACGGTGGATGCGCTGCTATGGTCAACGCCGTGTCCACTGGTGATCGCGGCATTGCAGGCTGACCCGCGTGAGTTTAAGACGGTGGTGGTAGCGCTGGAAAATCTGGTGGCAGCGGCGATCGAGCTGGTGCGCTTTGGCCAGACGATCGCGGAATTTTCTGGGGCAGAACTCGCGATCATCTACATTTGTGCAACGGTTCCGACGCAGGAGATCGTACAAACCTTTGAGTCGGCGCTGAAGTTGATCGGACTGGCGGCCAAGGTCTTGGTGTCGGTGACCGATCGACCCGAGGTTGCGATTTTAGAAGTCTCAAACCGTCATGACCTCACCATCATTCGCAGTCATCGTTTTCGGACAGCGGGAGGGTTGAGTGTGCAGGATGATCTACGGGATATCATTCGCTTAAGTACAGGGTCGATCGTGGCGATCGGTGTGCCGGATGAAGAACGTGATCGGGCGATCGGCGACACGTTTTCGGGACTGATTTCCTAGAGGAGATGATGTCTTCCCCATAACGCTAAATAACCATAAAAAACGGCGTACACAATAC
>JAAUPN010000165.1 GCA_012033105.1 Coleofasciculaceae cyanobacterium RL_1_1
AATGTATTCCAAATGCTTAACCGAATCGACAGCGGGAACTTGTTCCTACAATGGTAGCCCCGCCTTACCAAATCTTCGCCATCGGTAGCTCAAACCCCGCCAACTCCGGATCAGCCTTCATAACCTTCGGATTCTCCAAAACTTCCACCGCACAACTCGGACGATACACCGACACCGTACGATTATCACGATCGATCATCCAACCCAACACCACCCCATTCTCGATATACTCCACCATCTTCGCCCGCAAACCCGCCAACGTATCGCTCTTCGATCGCAGCTCAATCACAAAATCCGGGCAAATCGGCGCAAACGACGCCTGCTCTGCTGACAAGAGCTGATCCCAACGCGATCGGCGAATCCACGACGCATCCGGCGATCGGACTGCCCCATTCGGCAACGTAAACCCTGCACTCGAATCAAACCCCAAACCCGTCCCATCCCGTTCACTCCAAACCCAGAGATAGGCAGAAAGATTAAAATTACGATTGCCCGTATCTGAAAAAGCCGGGGGATTCACGATGATATCTCCTGTCGCAGTGCGCTCGATGCGTAGCTCCCGATTCGCTCGGCAAAACTCACAAAACTCCTCCGAATTCATAGTTGCCAGCGCCGGAATAGAAACCGTCAATGGAACCGTTTCACTTTGGATGAAGAACGTAGTGGTCATCGCATCACTCATCAAGGTATGGTCATTCCATCTTAGCGAGACATCCCCGTCCTCATCCAGCCATGACCAGCCGCCCGATCGCCGATCGCCTCACGCCCTACCTGTTTCTACTCCCCGCCGCGATCGTCCTGATCCTGACTGTCTTCTGGCCCACCCTCCAAGCCTTCTACCTCAGCTTCACCCAATACGGCTACGACCTCACCCAAGCCCCCCAATGGATCGGCACGGCCAACCTCGAACGACTGTGGCGTGACCCCCTTTTCTGGAAAACCCTGAGCCAAACCCTGCTCTACCTCGTATGCGCTGTGCCGATCCTCGTCACCGTGCCGCTGATCCTCGCCGTCCTCGTTAACCGCCAACTGCGCGGCATCCGCTGGTTTCGCGCCGCCTACTATACCCCCGTCGTGATCTCGATGGTCGTCGCCGGTCTTGCCTGGAAATATCTCTACGCCGAAAATGGCTTGCTTAATTCGGTACTTGCCACGCTGGGATGGAAAGCCGGTATTCCCTGGCTGACCAGTCCGGATTTGGCGTTGTTCAGCGTCATGATCGTCACCGTTTGGAAAGGGTTGGGCTACTACATGACGATCTATCTAGCCGGTTTACAGTCTATCCCGGAGGATCTGTATGAGGCGGCGGCGTTGGACGGTTCCGACGGCTGGCAAAAGCATCTTGATATCACCGTGCCGTTGATGCGCCCCTATCTCTTTCTCGTCGCAGTGATCTCGTCGTTGTCGGCGATGAAGGTGTTTGAGGAGGTGTTTATCATGACCCAGGGCGGGCCATTGGATAGCTCGAAAACGGTGGTGTATTACCTTTATGAACAGGCATTTTCGCGGCTGGAGATGAGCTACGCTTGCACGATCGGCTTGGCGCTGTTTTTGGCGATCTTGCTGTTGTCGGCGCTGAATCTGAGCTTCACCTGGCGACGAGAAACCGATCGTTAACCTCCTGTGTCTGGATCGTTAAGCCGCTGTTGATCTGCCTGACAGATGATTCAAAGCCTCGGGTGCGTTCACGGTCAGTACTGATGTGGCTCGGTTTATGTAGACGGTTTAAGGGTCAGTGCTAGAATCTGAGCCGATCTCTTTTCGCGCGATCGACGCCGATCGGACACACACGTATTGGCGACAGGATTCACACAGCACCGATCGCCATACCTGATTGTTTCATCACGCTGATCTAACCCCTTCCGGCAATCCATCGATGGCACACCCGCATTTTGACGCCCGCACCGCTGACGAGCGCACTCTCGATCACCATTCACAATCTCCCCGCCCGCCGCGATCGTCCTACGGTCGGCGGGTCTCGGTGCAAGTCCTGGCGGCACTCTTTAGCCTCGGCTTAGGGGCTTGTGCCAACGATGTCGCGGAAGAAACGCTGACACCAGCGCCCGCACCGACGCCTGTTGCTGCCGTAAGCCCAACCCCGGCTCCCGTCGCCTTCGATCGCGATACCCTTTGGGACACCTACGATCGCGACACCGCCGAACGCCTCACCGCCGTCTCCCGCATCCTGGCCGGTCTCGCTCCTGAAAGTACGACGATCACGATCGACTCTGCCGCCTGGACGAAATACGCCGCCGAAATCGCCTCCGCCTGGGGACAACTCGAAAGCACCCAACTCGAACCGCTCGAAGCCTGGCGCATGCAAAATTTGGCTCAGGTTCCCAGCGATGCGCCCGTCATTTACCCGTTTAGTGGCCCCGATTTCCTCTACGCCTCATCCTTTTTCCCCGATGCGCCGGTTTACGTCATGGTTGGCCTTGAGCCGATCGGCGCATTACCCGACCTCGAAAACGCCTCCGAAGAGGAATTGTCCTCCGTGTTTGAATGGGTCAATAAATCCCTCTATGCGCTGCTGAATTTCAGCTTTTTCCGCACCAATGCGATGGAAAAAGATTTGAAAGATCGTGGGATGCTGCCACTGTTAATGCTGTTCGCGGCGCGGAATGGCTATGAAGTCTTGGATTTGGCCTACGTTGGCATCGATGATACGGGCAGTGTAAAGCGTCTCGAAGCCGGGAACCCGGACAAGTTGATTCCGGGGATACGCATTGATCTGTTGGGCAGTGAGGGTCAGCCACCCCAGCAGCTCTATTATTTCTCGATGGATTTATCCGATGCTGGGTTTGATTCGCGTCCGGGTTTAGCGGCATTTTTTGGTCAGCTCGATCGCCCGATCGCCTATCTCAAAGCTGCCTCGTATCTGATGCACAATGAATATTTCTCGATCGTGCGGGATGCCCTGCTAGAGCGCAGTCAATTCATTCTGCAAGATGACTCGGGGGATTCCGCTGCGCTTCTTCGATGCAAACAACTGGACGCGATCGTTCTTTGGGCAATATATCAAGCCGATCGATTTGTTCTCCACTCGGCTTCAGGCTGACCTCAAAGCAGAATATACCGCCGATCCCAGCATCGCCGCGCTCCCCTTTGGGGTGGGTTACAAGTACGAGGGCGATTCCAACCTGATGCTGGCTGAACGTCAGGGTGATCCACCGTTACGGGGTGAGCTAGAGTCTCCCTACGATTTGATGCCGAGTCCCGATCGGTCTGCAACTCGTGATTCAGCTCCCAATGATGACGAGGAAAATTCTGACGAGAATTCTGACGAAAATTCCTCGGAAAAAGCCGCACCGGTTCGACGCGATCGCAACGATGACGAGAGCGACAATCCGGACGATGAACGCGATCGCCCCCGATCTCGATCGAACAATTCGGATGACCCAGACGACGATTTAGCCAACGATCGCGGCGGAGATGAGCTAAATCGTGTACCGAAGCCGGATATCTTGCGCGAACGAGAAGCGGGTAACACCGACGATCAAGCAGACCCGGCCACAGAGAGCGACAACGAACCCGAGGCTGAGGCGGAGGTCGAGGCGGAATCGGATGACGATCGGCGTATACCGGGACTTTAAGCGGACTCAATTAGTGGATTAAATTAACGTGAGTTTGGCCTACAGCCGACTCAGCCACGGATCATCGGATGTCAAAAGTTCTGGCAATTCCAATCATTTCGGAATTCTCATAGTTCAGATGATCCTTGATCCTGGCTACGATCGCGATTCGCGATCCGCCTGGAGCGCTTTCACTTGCTTATGCAACCGCACGATCGCCCGCGACTGCTGCTTTTCGGTAAACTGCAAATCATCGATCCGCTCCTCGATCTGAGCGCGTTGGGTTTTAAGTGCATCGTGCAGCTCTTGGATCGATGTTTCGTAGGTTCGTAGCCGATCGACCGTTTGGCCGAGCGGTCGTGCCACTCGTCCTTGTACCTCCGCCTGAAGCGCCTGATTTTCTGCCTTAAGCTGGTCGATCTGAGCCTGCATCGCCGTTAACATGCGGGCATTGGCGCTGTTGTAATGCACTTGGCGAATGAACAGCGGCTTGAGGATTTTGCGCCAGATGCGACGCGCCAGACCCAGGGGCTTGCCCAGCTTGTGGGGCGAGTCCAGTGACACATGATAGATATCCGAGCCACGCCGTAGGATGTCGAGATCTTCGCGATCGAACTCCTGGGGCGATCGTGCGGCTGGAATCGGCGGCGAACTGTTCACGCTTAAACGTGGTGTCAGCGATTGGCGTAGCCGATCGGCGATTTTGCCTTTGTCTTCAGCCTCTAAACCCATGCCACGCGCTTTCCCCTATGCTCATCGTCCCTAATTTAGCGGAGAATCGTACGCAGCGTCATGTGTTCGGAGGCTAGGCAAAAAATTGCTGGATAATCTGATTCAAGAGCTGGTTGACACTGTATCCTTCTCGTCTTGCAGTTTGACGCAGTTGAGCATCATTCGCTGGCGAAAGCCGTAAAGGGCTGTAGTGTTCTGGAAAAGCCCACGCACAAGTTTGACAATTCAGGTCACATCCCCGGCACGCTGTGCTTTTGAAATTGTTGCATTCACGACAAAGGGGCTGCCAATTATCGAGTGTGTTATGCCCCTGACGCGATCGCGGAATTTTATGATCCTGTTGCAGTTGAACTTCAGACTCGTGGCGATCGCAGACAGCGCAGCGCCCCTGATATTGCTGGCAAATCTTGACCCAATCTTGGTCTGAAAGCTGAATGCGCGGGATTTTTTTGGGTTCTATCTGAAGCTGAACCAGTTGATAGACCCTGCCACGTTTTGCAATTCCAACTAAACCCTCTTCGCCCTGCAATTCGCGTAACCGACGAAAAACATCAACATAGGGCTTATAGGGCTGGTTCCCACGATGCTGGCGACGACGAAACTGATCGATGGCGAGTCGTAGTTCATCCTCACTGACCTGTGGCCCGGGTATTCCGGAGTTTTCCGGCCAGAGTACCTCAAGAAAAACACGATAGTAGTGCCGGTTAGCTTGACTCGGTGAAACAAAGGCAGAATACGTTTGTTCGATCCATCGTTTTCGCTCTTGGGGAGAGAATGTCGTTTGATCCGCAGGTTTAACAAGATCGAGAAATTGTTGACGACCTTTCCCGCCAAGCCGATCGCTTTGAGGCGGTGTCATCACTAACTACCTCTTAGCAATAAAACAGGATCAATATCTAGCACCTGGGCGATCGCCTCTAGCTCAAAATCTTTAACGCTACGAACTTGGCGTTCAATCTCCGAAATATCTGATTGTTCAAGCTTTAAGCCATAGTCCATAGATAAAGCGACTGCAAGCTCGATTTGCTGTAACCCTAATGCTTGGCGTATTTTACGGATATGTGGGCCGCTAATATTTTTGGGATGAGGCATCAAGACGAGAAGCAATGATTCATCAATCAACGTGTCTAGATTAGTTTGCTCGAACTGATGTTCGTAGACGATTTTCGTCTACAAGCGTTTTCGGTTAAGATAGTTCGTGTTATCACCAGATTAACCAGGACACATTGATGATGCGTGTGGCCTCCTTCTTTGCCGGAATTGGCGGGTTTGACCTCGGGTTTGAGCGGGCAGGCATGAACGTTGTTTTTCAATGTGAAATTGACCCGTTTTGCCGTCAAATTTTGCAACGCCATTGGCCAAACGTCCCACTTCATGACGATATCACCGACCTCGCCCCAACAGCTATCCCTGCCGCTGACCTCTGGTGCGCCGGATGGCCGTGCCAAGACCTCAGCACCGCCAACACCGATCGCCAAGGACTCGCCGGAAGTCGCAGCGGACTGTTCTACGTCTTTATGGAGTTGGTTGCAGCAGTTCAACCACAATGGTTGGTCTTGGAAAATGTGCCGGGTCTCCTCTCGGCAGAGCGCGGAACCGCGCTTGAGGCAGTTATCGACACGCTGGAAGCGATCGGGTATTGGGGGGCTGGGTTTCGTGTAACGCTAGCGATTCGGGCTTACCCCACCACCGCGATCGCGTCTTCTTTATCGCAAGTTTTAGATCGCCGTGTGCCTACGAATTCTTTGCTGACAGCCGCGAATTGTCTGGGCATCCTCCGGCGGGAAAATCGAGCGGGGCGCAAGCTCGATCGCCCATTTGTGAACGCACTATCGGAGACTCTCCGCTTGTGGTACAACGTCGCGGCGGCTTCGGGTACACCCTGGCAAAAAGCATCTGCCCCACGCTACGCGCCCAAACTGGAAAGCATCAAGGCGGCCATTCAGACCGACCCATACTCTGTGGCGAGAAACTTGACCTGGAACGAGTGGGAGAAACTGATGGGGTTTCCCCCCGGTTGGACGGTCGCCGAGGGCGACTCATTGGTAACGCCGTCGTCCCCGGAATCGCTGAATGGATCGGACGACACATCCTCAAAATTGCCGATGAGTGACGATTAGGCGGTTTCAGAAACCAACGCTCCGATCGCCTCCGGATTGAGCTGGTGGGCGCGATCGAACACCAGATCCGCCCCGGCGCGGCGTAGCCCCTCACGATATGGCTCACACCGATCGCCCGTCACATGCGGCGGCAACACCCCCACCGCATACCAACGCCGATCGCCCGGTCGTTGATCGATTGCCTTGGTGATCGTCTGCATATCCGCCACCGTATCGCCCACATAAATCACCGGGATGCCGTCCGCTTCGGTGAAGCCGAAACGCGGTTCGATCTGGGCGATCGCGTCAAATAAGCCAGTGGGATCAGGTTTGCCCGGTGCATCATCCATCGCCACCAGGACAGGATCAACGAGGCCGATACGATCGGTCGTCACGTAGGTTGCAGATGGTCGGGTTGCACCGCTAAAAAAGCCCCAGCCGATGCCCGCTGCGGTCAGGCTCGCGAAATAATCGCGATCAAGCAACAGCGGTTCATCGCAAATGTAGCCCGTGAGTTTGTCGGGATCGGTTCCCCGATAGCGAGCTTGGAAAAAGGCGACGATTTCGTCGTAGGTGATCGCGATCGAGTCGCGTGGCTGATCCTGTTCTTCAAGCTGGTCTCGTTCTTTAAAATAACGGGCGATCAACTCCTGGGACGCTTCCCAGTCGTTATTCCAAATGCCCTCGGATTTCAGCGCATCGATCGCCTCGGGAGTCGGACGAAACGCCCCCGCCGTGAAATGCTCCACCGTATCCGCCAGCGCCCGCCGATACGATCCGCCCACATCGCGCACCACACCGTCAATATCAAACACCACGATCGCCCGGCGATCAAGATCGCGAGACTCAGCAATCGTCACAGAAAAGGCAGTCACAATCAATACCCACACTAAACCTAGGATTAAGCGCTCAACTTACCGCGTCACCCCACTCTGAGCCAATCCTTTCGCCACTGAGATGGGGACAAAACCAAGAAATTAGCCAACAACTAATCCGGCAAGATCGAGGATCTGCCAAAGAACTTTAACGATGCGTATTTTGTTCCGGGCGGCAAGCCCGTATAATGATAATTTGCAAAAGCACTGTCCGATCCGTTCGAGCGTAAGTTTGCCGCCTGTTCGAGTAAATCCGCGCCGAGCCACATAGAAGGCATTGACTACCCCGTTTCTGGAGGTTAACTTACTTGACTACTGAGACCAATACGATCGTATCGATTCCCGTCGAGAAAAAATCGGCACTCACCCTCGCGATGGAAGCTGTCATCGCGAACAACTCCCGCTTCATGCTCAAAGTTCTGTGGCTGGGTGCAAACGTCGCCCTCGCCGTAGATCAAATCGTCGGAAAAGGTAGCAGCCCGCTCACGACCTACTTCTTCTGGCCGCGCAACGATGCGTGGGAAGAACTCAAAACCGAGCTGGAATCAAAGCACTGGATTACAGAAGTTGAGCGCGTTGAGCTACTCAACAAAGCCACGGAAGTCATCAACTATTGGCAAGAAGAAGGCCAACGTAAGTCGATGGCACAAGCGCAAAAGCGTTTCCCGGATGTGGGCTTCACCGGCAGCAAGTAAGCCAGAAAGACGAACGGATCGCGAGCTCGTCCGTTCTTTTCGTTATCGCTCAATAACCCGCGTTTGGTAGTACCCTACTGGACGCGGGTTTTGTTTGCTTGCTTATTTATTGTTTGCTTATTTGTTGCTTGATTATTTGTTCTTTGCGGTTATTGTTATGCACCGATCGCCGGTTGTTGCACCGGAATCCGAATCGTAAATTGAGTGCCGACACCGGACTCCGAGGTACAAATCAGATCGCCCTGGTGCTGTTCTCGAATAATTTGATAGCTGATCGATAGGCCGAGTCCTGTTCCTTTACCGATCGGCTTGGTCGTGAAAAAGGGATCGAAAATTCGCGATCGCACCGCCTCAGGAATACCAATGCCATTATCGGTAATTTCAATCGCAATTTGATCTCCCTGCGATCGCTCCGGATCGGCAGCAATCCGTTGAGTCGTAATCGTAATCTGCGGTTGAAACTGATCTCCTGGTTTGCGCATGACCTCTAGAGCGTGGATGGCATTATCAATCAGGTTCATAAATACCTGATTCAGCTTGGCGGCATAACATTCAACTTCGCCAGAAAACTGATAGTTTTTCACCACTTCGATCGCGCAAAGACCTGGTTTCTCCTTAAGCTGATTCTGCAAAATAATCAACGTATTGTCGATCCCTTCATGGATGTCCACCGCTTTGATCTGCGCTTCATCGAGGCGAGAAAAATTACGCAAGGACGCCACAATACTGCATACCCGCTTTGCACCATCCATCATTGATGTAATTAAAGCAGGAAAATCTGAGATCAGAAAAGGAATATCTTGGGCTTCGAGCAAATCTTCAATCTCAGGAACAGGATTGGGGTAGTAGCGGCGGTATGCTTCTACGACTTCCAGGAGTTCATCGGTGTAGATTTGGGCATGGGCAAGATTACCGTAAATGAAATTAATCGGATTATTAATCTCGTGCGCGACACCCGCTACCAGTTGTCCCAAACTGGACATTTTCTCGGTTTGTACAAGTTGAAGCTGGGTTTGTTTGAGGGTATCTAGAGTGTCATTTAATTCAATATTGCGAGTTTCAAGGGTTTGAAAGGTTGCCCGTAGCTGCTCACTCATATAGTTAAAGGCATTTGCCAAAGTAGCCAATTCATTCGCAGTATTTTTTCGTAGTGAAACGGTTTGAAATTGCCCTTGACTGATGGCTTGTGCGGCTTGGGTTAATTGCTGTAACGGTGGTAGAAAATAGCGTGCTAAAACCAAACCGGCAAATACTGAAACAAGGGCAACGACGAATAGGATAGCGAGCATTTTTCCCGCTAATTGCCGCAATGGCGCGAAGACATCGCGGGTGGGCAGCTCTACGACAATGCGCCAGTTCACGCTGTAGACGAGCGAACTAGCGCCGAGGGTTTCTTGACCGCGCAGGCCGCGATAGCGCTGTAGGCGCTTGGGTTGGGCTTGACGGAGCCGATCGTGGAGTTTGTCGTCAGAGAGAGACGAAAGAGGCGGCTGTTCTGTGGTGATGTCGGCAGTTTGGGTTTGAGCTAGGATTCGATCCTGTTGGTCGAGGATGTAAATATAACCGTGACGATTGGGTGAGATTTGAGAGACTAAAAAATTGAGGAATTTGAGGTTGATGCGTGCGACAAGTACCGATCGCACTTGGTTTTCTGCATCTAAAATGGGCATTGCCACATTCATAAATAGCAAGTTATGCCGTACATCAAATTCGATCGGGCTGATGTAGCGATCGCTTTGTTCTAAAACAGTTTGATAGCGGATTTCGCAAATTTCGCAGGGTCGGAGCTGGGTTGAGTCTT
>JAAUPN010000166.1 GCA_012033105.1 Coleofasciculaceae cyanobacterium RL_1_1
CTGAGCCTGGTGCTTAGTTTAGGGGCGATCGTTGGGTTACCGATTCCCGTCTGGCTGATCGCTGGCGTGATTTTGATCGGCTCCGTTCCGGCTTTCCTGCGAGCTTGGGAGGGAATCGAAGAAGAAGGCGAGTTAAATGTTGATTTCCTCGACTCGTTGGCGATCGTCTTGCACACGTTCGAGGGTCGCTTTTTCCCGCCTGCCTTTATGTTGGGTTTGCTCGAATCCGGTGAAGTGATTCGCGACCTGACCGCACGGGGTACGGCTCGCGCCAATCTTGACCTGCTCGACTGTCTGGGTAAAACCGCACGAGTCGAGCGCAACGGCGAAACCATTGAAGTTGAACTTAAAAACGTGATCGAAGGCGATATCGTTGTCGTCTTCCCCGGTGACCAAATCCCGATCGATGGCAGCATCGCCACCGGAACCGCCACGATCGACCAGCAAAACTTACGGGTGAATCCGTTCCCGTCACCCGTAGTCCGGGTGATGAAGTCTACGCTTCAACCCTAGTGGTCGATGGCACAATCCGGATCAAGGTTGAGCGGACGGGCGAAAATACCCGCGCGGGTCTGGTGGTCGCCTTGATGAAAGCCGCACCGGTTCACGATACCCGCATCGAAAACTACGCCCAAAAAATCGGCAATCAAGCGGTCTTGCCGACGCTATTTCTTGGCGGCGCAGTTTGGGCGGCAACGGGTAGCGCGGCACGGGGGATTTCGTTGATCACACTGGACTTTGGAACCGGGATTCGGGTCTCGGTGCCGACGGCGATTTTGTCGGCGCTCACCTATGCGGCGCGGCAAGGGGTGTTTATCCGCAGTGGTCGCGCGATCGAGATGTTGGCGCGGGTGGATACGATCGTTTTCGATAAAACCGGCACGCTCACCCAGGGTCACGCGGAAGTGGTCGAGATTTGCACCCTGAATCGCAAGTATTCCGATGCCGATATCTTGGCGATCGCCGCGACGGCAGAACAGGGCTTAACGCACCCGGTGGCCGAGGCGATCGTCCGTCATGCCAGCGAAAATGGGATCGATTTACGCGAGTGTGAAGACTGGGATTATCTCGTGGGTTTCGGCATTTCAGCGCGGATCGATCAGCAGCCGGTGTACGTCGGTAGCGGTCGCCTGATGGAGAAGCAAACTATTGACCTATCCAAGCTGCATCGCACCCATCCTGAAATTACGACCGGCGGTAGCTCCGTGGTTTACGTTTCGACCGATCGCGAGGCGATCGGCGCGATTCTCTACCGTGATCCGCCGCGTTTGGAAAGCAAACTGGTAATCGACGATCTCCACCGTGAAGGCATCAACCCATTTATGCTCAGTGGCGATGTGCAGCCGGTGGCCGAGGCGATCGCCGCCGAGCTGGGCATTCCACCGCAAAATGTCTACGCGGAAGCCTTCCCCGAGCGTAAAGTGGAGGTCGTAAAATCGATTCACGATAGCGGCAAGACGATCGCCTTTGTCGGGGATGGGATCAACGATTCGGCGGCCTTGGCTCATGCCGATGTTTCGATTTCCTTTGCCTCGGCCACGGATATGGCACGGGAAACGGCGGATATTGTGCTGATGGATGACAATATTGCCAGTCTGATTATGGCGATCCGGATCGCGAAGCAGACGATGGATGTGGTCTGGCAAAACACGGCGATCGTGGCAGTCCCGAACCTGGGAGCAATGATTCTGGGCGTTATCTTCGTGCTTGATCCGGTACTGGCCGTCGCGATTAATAACGGGTCGGCAATTCTGGCCGAACTCAATGGCCTACGTCCGCTGCTTGGCCCCGACAATGTGCCGGACTTCGTCAAAGATCCAACCATTTTGCAAAAAGCATCGGTTGAGATTTCCAACACGTCGGCGGATAGTGCCGAGGCCGCTCGTTCTGCGTCCAATAGCTCGAACAGCTCGAACGGCTCGAACGGCTCGAACGGTACACATTCAAGCAAGGCCATATCTTCTAATGGCAGCGATCGCGACTCGGGCGAGCCCGTCACCTTTGAAGATCTGCGTGTCAGCTAATTTCCCCTGTTTTGAATTGACCCATTCTCACGGTATTTCCCATGTCTACAACCTCCATGAACGCTGTAAATTTTGTCCTACCTGAACCAATGAACGAATTCAAAAATCAGGTGCTTCGCGTGGTCGGTGTGGCCTGTGCAGCGATCGGAATGCTGGGTCTGGTGCTGCCCGTGCTGCCCGGTGTCCCATTTTTGATCCTGGCTGGCTTTTGCTTGAGTGCGATCGACTAAGACCAGTGATTCCTCGGGCATGTCATTCGTACAACATGACGCCCGCAGTTTGCCCCAGTTGAAAATTCGCACGATCGCGGTGTCAGAGACCTTTAAGGTTTCAAAGACATCCCAGATCTAAGATTCACGTGAGTTTGGAATCAGCCTTGATTATTCCAGGTTGGTTATCCCAAGCTCACGTTTTTGTTTGTAATACGCTAGGGCGAACGTCATCGGTGACTCATGGATCGCCCTTGCATTTATTGTGGCCGTTTGAAATAACAAACCGTGGTTGAATTCTCATCACGGCGTTCCTGCGCATATAAACACGTCACCATCTCGAATCCCTCGTCACCCAAATCGCTGAGATCGCGAAAAAAGTTTGCATTACCGGGATCGCTCGCTTCGCTGGTCGAGATCGATCGATATTCCCAGCGGGTTCGCACCACGGAACCCGGTGAACTCGTCCCAGGACGAAATTGGGCGCTCGCCCCCTGGCTCACCCCCCAACTGAGCGTCAACCCAAGCCCCAAAGCGATCACAATTGCACCGCGTCCAAAGTTAGGCACAAGCGATCGCCAGCTTGCTGCGATCGGTGTCCACAACATTGTCCAAGTCGAACGTAAAACTCGCAAAATCATCATGGGAATTTCCAACAGTTAGGGGCAAGATTTTCGGAAAAGGTGAAGTGTGGAAAGCGGATCGATATCGCGGACAAAACCTTAAAACCTCAAAGCTTCTAAGCCTGCAAGTCTCCAAGTTTTAGAGTCTAAAAACCTCAAAATCTCCAAGTCTTAAAGCCTCAATGCGCAAGTTGTAGATATGACGGAGCGAAATCGATGGGCGACGATCGAGCAGACAAAATCGGTTTGTCCTAGAAAAGCCCGCGTTGATCTGCCATGCTTACAAGGCAGCTTAACAAACGGAAACATTTCGCCGCCTGTTCAGTTGTCAGTTGCTGTTTTCGACATGTTCTCGATTTGTTCTCGATCGCGCGATGCTTTGCGCCCAAGCTAATTAAAACTATGTTGACTTTCGATCGCACGATGTTTCGTCGTGTTTTCTTCGTGACGTTATGGCTAGGCTTTTTGGCCTACGCCTTTCTGTATGCACCGCCGGAGCGCCCCGACACGGCTGACCTGATTGTCAGTCTTTCCACAGGAGAAACAGACGAGATCGAGCCGATTTTGGTTTCGCTGTTCAACCTGATGGGGGTGCTACCGGCGATCTATAGTTGCCTGATCTATCTCGACGGACGCGGCCAAAAAATCAGTGCCTGGCCGTTTGCGATCGCATCGTTCGCCGTGGGTGGCTTCGCACTCCTGCCCTACCTCGCGATTCGCAATGATGCACCGAAATTTGAAGGCCAGATGAATCGCTGGCTGGGCTTTTGGGATGCGCGGTTAGTCGGGATTGCCGTGACGGTGGCCTTTGGGGCGATCGCCTTTGCGGGACTCAGTCACGGTGACTGGAGTGCCTTTGTAGAGGAATGGCAAACTCGACGGTTTGTGAATGTCATGAGCCTCGATTTTGTGTTGCTGGTGCTCTGTCTGCCAGCGCTCATCGGTGATGACCTGAAACGACGCGGGATTCATAATCGCACGTTGGTTTGGGCTATTACGTTTGTGCCGATCGTCGGGCCGTTGGTCTATCTCTGCCTACGTCCGCGCCAACAAACCGCCGCCTAGAGCGTCACCAAAATCTGAAACCGTCGTGGATCGCAGACAGCGAGACCCTCAGCAAGACCTTTGAGGTTCCCAAAACCTCAAAGGTCAGACGTTACCGTCTAGTTTTCCGGCGGCTCCTTGTTCGTGACAAGCAATCCCATTACGGGATCACCAGTACCGGGCAAGGCGATAGACCGATCGTCCGACTCGCCACACTTTCTCGTGATCCTTCCTCCGGCATCACCGAACCACTACCGCCCATCACGATCAGATCAGCCTCGATTTCGTCGGCCACATCACAGATCACAAACGACGGGTTACCCTCTCGCTCGATCGTCTCAACCATGATCTCCTGTTGCGCAAACAGATCTTTGACCCCATCAAGTAGCTTGGCGATCGCTCCGGGGAGTTACGCTGTCCCAGCGCTTCACCCTCAGCGACGGTCTCAACCACCGAAACGATCGTTAACTTTGCCGTGTGTAGTTTTACTAGCTTAATGACGCTTTCCACCGCGTTACGCGATTCTGGGCTGCCATCCACTGGAAACAGAATTTTGTTAAACATTTGTCGTCCATCCTTGGTCGTATCTCGCGACCGCACTCCTTTGACATCCTCTCCCAGCAACCCTAACAGGTATGCAGGGAGATTCTCCGGGTCACCCCAAAGATTTCCTGCTTCACCGCCAGCCAACTAGAACCGGTAACCTGATTCCCCGTCGCCCCGACTCCACAGGCATTTTCGATTTGCCGTTGCCCACGGCTACAGATAACTTGTCCACTCGCCACATCACGAGGCTTAATAGACCCGCAGTGGTGGCAGTGATGGACTCTCGTTGAGAGCTCTTTGCGAACCTCTGCCCCACAATCAGGGCATTCCTGAGAAGTCCCCCACGCATCCACCTTGCCATAATACACATCTCGCTTCCAACACACCCAGGAAAGGATCTGATTGACAAATTGACCCAGCCCAGCGTCTAGAGTGTGCTTACCGAGCATTCCTTTCGCCATCATGCGGAAGTCGAGGTCTTCCACAAAAATCATCCCTGCACCATCACAGAGATGATGAGCTAATTTGAAATGCCAGTCCTTGCGAGTATCGGCAATGCATTGATGGACTCTTGCAATCTTCTTCTGAAGCGCCCGCCAGTTTGCTGACCCCTTCCGCTTGTTCTTCAGCCTGCGTTGCAGCAATTTCAGCTTGCGGTGCAGACGATTAAAAAAGCGAGGTCGCTTGACCTGTTCTCCGTCCGAAGTTGACAGAAAATACTCCAGACCAACATCAATCCCGATCGGATGCCCGTGAGGAGCTACAGCCGGAATATCGACATCGGCTTGAAGGCTAAGCATGACAAAGTACCCGGAGGCTTTGCGAACGATACGAGCCTGCTTTACCTCAAACAGTTTAGGAATTTCCCGCGACCATCGGACTTTCACCAGACCCAGTTGCGGCAGTTTAATCCCTTCCTCAGACACACAATCCTTGAGCATCTGGCAAAAGAGAAACGATCGCATCCGGCTAGGTTTTTTGAACCGAGGCATCCCCGATCGCTTCAATCGCCACGATTCCCAGGAGGCTTCCAACTTTCGGATAACCTGCTGAAGTACCTGAGCGTTGACCGTCTTAAGTCTAGGGAAATCAGCCTTGGCCGCAGTTAGCGACTTGCATTGCCGCGCATAACTGGGGAATGGTGCATCCGCTGACAAGATAAACTCTTGCCAAATTGAACAGGCATTCACCGGAGACTTACGAGAATCTAGCCAGTCTTTACGTTCCCGCAGCGCGAAGTTCCAGACATTACGACATACATCAAGAATGTGTTCAATCTCTGAAACCTGCTCAGCAGTTGGTTTTAGCTTGAATTCCCACGTCATGTTTAGCATACGACCATCATAGCCTAGGAAATGTATGCCTGTTTCTTAGGATTGGCTAAATGACTCCCTCTGGTTGTGCGTCGCTTCACCACCACCCAAGCCTGCGGCTATGGGCGGAGTACTGCGACGGATCTTGGTAGAATTGTGTCGGAATTGACGGATTAGTCCCCACAATAGGCCGCGACCAGCGAGTTTGAGGGGACTTTAATAAAATAAGGAGGCTAATATCAGTGTCTAAGAAAACTGTAGCAAATTTATCGGCAGCAGATTTAAGCGGTAAACGTGTTCTCGTACGGGTGGACTTTAACGTTCCTCTCGATGGCGACGGTGCAATCACGGACGATACCCGCATCCGTGCGGCTTTGCCGACGATCCAAGACCTGACGGGCAAGGGTGCGAAGGTTGTCCTGATTAGCCACTTCGGTCGTCCGAAAGGTCAAGTCGTTGAATCGATGCGTCTCACGCCGGTTGCGGCTCGTCTATCAGAACTCCTCGACAAGCCGGTGGTGAAGGCGGATGATTGCGGTGACGATGCTACGGCCAAGGTTGGCGCGATGGCGGATGGCGATGTGGTTCTGCTCGAAAACGCACGCTTCTACGCGGGCGAAGAGGCCAATGATCCCGAATTCTCGCAGCAACTCGCGTCGCTGGCGGATGTGTACGTGAACGATGCCTTCGGCACGGCGCACCGCGCCCATGCTTCTACGGAAGGTGTGACCAAATTCATCGATACTTGCGTAGCGGGTTATCTGATCGAGAAAGAGCTGAAATTCTTGCAAGCGACGATCGACAATCCTCAGCGTCCGCTGGTGGCGATCGTCGGTGGATCGAAAGTGTCGAGCAAAATCGGCGTGATCGAAACCCTGCTCGACAAGGTGGACAAACTGATCGTCGGTGGCGGCATGATCTTCACCTTCTACAAGGCTCGTGGCCTCAGCGTCGGTAAGTCGCTAGTGGAAGAAGACAAGCTCGAACTGGCGACGGCACTCGAAGCCAAAGCGAAGGAAAAAGGCGTTGAGCTGCTCCTGCCGACGGATGTTGTCCTGGCGGATAACTTTGCGCCGGATGCCGCGTCGCAAACCGTGGCGATCGATGCGATTCCGGACGGTTGGATGGGTCTGGATATCGGTCCGGATTCGATCGAAACCTTCAAAGCGGCGCTGGCGGATTGCAAATCAGTCATCTGGAACGGCCCGATGGGTGTGTTCGAGTTCGACGCCTTTGCGAAAGGTACGGAAGCGATCGCCTACGCTCTCGAAGAAATCACCGCTACGGGTGCAACCACAATCATCGGTGGTGGCGACTCGGTGGCGGCTGTCGAAAAGGTCGGTGTTGCGGACAAAATGAGCCACATTTCCACCGGTGGTGGGGCTAGCCTCGAACTGCTCGAAGGTAAAGTGCTGCCCGGTATCGCAGCGCTTGACGATGCCTAGATCATTCAGTGTCAAGCGGCTCGTAAGATGCCGTCTTAATCTCAATTAGTGTACGCAACAGAGGTGTCCTGGGTTTAGTTCCGGTGACACCTCTTGTGTTTTGCCTCTCGATTTTTCTCGTTCCCATGTCCTAATCGGTCGTGATCTTAAGGAGCAAGACCTTTGAGATTTTTGAAATCTCAAAGGTCTTAGGTTACGGCTGATCATCTCGGTAGACCTCTTGCATGAATCGAAAAAGTCGAGATTCGAGCACTGAGCGGAGTCGTTGGCCTAGCCTTCGCTGTGCGAATAGTGCGGCCACTTTTCGCGAGTACACCCAGGCTTCGACTACGCTCAGCCTTCTACATCACGGCTTGAGAGGAGTTCGGGATTTTCATGCAATAGGTCTAGTCTATGGGAAAGCTTGGGCTGGCAGGTGAGCGTATCGATACGTGCAATTGATCGCGTTTTCGACGTGCTTCGCGCTAAAAATGCTAAAGGGCCCGAAGTCCACGCCTACCACAAGCATCCCGTATTGCTGCTACCTTCCGGTCCTGACAAGATTTGAGCGTTGTAATTGCATGGGTTCAGACCCAGATTCGACTATACCATCGCGCCCCGCTCGGATCAACCCGATCGCGATGAAATCCTGATCCATTACCGATCAATGACGGTTTTGATAGCTTTGACGGCTACGGATGATCCGTTTCAGGTTCTGCGACGATACACCAGTGGTACAAGTCATACTCCACGCAGCCATGCAGCACCAACGGATCACGATCGACGATCGCCTGAGCTGCGTCATAGGATTCGGCCTGAAAAATCATCATGCCGCCACCGCGTCGCTGCCAGTAACCGCTACGAGCCTGATGACCGGCGGCGATCAGCTCGCGAACGTAGTCGAGAGTGGGGACGGGAACAGTGAGATCGATATAGCTTTTGGAACGAGGCCGCGTTCAATTTTGGCAAACCAGGGCATAACGTTGGAGGATAGGCGAAAACTCGATGAATGATGATGTACAAGCTGGAGCGGGGAAGTTTGCAAGTTCTGACGTTTTTGATCCGTTCTGCTCTCTGCATCCTAGGACAGGGTATCGCTTGCAACAATCAATCATGTTCAACAATCCATAATCTAACGAATGATGGCAGTTAAACCGGAACAGAACCCGAGAATCGATCCGGCGATCGCCTCGGCACTGGTGACCGCAGCGGAGATGCAGGCGATCGAACAGCGTTGGTTTGAGATGGGAATGCCGGTCGCGGCGTTGATGGAGAAAGCGGCGACGGCGATCGCGCAGTGGATCATCGAACAGGTCGGCGATGCGAGCGAGGTTAAATCGCGCGGCATTTTGGTGTTGGCGGGGCCGGGTCACAATGGCGGCGATGCGTTGGTGGTGGCGCGAGAGCTGTGGTTACGTGGGTATGCGATCGCGATTTATCAGCCGTTTACACGCCTGAAACCGCTGACGCAGCAACACGCAAATTTTGCGGATTACCTTGAGATTCCCCGCATCGAGACCCGTCAAGCGCTGGAGCCGCAGATCGATCGCGCTGGGGTGATTGTCGATGGTTTGTTTGGCTTCGGGCAAACCCGTGTGGTGACGGGCGAACTCGCCACGGTGATCGAACGGATTAATCAGCTCGATCGACGCCAAAGTTTGCGGGTGGCGATCGATCTTCCGACCGGAATTCATACAGACCACGGTGACGTAATTCACACAACCGATCCGCCGGTTAACACGGGGCTAGAGGCCGGAATTGCAGCACCGGGAATCGCCTTTTGTGCGGATGTGACCCTGTGTCTGGGTTTACATAAACTGGGACTACTGCGGGATGCAGCACAGCCCTACGTGGGTCGCGTTGAACTCGTGCCGTTTGGCTTGCGATCGGAGGATATCACCGCTGTTTTCCCTGAAGGTTTGCCCCAGCGTCGTTTGACCCAAACTGGAGCGATCGCCGCGCTGGGTTTGCCGCGATCACCCCTGACGCACAAATACCAAGAAGGTCATTTACTGCTGATTTGTGGCTCGCAGCGCTACATCGGTGCGGCAATTTTGGCCGGTCTAGGCGCACGGGCGAGCGGGGTTGGGATGCTGTCGATCGTCGTTCCGCGATCACTCAAACCGATCGTCGCCGCGCAATTGCCCGAAGCGGTGATTCTAGCCGCCCAGGAAACCGAACACGGCGCGATCGCTGCGCTACCCCAGGACTTTAACGATGAAACAATTTGGTCAAAATTTGACGCGATCGCCTGCGGTTGTGGCCTCACACCCGAGCCGGTAAGCCTCATTCAACAGCTTATCGTCAAACATCGCCCGCTGATTCTCGACGCCGATGCCCTGAATATTCTCGCGACCCTGCCGCCCTCCTTTCTTACCCGTAATGCGCCCACCATTCTGACCCCCCACCCCGGCGAATTTCGCCGCCTCTTCGGCCACCGCGCCCACCATGCGTCGCTCAAACTCATCCGCAACGCAGCCCAACAGCGCCGCATGGTCATTGTCTATAAAGGCGCACGCCCGGTGATTGCCGCGCCCGATCGCCCCCTAACGCTCATCGACGCCGGGA
>JAAUPN010000336.1 GCA_012033105.1 Coleofasciculaceae cyanobacterium RL_1_1
AACCTTCTAGGTAAGAAGATGCCAGACCGTGGGTGTACCACGAGGTGACGAAGGTGGTTCCGGTTAGCCAGCCGCCCAACGCCATGAAGGCGCAGGGGAAGAGCAGGATGCCGGACCAGCCGACGAAAACGAATCGGTCGCGTTTTAGCCAGTCGTCGAGGGCGTCAAATAGCCCTCGCTGTGGCACGCGATCTACTGCGATAGTCATGAGGAACGTTTTCCTTGATAAGGAGCCGTAGGCTGACGCAAACATCCTGTCATACGAGATACGCAGGGATCGCTAGGAGGTCGATAAATCTTGACCCTAATGATCGCTCGAGAATAATAAATTGCGTGGCTGACAGAAAGTTTACGTTTCTTTACTAGAATCTCATTATAGGGGATCAATTTCGGTTTTCAACACTGATCGTCAGGATCAATACATAACTCAGATTAAAGCGGGAGAGGTGCGATCGCGACGCCCTCGCCATTGTGAACATCCCTCAATCAGACTCATAAACCATACGCTGAGGTTGTTATCACGCAGATTACAGCGAGCGATCAGTAACATGAACTGATCCCGGCAAACCGGTCGAGAGAGCGAATCTTCCTCACCTGTGCGAAAAGAAGTTGATACATTAGTGTGGTTGCCATCGTAGTTGTCACGCCCATGTTGAGCCTGTCTAATTCCAAGGACGCTACACGACAGCGCTGACGGCACGTTGCGACCGCTCGGTTCTACACAATTCAGGTAAATTGCTCGCGATGTACGATATCGATTTAATTGTTAAGTCCACGCCCGTACCGTTATCAATTCAACGGAAATCGGAAGAGGATGCGAAGGCTGTGTTTGCGCAAGTTCAAGGCGCGATCGAGTCCGGTGAACCGAAGTTACTCGTGCTGACCTGCGAGGGCAAGACCGAAAAACAACTGGCGATCGTGACCAGTGAACTGTCAGCGGTACAGCTTTCCCAAAAGTCAGCGGGCGCAGGCGATGGCAAGCGCACCGGGTTTTTCTCTGTCATGGCTGGTGACGAATAAACGCGAGATGATGACAGCTTCGATCGATCCGGCGATTACGGTTCGCGATCTCAACTTTCAGTGGCCGGACGGTAAAACGGTGTTGAACCACTGCTCGCTCGCTGTGCCGCATGGTGAATTTTGGATGCTGCTGGGGACGAATGGCTGTGGGAAATCAACGCTATTGCGTCTGTTGGCAGGTTTACTGCCCCTTGCTGATCGCGAGGCCGCTCAGGTCTGCGGTCGGGTGGGGTTTGTGTTTCAAAATCCGGATCATCAATTAGTGATGCCGACGGTGGGAGCGGATGTGGCGTTTGGTTTGGTAGAGCAAGGCTTGTCGTATCGTGAGGTGCGCGATCGCGTCGAAGATGCACTAACGCTGGTGAATCTGGCTCATCTGATCGAGCGTCCGATCTATGCCCTGAGCGGCGGCCAAAAGCAGCGCGTCGCGATCGCTGGAGCGATCGCCCAACACTGCGACGTGCTGCTACTCGATGAACCCACCGCATTACTCGACCCAGAGGGGCAAATTGACCTCGTGGAGCGCGTCCGCCACATCATTCACGATCGCGGCATGACCGCTCTGTGGGTGACGCATCGTCTCGATGAACTGAACTACTGCAACGGTGCGTTTTTACTCGAAAACGGCCAAACCGTCGATCGTGGCGACCCCGAACGTCTCAAGACACGTTTTCTTCAGGGACAGGTTTAAATGTTCCGAACACAGCGAAGATTGACATAAAAAATTACAATGAGTCGAATGCCGTCCGCTTGTTGACCCGTTCCACGGTGCAACAAGCACGGTTATCCATTACTGGAAGCCAATCGCTTGACTCACACCCATGTCATCTTCACCTTGCCCCGCCGTCTTATTGGTAGACGGCTACAACACGATCGGACGCTGGACTAGCCTGCGCCAAGTTCGCGATCTCCACGGCTACGAGGACGCCCGCCGATCGCTCACCGAACAGCTCGTTAACTACACGTCTCTCAAAGGCATTCAAACTCATATTGTCTTTGACGCCCAATTTCGCGATGTCCGAGCCACCCGCGAACAGGTGACACCATCCTGTTTCGTGCATTTCACAGACTTTGACTGCACCGCCGATACCTATATCGAAAAGTTTTGCGCTCGCAGACGCTACGAGGGATTGCGCCACGATCGCACGATTGTTGCCACGTCTGATCGGGCGCAACAGCTCACGGTGATTGGCTATGGAGCCGAATGGATGTCCGCCGAACAGCTAGAGGCCGATGTCAGACTGCTCGTACAGCGCAGTAACCGCAAGCGCAAGGCGGCTCCGAAGCGATCGGCGAAGGGTCTCCTCGCGAGTCAGCTTAACCCTGAAGCCCATGCAAAGCTGACGGCTCTGCGATTTGGTCGTTAGCGATCGCCTTCACCCAGACAAGCTGGCAATTGGATCGTTTCACGCAGATTGTTTAGAACATCCGTAACACAAGCTTCTAACTTGTTCTGGAACAAGCAGAATGCTTGTGGTACGGAGGTCTTAGCGACAACGCAAGAAAACAATGAGCGATCGCGGTTAAAGGTGGGAGATTTGGAATTAGACCATAATCTAGGCCAAAACCGTTTCGATCAGTTTGACAATATTGTCCTTGGTTAATGCCCCTTCACTCCGCTCAATTTCCTCTCCATCCTTAAAGAATCGCAGTGCCGGAACACCTTCGACCTTACAGCTCTTCACACTGACCGGATTGGGATCGACTTCGAGTTTTACGATCTTCAGGCGATCAGCGTAGGTCGCCGCCAGAGCATCGATCGAGGGGGAAACCAGGCGGCAAGGCCCGCACCAGGTCGCCCAAAAATAGGCAAGTACCGGCTTGTCGGCATTGAGGACTTCCGTTTCAAAGCTGGCATCGGAGATAACAAGCGGACTAGTCATAGCGGTGAAAGTAACGGTAAAAATTGAGGCGTTGTGTGGCGTGTTTAACGTCTGGCTGCACGTGATTTGCAGCCAAAGTAGTGTAGCGCTTTACACGGTTTTGGGATCGATAGTTTCACGCAGATGGCTTAGGACACACGTAACCCAAGCATCCTGCTTGTCCAGACGCAAGCCATAGCATAAGCCGATTGTATTAGGACACTCTCGTCTAAGTTGAAAACCGCACTTCGACTCCGCTCAGTGCTCTCAGCTTTTTTATACGTCCTAACCAAATCGTTTTTTGCTATAGAAGCGAGTACCACGCAAAACCAGCCTTTTAGCCTAACCACA
>JAAUPN010000167.1 GCA_012033105.1 Coleofasciculaceae cyanobacterium RL_1_1
CGATGTTGCGTGGCGGCTTCCTGCTTTCCATTGTGTTTTCCACCGATCAATCTGGTGCAGGTCTTGTTGGGTGATCTCGATTCGTTTTAGTTTTGCTTGGCCGGTTTTTTTTGGGTACGGGACTTGGCTGCTCTGGTAGTCGGTGTAGCCGAGGGTTGTGGTGATGTGTTCTAGGTCGCGGTCTGATGGCTTTTCGTTTTCTGTTATGTGTCCGGCTAGGCGGGCGGCGTACACCATTTTTTGACCGATCGAGCTGTTTCTATGGTCACGTTCGGTTGCTATGACTAGATAGGCTGCTCTCAGGTTTTTACAGGTGATGTTTTGGTCGCCTTCTCGTTGGGGGATTAGCTCGCTTAGGTGTTTAGCTATGGTTCGGTTATGGCTTCTGTTTGTACGGCTGTCTATTATTTGATTTTGAGCGATGATGTCTCTTGGGTGTTTGGCTATTGCATCTTTGAGGGTTTGTTTGATGTAGGGGTCTTGCCGTAGACGGTTTAGGGCGCTGCGGCATTTGCTTGCAGGTAGGAGGGTGGCTATTGTAAATGTTGGTTTTTCGCCGCGTTTTTTCCCTTGTCCTGTAAATTTGACGTGCCAGTTCTCATTTTCGATTAGCTCGAATTTGGCGCGGGCGATAATTTCGTGGGGGCGGCGTCCGGTTGCTAACATTAGCCCGATCGCGATTTCACGCCGGTCTTTGGAGTCGATTAGCTGCTCGGCTATTTTTAGGATTGCGCTAGGGTCGAGTTTTCGGGGACTGTTTAGTCTTTTGCTAACGCGGGTGCTATCGTTCCGTTCGTCCCATTCTTTTACGGATAGTCCGCATTGTTCGATGAATGCGTGTTGCAGGCTAAGGGTTCCGTCTGCTTTTTTCACCTGAACTGCATTTTTGCCTGCGATTAGTTTGATTTCTCGGAAGTATTTGTAGTACCCGGCTCGCGATAGGTTTGTGCCGATGGATGATGGTTTGTAGTGTTTGCGCAGTTTTTCGCTTTCGCGTCGCCCGATTTCTTGGAGGCTTGCTAGGTCGAGGCTATCTTTTAAGAGGGTGTATAAGACTCTGGCTCGCTCTTTTAGGTCGTTTGTTGTGATTCTTTCGTATTGCTCGACTAGTTTCATGTGCTTTTTTCTGTTTGACATAGCAACAACCGATTGTATTAGGACTCACAAAAGAAGCTGAGAGCACTGAGCAATGAGCAATGAGCAAAGTCTTTGGCCTAGCCTTCGCGAAGCGAATCGTACGGTTTGTAGCAGAGACGAGAGAGTCTTAGCTCAATTGGACACTTCTATATAACATGTTACTACAATTTCTGGGGCTTGTTATAAAAACATGTTTTACATGGAGATGCTTATCCTGAGGGGCATTGTTATTTGTGGGAGCGGTTCTAGTCTGGGGATTCCTGCTTCTGAGTTCATGATGCTGCATGGTTCATAACTCTTGTCTAGACGAATGGGTAAGGCTTACAGTCTCTTGGCCTCCTGTCCTGTCAGTTTTTTTCAGATCCAACTGATTCAGAGAGTATTCTTCTTAAGAGAATATTAGAGAACTTACCCACGACTTCTGACTCGCATACTCTCATCAGCAGGGTGAATATTTTTCAGATTAGCCCTAAATTAAGAGATTATATGGCTGTCAAACTCAAGACTGGAGACAAGATTCAATGCAAATCTTGGAAGGGGGATTATCTACACCGGCCTGATTCTAATCAAGGTGTGACAACTTGGCATACTGGGATTGGTAATGAGTGGACGATCGAACTGAAAGAAGATGGAAAACTCATGTACTCAAATCCTGGAAGGGAGGATTATCTGCACCGTCCTGATTCTAGCCAAGGCGTTACAACCTGGCATACCGGTGTTGGCAACGAGTGGACGCTTGAAAAGGTGGATGATGGAACCGTGATGTTTAAATCCTGGAAGGGGGATTATCTGCACCGTCCTGATTCTAATCAAGGCGTTACAACCTGGCACACTGGTGTTGGCAATAAGTGGACACTTGAAGCGGTGGAGGGCTACACGATCGTAACGGATGTGAAGGTCGAGGATCTGAGCAAGATTGAGGGGATTGGCCCGAAGATTTTTGCTTTGCTTCAAGAAGCTGGCATCAAGTCCTATAAGCAACTTGCGGAGGCTTCTAAAGAAGACTTAGACGCTATTTTGGATAAGGCTGGACGTGCCTATGCAATGGCTGATCCGTCTACTTGGATGGAACAGTCTGCTTTGGCGGCTGCTGGCAAGTGGGATGAGCTAAAGGCACTTCAGGATGTGCTGATTGGCGGGCGTCGTAAGTAACGGTCTCTGGAAACTCGTTCCAACTCATGATTTGGCTCTTGTTTTAAGAATGAGAGTTTGCCGCGATCGCTCAACGTTGGGTAATCGAATGTACGTTTGCTTAGTTTAACCTCGATCGCTAACTGAGCAAAGATGATGAGCTGTTACCTGAGATTTGTGAGTCAGCTATTGATGCTGTTATGACTTATCTCAGGCGGCGTCGCCTTGATCCTACTGCATCCGAAGAAGCAATCAATATTGATACCTCCTTTAACAAGGCAAGAATTCGCCGAACGAGCAAAGCATGAACTAGAAGGTTACTGGTTGTTCGGGTCGATCATCCAGTTGACGCGAGGAGCATCGAAGCTGTGCGAAACGGTGGGTGATCGGTTAATCTCTCCCATGAGCGCGATCGATGCACCCGCTCCCCAGTGCTGCTTTATCCTCGCTTTCTCACTGGGAGCCACATCTAGGATGGACACTATGGATGCCGAAGACCTTGAGTTGTCTTCTAGCCCGCCGACCGACGCCGACCTCTGGGCGCGGCTTCAGGCAGGAGACGCGAAAGCGCTCGCGACGATCTACGATCGCTACGCCGGACTGGTGTACGCGATCGCGCTGCGAGCGACGCGCAACACCCAAGACGCCGAAGACTTGGTGCAAAATATTTTTCTGCAACTCCCGAAGGCGAACTACGATCCCCGGCGCGGGACGCTGAAAACTTTTTTGGCGATTTTCACCCGTTCTCGCACCCTAGACTGGCTGCGATCGCGCCAGCGGCAACACCGCAACCTGGAGAAATTCCAGCACGAAGCCAGCGTCCGGATGCCGTTAGAGGACGTATCGTTTGTAGATGACGATTCCCAGGGTCGCCAACGTACCATCAAAATGCCCTGGCCGAACTCTCCGACGACCAGCGCCACGTCCTGCATCTCGCCTACGAGCGGGGTATGAGCCAGCGGGCGATCGCCCAAAAACTTTCCGTCCCCCTCGGTACGGTGAAAGCTCGGGCGAGGCGCGGTTTAGCGAAGCTGCGCGGCATCCTCGCGCAAACCCCCAGGGATGAGCTATGACCTTTGCACCCATAATTCGACACGAAGCCAGTCCATGCCGCCCGAAGAATTTCCCGACATCCCAACCGAAGAACTCGAACGGCTTGCCGCCGGTTACGTTCTCAATGACCTGAGCGACGAAGAGGCCGAGCGGTGGCAAGCATTGCAAACCGCCCCCGCCGCGATCGAAGCGCAACAGGAAATGCAGGCGAGCCTTGCACAGGTCTACGATCCCGAGGCGATCGCCCCCGCCCCTCGACTGCGGGATGCAATCCTCGATGCTGCATGGCGTCAGGGTCTCGTGACGGATCGGCTCGTGACTGATGCTTTCGTGACTGATGACTGTGTGACTGATGATTGCGTGAGCGATCGCCCGCTCGCTGCTTCTGTTGTTCCCTTGGCTCCGCGACAGCGCAGGTTACCCGTGAAAGCGTTCGGAGCGATCGCTGCTGTGGCGATCGCGGCCTTGACCACCAGCAACGTCTTGCTCTGGCAAGCCCTGCAACAGCAAACTCTGCGATCGGGCGATGCCGCTAGCCTCGTTCTTTCCCTTCAGCCTGCGGACGCGTCCGATCGCTCACCGACGGAATTCGCCGATGCCGTCGTGACGTTTCGCGCCGACCCCGATCGCCTCCGCGCCACGCTTGACCTACGCGATCTCCCGCCCCTCGAACCGGGAAAAGTCTACGTTCTCTGGACGGTACTTGCGCCCGATGCGCCATTCACGAAAGACGCGAAAAGCGCCATCCTGACCCAGGTGTTCGCCATTGGTTCAGCGAGCGACCCTGATCGACTGGCGTTTCCGCTGCCACCGGTGTTTCAGCAGCCCGACGCCGTTCGAGCGATCGCCGTGACGATCGAAGATGCTGACGCCCCGCAAGACCACAACGCCGCCCCGATCCTGATTCAGCAGCTCTAAACCGTTACGGCCTGGAGCTTTATCGGACGTTTTGCCACAGGCTTTGTCTGAGATTTTTCCTGTCAGGACTGACACAGAAGTCCGACTTCTCAACGAAGCGTCGTCGTTCCAACTCTGAGAACAATGTGAGAAGTCGGACTTCTAACACCCCTTGCGTAAGTCCGGCCTGTCAATTTTGCGCGAGGGTGCGTCCGTACCCATGAACTTTGCGTACCAGTGCAAATTGCAAGCCCGAGGGCTCGCAGTCTTCACCCGTGGTCTAGAGGAAATACAGATGACAACACTAGCTGGCTTAACCACCGATGACGTCCTGGTGTTATTCGACGACGCCAATCCCGCAGCAACGAAATTCGTTCCGATTACTGGCGTGACCGGCAACTTGCTCGGCATCGACCTCCGACCCGCTAACGGTCTGCTCTACGGCGTTTCCACCGCCAACGAAATTTACACGATTGACCCCGCCAACGGTGCAGCCAGCCTCGTCAGCACGCTCTCCGAACCGTTCCTGGCGAGTGCCATCTCCGGCGTGGACTTCAATCCCGCCGCCGATCGCCTGCGACTGGTCGGCGACAATAACCAAGATTTTCGCATTAACGTGGATACCGGCGCAGTGACGATCGACGGCAATCTTGCCTTTGCGACCGGCGACGCGAACGTCACCCAAGACGCGAACATCACCGCCGCCGCCTACACCAACGCCTTCGCCGGAACCACCAGCACCCAGCTCTACAACATCGATGGGCTGCTTGACGTTCTGACGCTGCAAAACCCGCCCAATAACGGCATCCAGCAAACGATCGGCGCACTTGGGGTCAACTTCGAGGCGATCGCGGGCTTCGATATCGTCTCCGCTACTCCGGGCGAAAATCGGCCTTTCGCGGTCTCCAACTCCATGCTCTACAGCATCGACCTTGGCAGCGGCACCGCCACCGCGATCGGCGAAATCGGCAGCGGTAACCTTAGTTTCAAAGGGCTAACCCAAGCGCCCGCTGTTCCCGTTCCCCGCTTCTCGATCGACACCCAGGCGTTCGCCCTCACCGACGGTAACACCCTCATTTCCTTTAACCTTGATCGCCCCGACGTGGTGACCGAAACTCCGCTGACCGGACTCGATGGAACCTTGCTCGGCATAGATGTCCGCCCCGCCACCGGCGAGCTGTACGGCATTACCACCGCCGGACGAATTTATACGATCGAACCCGGTCATACCGGCAGCGGCACGTTTGGCGGCGCGTCAACCCTCAGCGAAGCGGAAGAAACCGAGCTGCGTAACAACGCCATTTATCTCAACCTGCACAGCACCACCTACAACGGCGGCGAGCTACGCGGCCAGATTAATGTCACTGCCGAGAACGACATCGTCGAACCGTCGATCGCCCTGGAAGAATCCCAGCAGGTCGGCGCTACCGTCCCCCCAGCGGATGGCCCCGGCATCGGTGCAATTTTCGTCATTTACGACGACGCCACCAATACCCTGGCGATCAAAGGCAGCTTCAATAATCTCACCGGTTCGCTCCTCCCGGTTGGTGGCGCGGACAGCTTCGGTAATCCCGAAAGCGCCATCCACATTCACAACGGTGCTGCCGGAGCCAACGGCCCGATTATCCGTAACCTAACCGTTGTGGGCAGCAACCGCTTTGAGGGAACGTTCACCCTCTCCGACGCTGAAGAAGCCGAATTATTTAACGACGCGCTCTACGTCAACCTACACACCACCACCTTCAACGGTGGCGAACTGCGCGGCCAGATCGATGTCACGCTCGAAAATGACATCGTCGTGCGTAATGTCCTGATCGAGGAGTCCCAGCAAGTCGGCAGCAGCGCCCCCCCAGCCAACGGCCCGGCCAGCGGTAATTTCGACATCAGCTTTGATAACGCCACAGGCCGCCTGGTCGCTGAAGGACAGTTTGCTAACCTCACGGGCTCGCTCTTCCCGATCGGTGGCGCGGACAGTGCGGGCAATCCCGAAAGTGCCGTCCACTTTCACAACAACGTCGCCGGAGCCAACGGCCCGATCGTCCGCAACCTCAGCGCCGTAGAGACCAACACGAGCCTGTCAAGCACCCTGTCGCAGCCCTTCGACGGCGGCAGCATCTCCGGGTTTGACTTCAACCCCGTCGCCGATCGCCTGCGACTGGTGAGCGACACCGACACCAACTTCCGCATCAACGTCGAAACCGGCAGCGTCACCGTCGATGGCGACCTAGCCTTTGCCACCGCCGACACCGCCTCAGCCTCAAACCCCAGCATCACCGCCTCGGGCTACACCAACTCCTTCGCCGGAACCACCAGCACCCAGCTCTACAACCTTGACGGCCTGCTCGACACCCTGACGCTGCAAAACCCGCCCAATGACGGCGTCCAGCAGACGATCGGTAATCTAGGAGTAGACCTCGACGCCACCGCTGGTTTTGATATTATCCGCAGCAGCAGCGGCGAAAACGTCGGCTTTGCAGCGTCCAACGGAATGCTTTACACGATCGATCTGGTTACTGGGCAAGCGTTTGAAATCGGTGAAATCGGTGGCGATCGTGATAACTACACCGGGCTGACCATTGTGCCGGGAAATGGGCGATTCAATGGACGGCTCGATGGTGGTGGTAGCGGCTTCGATGCGAAGCAATATCTCGCCTCCCATCGTGATTTAATTAGCGCCTTCGGCTTGGATACTGAGGCAGCAGCAGATCACTTCAACAACTCCGGACAAGCGGAAAACCGAGCCACAGATAATTTCGACGAACTGCGCTATCTCGCTTCCTATCCCGACCTGATCACCGCCTTCGGCACGGATACGGACGCTGCGATCGAGCATTTCATCAACTCCGAAATCGATGAAGGCCGCACAGACCAACTGTTTGATCCAGTGGTCTATGTTAATACGTTCTCTGACCTACGACGGGCGTTCGGCACGGACTTTGTAGCCGCAACCCGGCACTACATCCAGACAGGTTTTGCTGAAGGGCGAACCTTCTAAGTTGTTCATGAGACCTCTTGCCAAGAAAAAATTGCTTCATGCAAGAGGTCTCGTGAACCACACCCTACGGCAGCGAATACCGCGATACTTTACTGCATTACAACTGCATTACAACTAATGACTTTCTGCTAGCCTGAGCATTGCCCTACCTCTCTACCGTTTTTCTAAGTGAGCCTGAATCTGAGCTAGATGCTGGTGACTGTTCACCAAATTTGCTCAAGTGGTCTGCAAGTGAGAAATAGTATCGATCGTGTAGATCTGACCGCAATTGTAGTTTTCGAGCAAGTGAGTTCCCTGGCGAGTAGGGGGTCACTCGTCTGTGAAAATATCGAAAATGTCGTGAGTGCTGTTTGATTTTTATTTGCATTTTAAAGGTAACACGTCTAGTATGGGAGCCATGACTAGACGACCGGTCTAATTTTGATTGTTTCAGTTGCCAATTGGTCGTTACTCTCACGGAGGTTTCTCGATGGTGAAAGCATCCACCCAAGCGAAGCTGCTGGCGATTGGTGAGCGCTTTTTTCTCGAAAAAGGTTACAACCACACGGGTATCCAAGAGGTGTTACAAGAGGCGGGCGTTCCGAAAGGGTCGTTTTACTACTACTTCAAAAGTAAAGAAGATTTTGGCCTCGGCGTGATTGAAGCATCAAACCGAAGTTATTTAGAACAGCTTGAACAGTGCTTCAGCGACGAAACCCGATCGCCCCTAAATCAGTTGCGTCGATACTTCGAGAATGGCATCAAAACCTTTATCCGCAATGACTATCGTTGTGGCTGTTTGGTCGGCATTCTGTCTCAGGAAATGGCGAGTCAAAACGAAGCGTTTCGACTCTGCCTTGATCGCATTTTGAACGACTGGCGCGATCGCTTTGATCGTTGTTTAAAAAATGCCCAGTCGATCGGCGAACTCGCTTCCCACTGGGACACCTGGCAGCTCGCTAGCTTCATCCTTGACAGTTGGGAAGGCGCACTACAGCGAGCCAAAGTAAGCCGCAGCAGCGCCCCCCTCGAACGTTTCGTGTCTGTCCTCTTTGATGCCGTTCTGACCACCGGTGTTATAGCAGCGCCCAACCTCGACCCTGCCTCTATACCGTCATCAAGCCCTCGTTAAGCTGCGATCGCCTCGACCCGTTGGCTCACCCGCCGGGATGAATCCATCATTCAGTTCGTATCCTGGTGTATTACGCCATTGACCATCATACTGACCCGTTTTTTTAGGATGTCTCGACCATGCAAACGCAACAGCGCACGGACGATCGTACTCAGCTAGACCAATCAAACGCCTCCGGCTCTCCCAACTCACCCCGCCCAAACCGTCGCTGGTTGAAGCTGGCGATCGCGGTGGCGGTGATTAGCGGTGGTTTCGGAGCCTGGTTGGTGATGTCACGTTATGGCGAGAATCCGCCCCCAGCTTTGGCCGGTCAACCCCCGCGCCCGGTGGAAGTGACGACACTGGCCGCTGGGGGTGGAGTGCAGACCCTGGATCTCATTGGTGAGGTGGAAGCAGCGGACAGCGCCACGGTGCGGGCGCAGACCATGGGAACCGTAATGCAGGTGCTGGTGGATGTGGGCGATCGCGTTGAAGCGGGTCAGCCGATCGTGATCCTCGACACCGCTGATCAACAGCTTGCCTTAGCCGAAGCCCGCGCTGCCCTTGCCTCGGCTCGCAGCGATTTAGCGGAGCTGGAAGCGGGTACGCGCTCGGAAATTATCGCCCAGCGTCAAGCCGAGCTGGAAATGGCCAAGGCTCGCGAGCGAGAAGCCCGTCAGAATTTGGGCAATGTTGAAGCGATGCTGCCCAGTCTGATCGCCCAGCGAGAAGCCGAGCTGGAAATGGCGACGGCTCGCGAGCGGGAAGCGCTGGATAACCTGGAACGGACACGCAGTTTGACCACCACTGGCGCTCTGTCGAATCGATCGCAGGTCGAGGCCGAAACCCGCGCCAGTGCTGCCACGAGCGATCGTCTTCGGGCGGCCTCTGCCCTAGCGCAACAGGCAACGGAAAACCAGCAGAGTCTTGCCCAGGCGCGGGCGAGTCTTGATACGGCCACCAGTGAGCAGATGCGGGCGATGTCCCAACTCACGGAAGCCACAGCGGGGCCGAGACAGGAAGAAATCGAAGCCCAGCGCGGACTGGTGCAGGCCGCGCAAGCGGCGGTGTCACAAGCGGAACTGGCGCGAGATCGAGCCACGATCGTCAGTAATGCCGCCGGGTACGTGCGCGATCGCCCTGTGAATGTGGGTGATTATGTGGAGGCTAACGATCCCGCTGCTACGGTGGTCAGCCGCGATCGCCTCGATGTTTTCCTCGAAATTCCCGAAGACTACAGCGGTCAGGTGGACACCGGAACGCGGGTCAGCCTAAGTGCGAGCGCTCTGCCGGATTGGCGTGCTACGGCCACGATCGCGGGCGTTGTGCCAACCGCAAACGAGGCCAGCCGCCGCCAGCGTGTCCGGGTTCGCCTGGACAATTCGCCGGAAAATCTGGTTCC
>JAAUPN010000337.1 GCA_012033105.1 Coleofasciculaceae cyanobacterium RL_1_1
TCGCGTTTGGTCAGAAAGTCCCTGTCATTTTCTAAAAAGCTGGAGAATCACCTTGGAGCGTTGCGCTACTTCCTGCGTCACTACAATCAGTCTTTGAACTTTTGACCATTACATTGCATCTCTACCCAATTACTTTTTGATTCAATAACTTTAGAGGTCGTTTAAAAAGAGAGGTTTACAAAGCAGGAGCAAGGCACATGGCCGACGGGAGAAGAGTTTGTTTCGGCTGGGTCTCGATTTTCTCCGTCGCCTCTGCATGGATTTTTCCCTTCACCGCACAGATTTCCGACATTCCCTACAACTTTTGTCCCCGTACTGAGCCTGCTCTTATCAAGAAAGGTTGATCGACTAACAAAGAAGCGATTTCAGAGATTGACTAATGAGCAACTATTGAATTGATCGCCGCCTGATAAATCGCCTCATTCACCTGCACAGATTTCGCCAAATCCACGATCGGCGCAGGATAATCCACCCCGATCGTCACACCGTACCGCTTTTGCGCCGCGCGATCGAGCATCCACGGCTGATGCACAAACTTCGCCGGAACCCGTGCCAACTCCGGCAACCAATACTTAACGTACTCACCCTGCGGGTCATAATCCTTCGACTGCTTCGGAATATTGAAATAGCGGAAACCCCGCGCGTCGTTACCCACCCCGGCGGTGTAATTCCAGTTGCCCCAATTGCTGCACACGTCGTAATCCAACAATTGCGACTCAAACCACTCCGCCCCCATCCGCCAGTCAATCCCGAGATTTTTGGTCAGGAAACTCGCGACATTTTGCCGTCCACGATTGGACATAAAACCGGTGAGCAACAGTTCGCGCATATTGGCATCGATCAGCGGATAGCCCGTCTGTCCCGATCGCCACGCCTCGAAGCGCGGCCAATCCTGTTTCCAGGCGATCGACAAGCCGCGCAGCCCTGATCGATAGAACACGCGATCGCCATGCTGAACACAGACAAAGCGAAAATAATCGCGCCATAGCAGCTCAAACACCAGCCAATAGGTCGAATCATTTTTAACGCGATCGGCTTCGTAGGCTTGGACTTGCTCGAAAATGTAGCGCGGCGAGAGACAACCCAAGGCCAGCCAGGGCGAAAATTTCGAGGAATAATCCGCACCTAACATGCCGTTACGGGTTTGTTTGTACGATCGAAGCCGATCGGCTTTCCAAAAGTAAGCCTGAAGTCGTGCTTTGCCCGCCGTTTCTCCCCCACAAAAGGTCAGCACACCACGCGGATCGGGTGTAACCGGCTCAAGGCCAAGGTCGGCGAGTTGTGGCAAGTCGCCGGGATTGATCGCGGGTAGGGGCGGAAGCTGAATCGGAGCCGGAAACGCTTGATCGATCGGGCTATCCTGCTCGATTTGCTTGCGAAATTTCGTGAACACGTCGGGCAACTGGGCGATCGGGAACGGTAGATCGTCGGGATGGTAGAGCGTTGCGCCCCAAACCGTGGTGATCGTGACTTGGCGATCGCGCAACGCCTGCGTCACCGCCGTTTCGACGGCCTTTTCTTCCGAGGTGACCTCGGCTTGAAAATACACCGCATCGATCGCCAACTCCTCCACCAATGCCGGGATCACCTCCTCCGGCAACCCCTGACGCACCACCAAATCCGACCCCAGCGATCGCAGCGATGCCCGCAAATCCGCGACACTTTCCAGTAAAAATTGCGCCCGCACTGCGCCCGTTTTTGGAAAACCGAACGCCGTCGTGCCAAACTGTCGCGGATCAAAGCAGTACAGCGGGATGATCGCTGCACCCGTGGCGATCGCCCGGTGGAGATCTTCGCGATCGTGAAGCCGCAGATCGTTGCGCTGCCAGAGAAGAATACGTTGGGGGATCACTGAGGTTTCGGGTTCGGATTGATAATGACAAGCTTTACAAAGCTTAATTATTGATTTCCCAAAGTTCAATCTCAACCAACAATCCGGCGATAGATTTCGAGCGTCTCGCAATTCCCGATCGCCCTAAATTACGTGGGATCGCCACTGGCTAGGAAAATCAGGGCTTGGATGCGATCGCGTCTTCGATTAATTTTGTAGTGATGACGTCAATTAACGCGCATTTTTTATCGGTCTCGTAAGGTGTGACATGGTTTTGTGGCTGGCTGCCAATGCGGCATTATTCGCGATCGCCTATCTCCTCGGTTCGATGCCGACGGGCTATTGGGTGACGTATCGTTTGGCGGGGTTTGATATTCGCCGTCACGGCTCGAAGTCTACCGGCGCGACCAATGTGTTGCGTGTGTTGGGGAAAAAGCCTGCGCTGTTTGTCTTTATCGTCGATATTCTTAAAGCGGTGTTGGCGATCGCGATCGTGCGTTGGGTTTATGTCACGTCTGAGTTCCAGGTGATCGCGCCGTCGGGTATTGTGGCGGGTGATTGGCAAGCCTGGATCGAAACTTTTGCGGGAATCTTGGCGATCGTGGGTCATACCTATTCGCTGTGGCTGATGGTGGGGCCGGGTCGCGATCCGGAATTAACCAGCGGCGGTAAGGCGGTTGCGAGTAGTTTGGGGGTGTTGTTGGCGCTGTCGTGGCCGGTCGGGTTGGCGACGTTTGGGGCGTTTGCGTCGGTGTTGGCGATTTCGCGGATCGTGTCGTTGGGGTCGATCGTGGCGGGGGTGTTCGTGGCGGTGTTGATGCCGCTGAGTGGTCAGCCGTTGCCGTACTGTTTGTTTGCGGCGCTGGCGGGATCGTATGTGGTGGTGCGTCACCGGGCGAATATTGCACGGCTGCGGGCGGGGACGGAGCCGCGTATCGGTCAGAAGGAGGAGGCGTCTGAGGTGTCGGATGTGTCTGAGGTGATGACGGAGACGCCGCCGGAGCTTTTGGGATCTTAAGGCTTGAGGGAGAGGATGAGCCGATCGAGTTTTTCGTGGATGTTTTTGAGTTCGATCGCCTGTTGGCCGTTGGCTGTTGGCTGTTGGCGACTTGGCGATCGCTGAATTTCCGGCGCTCGGCGATCAGTTTTAGGACTGAAGTAATACAGTATAGCAACCCTAAATCATTTGTAGTCGATCAGAGGTGTATAATTAACTGTAGCAAATGAAGGTGTGAATAATGACTATAGCAACCCTAAATCATTTGTGTCTCAGAATCATACATAAACAATTTAGGGAAGTCGAATACTTGAGTGTCACAAAAGAATAAGAATAACTGCTTGACTGCCGAGAATGAATTACACAAATTGTA
>JAAUPN010000168.1 GCA_012033105.1 Coleofasciculaceae cyanobacterium RL_1_1
TCGTGGGTGAAACGCAACTGGCAGACACGCACACGTCGGTGATCCTGAATCATCCCCACTCAACGATCGATCAGCTTTGTAAATACATTGTGGGCGATCAAGCGCGTGCGGTCTTTGATGGCCGCATCGTGGTCGGTCAACAGGCACAGCAAACCCGTGCGGATCAGTTGAATCGCAATCTCCTCCTATCGCCCAAGGCTCGGGTGAATACCAAACCGCAACTGGAAATTGTGGCGGATGATGTGAAGTGTAGCCACGGTGCAACGGTCAGCCAATTGGAGGCTGATGAGCTGTTTTATCTCCAAAGTCGTGGTCTCGATCGGCAGTTAAGTACATCGCTCCTGGTCGATGCGTTTGCGGCGGAAGTCTTAGAGCAACTGCCGACGCCGTCTATCCGTGATGCGATCATCGCTCGCGTTTTGATGCGGACTTAATTTGCGGCATACTGGATTCTCGGCAAATCCGGGCTATGAAGTAGAGTTTTTAAACCGAGCTTCTAGCCCGGATTCGCTGTCTTGAGTCGCAGTGCCTTCGGCTCGATCCGGCTCAATCCGGCTCCATTCGCCTCAATCCTTGATTCATGACTAGCCTCTCTGATTGTCCCGATCGCCCCGATCACTCCGATCGATCCGATCGCGGTCACCTACTCACTGAACAACCCAACGCCGCATCGCAAGATCTTGATCGCCTCAGTTCACTGGAATTGGTTGATTTATTTAACCGTGAAGATGAGAACGTGCTTGCGGCGATCGGAGCCTGTCGGGTGGAGATTGCGGCGGCGATCGATCGGACAGCGGCGGCGCTGGCGCGGGGAGGGCGCTTGTTTTACATCGGTGCGGGAACGAGTGGTCGTCTAGGGGTGCTGGATGCTGCCGAATGCCGCCGACGTTTTGCAGCGATCCCGAGATGGTGCAGGGGATTTTAGCCGGGGGTAAAGATGCCCTGGTGCGTAGCTCTGAGGCGTTGGAAGATCGAGCCGAAGATGGGGCGGCAGCGATGGCGGAAAAGGCAATCGCGGCAAATGATGTGGTGGTGGGGATTACAGCCGGGGGGACGACGCCCTACGTGCGGGGGGCGATCGCGGCGGCTCGCGATCGGGGGGCGACGACGGTGTTTATTGCCTGTGTACCTGCCGAACAAGCGCCGATCGAGGCGGATATTGATATTCGGCTGCTGGTCGGAGCAGAAATTTTAACGGGATCGACGCGGCTCAAGGCTGGAACGGTGACAAAACTGGTGCTGAATATTTTGTCTACCAGCGTGATGGTCAAACTGGGTAAGGTTTACGGCAATCGGATGGTGGATGTGTCGGTGACCAATACCAAGCTGCGCGATCGGGCGATTCGCACGATTTGCGATTTGGCGGATCTCGATCGCGCCATGGCGGAAGATTTGCTCGATCGCAGCGGCCAACGGGTTAAGCTTGCGCTATTGATGTATTGGACAGGATTAGAGGCCGAAGCGGGTCAGCAATTGCTTGATCACCATCGCGGTCATTTACGCGAGGCGATCGCCTCGATCCGCCCAACTCCCTAGAACCGATCTTCATTTGACTCTCTCGACTGACTCTCTCAGCATATCAACCCGTAACCGGAGAACTGGTGGGATCTCAGTTGAGCGATCATCAGGGTTACGGTGTTTCCAAATTCCGTGGCTTATCATGGAAGATAGGCAAAAAGACCTTTAGACTGAGTAGAGCCTCGATCGCGTTTCTTTGTCTTGCATCTTCAGTTGATATCTTCTTTCAAGATTTAGCACCGCTTACACTTCAAATCACTCTCGTGATCGGTTCGCTGCGATCGCCCCGTAATGGTAGATACGATCTTCAATGACGCCGGTAACGTGCTCGGAGCGCTGATTCGCTCCCACGCATCCGATATGCTCGCCGAGCGCGTTCAAGAGTTGAGCGTGTCCGAATTCGTCTGCCTGCTTGATTTTATTACGGCAGAGTTTCAGCAATATCGTCGGGCGCTCGGTCTGATCGAACATGAGACCCTAGAGACGATTCTCGAACAGCTTGTTGATGCGTTTACGCTGCGGATTGGCCAGATTCTCAACGTCGAGAAAATCAGCGTATTTTTGATCGATGCCGATCGCCAACAGCTTTGGGTCAGGCGTACCCAGCAAGACGGCGAAGTGCGTGAGGTTCGGATTCCACACAACGTCGGCATTGTCGGGTTTGTCGCCCAAAATGGTCAGATCGAAGTGGTGAACGACATTCCGGATCATCCACAGTTTGATCCCGAAGTAGACATTCCCCAGGGCATTGCGAGCGATCGTATCCTCAATCTTCTCTATGTACCGGTGTTTGGTCGCGTCGAGCCGCATATACCGATCGCCGTCATTCAGCTTGTGAATCAGTTGGCGGGGCAACCGTTTACGGAGTCGGATGTGGGACAGATGCGCGGTTTTGCGGTCTCCCTCGGTGTGCTGCTCGATGGCTGTCAGTCGTTTTATTCGGCGACGCAAAATCAACGGGGCGTCTCGGCGTTATTGAATGCGACCACCTCGCTGGGTCAAAGTCTGGATTTAGAAACAACCCTGCGGGGCGTGATGAGTCAGGCACAACGCTTGATGAAAGCCGATCGCAGTACGCTGTTTTTGCTCTCGAAAGACGGCCACGAGCTGTGGACGAAGGTGGCTAAAGCGGACGGTAAAACCATGATGGAAATCCGCATTCCGGCCAATCGCGGGATCGCGGGCTACGTCGCCTCGACGGGAAAACCGCTGAATATTCCCGATGCTTACCAAGATCCGCGTTTTGATCCGTCAACAGACCAGCGCACCGGCTACCACACCCGCAATATTTTATGTATGCCGGTGTTTGACTCGGAGAGCAAGCTGATTGGTGTCACGCAGCTCATTAATAAGTTTCAGGGAAGCTTTACGCGATCGGACGAATTTTTCCTGGAGGCGTTTAACATTCAGGCCGGAATTGCCCTCGAAAACGCCAAACTGTTCGAGAATGTCAACCTCGAAAAGCAGTATCAGAAGGATATTCTGCAAAGTTTGTCCGATGCCGTGATCTCGACGGATATGAAAGGTCAGATCGTCACGATTAACGAGGCGGCACTCGTATTACTGGGCTGCCCCACGATCGCGACGAAGATCAGTATCATCATCGACTGTGGACGGAACGTTTAACCGGGATACCGATCTGGGAAGCCATTCCGATCGAAAATTTCCGCTTTCGCCTCGAAGATAGTCTTGCGAATGCAGCTCGCCACTACGTCCCCGAGCAAACCGTTTTGATCGGTCTTTATCGCATCGATGCCGACCCGGATGCCCCCGATCCCGATTTCGCCACCACGATCTTGGTGACGCCCGATCGCCAAAACTCGGAATACTACCACCCCTGGGCGAAATCAGCGCCCGCGCTTCCGTCCCACACCCACTGCACACCGATCCCACAAATCCAAGTCCAAAAAATTTCGCGTAGCCTGAATTTAACCGTCACGCCCCTAACGAACCCCGAAGGCGGCGTACGCGGTGGGTTAATCATCCTGGAAGACATTAGCCGCGAAAAACGGATGAAGGCGGCGATGTATCGCTACATGACACCGAAGGTGGCCGAGCAGGTGATGGCGCTGGGTGACGATAGCCTGATGGTGGGCGAGCGCAAGGATGTGACGGTGCTGTTTTCGGATATTCGCGGTTATACGACGCTGACGGAAAATCTAGGGGCATCGGAGGTGGTGACGCTGCTCAACCAATACTTTGAAACGATGGTCGAGGCGGTGTTTACCCACGAAGGAACGCTGGATAAGTTTATCGGCGATGCGCTGATGGCCGTGTTTGGTGCGCCGCTACCGTTGACGGAAAAACATACGCTGATGGCGGTGCGATCGGCGCTCGATATGCGGCGGCGCTTGGTGGAGTTTAATCAGCATCGCGTGATCGATAATCAGCCGCTGATTCGCTTTGGGATTGGGATTAGTTCGGGTGAGGTGGTGTCGGGGAATATTGGGTCGCAGCGACGCATGGACTATACGGCGATCGGGGATGCGGTGAATCTCAGCGCCCGTTTGGAAAGTCTAACGAAGGAATACGGCTGCGACATTATTATCAGCGAATCGACCTATCGAAACTGTAGCGATAGTTTTTGGGTGCGGGAGTTGGACAAGATTCGTGTGAAGGGTAAGAGTGAAGCGGTGAGTATTTACGAGTTGATTGACGATCGGCGAGTGACGCTCGATCCGATTTCGACCAAATTTTTATATCTCTACAAAATGGGGCGCGAAGATTTTCTCGATCGCAATTTTGAGCAAGCCCTGGTTGGGTTTGAAGCGGCAGCTCAGATTCGCCCAGACGATCGAGCCGTGGCTTACCATCTTGAGCTGGCGAATTTTTATCTGGAGAATCCGCCGCCCGAGGACTGGGATGGTGTCCGCACCATGACGCACAAATAAATCACAACTCAAAGCAACCATTGCACGTAGATGGCTTAAGACACACGTAACACAAGCATCCTGCTTGTCTCAGGGCAAGCTCGAAGCTGGCGCTACACAAACAATCTATGCTGTCCGAACAATAACGCAAGAAACTATCGTGATGATGCCATCGACCACCTCACTTTTCATCCTGCTTTTCTCCTTAAAATTACGTAAGAATTAGTACTATTGCTCGATTGGTCGTCCTGTTCTCAAAATCAACAGTGTCTTAAACGACTAATGCCATCATCTATGTGTTTGTAATCGCGCTATGCAAGAGATCGAATGTTCGTACTCTCTAAACCGCTCCGAGGATGTCATCGAATCTGAGGATGTGATCAATACAGAGGAGGATCGAACCGCGATCGATCTCGCCAATGATCGGCTTAAGCAGCAGTTTTTTCGCTTAATGTCTCAGGAGTATCGCACCTCGCTGAGTACGATCTTGATGTCGGTTGATGAGCTAGAGTTTGACGCGATGGAACTCGATCGCGAGGAGACCGAAATTTGTCGCCAGCAAATTCGCCTTGCGGTCGAGCATATGCGCCACCTGCTGCACGAGGCTCGCGAAAATTTTTAGAATAGACCAAAATTCAAGCCAATAGGGTCAATTCAAGTGTTTTCAGAACAGCCTGAGAGCGTTGAGCGGAGTCGAAACGCGGTTTGCCAGAATGTCGAGCAGGGTCAGTATGTCTGGTTTCGTATCGAACCAGTTATGCAATCTCAACCCCACAGGAACTAAAGTGGCCATTGATATCAATCATCAATGACCACTTCCCGGCAGGTATTTTAGTTGAGGTCTTGCAAGGGAATTGCGGGAGAATTTAGCACTTACCCACTTTGCGTGCAGGCAAATTAGGCGGAATTTCGATGCGATCGAGCCGCCATTCATTTCCCGGTACTTTCGAGAGATACCAAAACCCAACGTTTTGCAAGACTTCTTTGGTTTCGCGGTTGCAGTACGACCACTCGGTATAGAGTTTCACCTGCGTTACGTTGGTTACGGCTGTCTCTGGTAACGGATAGGCCACCTCATCCCACCATTTTTCGTAGGCGTCAAAGTTACCTTGGGCGGCTTGCTCTTTGAAACTATCCGCCGCTTGAGCCCAGGTGGATTCGAGCTTACCGTCGCGAATATCTTGTAGGTGTTGGTAGACGAAGGCTTCGGGGCTATCGGGTTGAACGGAGCTAGTGGCACGACGAATGGAATCAACAATCGATGATCCAACCCAGCCAATGACGGCAATAGCCAGAACGCCAGCGATCGCCGTGATGCCGAGCTGGGTGTTTTGGGACAGCCCCAGGCTGTTCATTTTGTCCTGAAGTCGATCGCGCAGGACATCGAGCTTCGAGACCTGATCGTCCTGCTGCTGTTGCAGTTTGCCAAACTCGGCACGCATGGCGTGTAGCTCGGTGCGGAGTTCGATCTGGTGGGCAAAAATTGAACTTTGAATGTTGGAGAGTCGCGGTTCGAGTAGCGACACTTGCTGGGAAACGTCCTGAAGCGCGGGGGGTTTGATCACGCCGCCGTCCATTGATCCGGTGGAGATTTCGCTAGTAATCGAATCAAGTTGGGCGATATCGCGATCCATTTGGTCGAGACGTTCGAGTTTCGTCGCGATCTGCTCATTGAGACCCGTCTCAGAACCCGTCCCAGTCCCCGCCACAATACCCGTCTCGGTCTGACCCGCAGGATTAGGCTCTGAGCCGATCGCGTCATTGTTGCCAGAGAGAGGGGGGTTCACCTCCTCGGCATTTGTCGTATTTTCGCCCGTCATATTGGGTGGATGTTCTGAAGCTGACGACATGACTGCACCTCGCGATCGCGCGATCGGCGGTAAAACTGCTTAGTTTAAGTTTTAGCGTGTTTTCGTCGCATTTCTCGGCGGCACTCACCAAAGAACACGAAAAACGTTACCAAAAGCTTAACTGAGGGTAGCGCAGAATCTTACCCATGAATTAGACTCCCCGCACCTTCAGGTCGGGGAGTCTGTCAACAGACGGCGAAGCCCCGAACTCGATCGCCAGAATTTAGACGAAGGGTTTGGCGCATCTATTACCGATAATCCCAATTACCGGTTTTAGCTTGAGGCTAAGGCTAGAAAGTCCTTCAAGCTTTTGTAGATCAAGAGCTTAAAGGATGCGAACATCCGCAATGTGGGTATCTCGCCCGCTGGCACATAGCCGCAGATGAGATACCGATTCGATGACAAGGCTTGCCAATACGCTGATCAATTTACCGGCGAATTGCCCTACACATTGCCCTCTAAATTGGCTTGGGTAAATCGTCGGTAGACGATCGCCAAACCATCCGATCCGCCCACATTGCCCGGAAATAGCACCACGGGCAACAGCGGGAAAAGGGGATGATCCAACGGGGTGGTGACCACCGAGCAACCGGCCAAAATTTGGCCGAGCAGTCGCGCCGATCGCAAGGTGAGACCGTCACTCAGGACATCATTCGACGTGATCCCGCCTTTGCTGACCAAAAAGCCGATCGAAGCTGGTAATCCCCGCACAATGTCCATCAACAGCGACGACACCGACTCACCAAACGCGAGCCGGGTTTGAATATCCGCAAACTGCAATTCGCTACGGCTGGTGTAAACGACCGGCGTTTGGCCTGCGGTGTGTGCCGCCTGTACCATTGCTAACGCTTCTTCACGCAACACCGACGCCGCCACCCCATCGCGCAACCGCACCACATCCAACTCCACCCCAACAATTCCCGGCTGTTGGAGCAGTTCAGCCAATTGCTGAGTGGTTTTTTGCACGTGCGAGCCGACGATGAACGCGCCCGGTTTACCGTCGCGGACAAATTGCGACATGGCCTCAGCGGCGATCGGCTGGGTTCCAACATTTGCTAGCGAGGTCAACAAACTGGCGGCGCTACGACATAGAAAGCGTTTACCCGTGGCGGCAATGGCGAGCAAATCTGCGGCGAAACGATCAAGGTCGGCCTGGGTTTCAGCATCGACGGCAACACAGACGTTATCGCTCAAACTCGCGAGCCGATCGCGGCAACCGGAACGAATATCGTTGAGTCGGAAACGTTCGACACGATCGGCGGGGATGCGTCCGCCGGTTTTTTCCGCCACATAATCGGGAAGATAGGCGGTGCTGTAACCAAAAACGGAATCCCGTGAAAACTCGGTTTGATCGACCGGAGTTTCAACGCCATCGACCAAGAGGTAATGCGTGCTATCGCGGGTGATGCGTCCCCCTCAAAAAAGGCGGGGGTCATGAAATGGGCATCGAAGGGGCCGAGTTCTTCAGCGATCGCGTCGGTTTCGGTGGGGTAATGGCCGCGTAGGGTGGAGTCGGAACGGCTAACCACGAGAAAATCACGAATCTGAGCTTGGGCGATCGCCTGTTTGAGGTTGCGACAGACTTCGCGCGTCGTCGCGTCAGCATCGGCGGGCGTCATCGATCGCGTATTCGCCAGGATAAAACAGATCGGCGATGCATCCTCTAGGCCAAGCCGCAACGTGTCCACATCCCAGCGCATCAGCAGCAAACAGCCGTGAACAGTTTGCGATCCGGTCGGGTCGTCATCAATGACGATAATTTTCGGGCGGTTGGCAATCTCGGTCGATGGTTTTGGTTTAGAACGACGCAGGGAGGAAGCGTCACGACATTTAGTGCTGCAATTTTCGCATCTCCTCTCGAACACTCGCCCCGATCATTACGGTTCGCTGCAAAATCTCCTGATAGTCCCGTCCCTGCACATTGGTTTGCAGGGCTTGGAGTGCCGCAAGACTTTCGCCGAAACTGGCGAGATCGATCGCGAGCAAGTCATGATTTTCCCGGAGGATACGATCAATCGAAAGGGCACGGATCAGATCCTCCCGCGTTAGCTCAAGAGCCGATCGCACCGCAGCCCGCTCACCGGGATCGATCGCCTGATGGCGAGCTGCCGCCAACTCTTCCGCGATCGCCACTGCCTTTAACGCTTCGTGATACCGATCAAGATCATCGAGCAGCGCCACTAACGTTAACGGCGTTGATCGCGATCGCCACAGACCCCGCCCCGCCATAATCGCGATCGGAATCACCACAAGACAAACCCACACCGGCCACAACATGGTGTAGACTTCGCTTCCTAGCAGCGGACGAATGACAAATAAATAGATCGCACCCGTCATGATCGGCGTGAGGGCGATCGCCAAAATCAGCTCCTGAAGCCAAAACATCAGCCACGATCGCCGACTATTCAGCCAGCTCGATCGCCACAGTTCCGACGGATCGCAGCCGCAGAGGTGGCGCACCTCACCGGGCGTGATTTCTAGATCATGCAGCGTCGCCGGAGTCCGAACAGAACGTGAGACCGAATGCGGCTCGCGATCGGCATTCGGTTGCGATTGAAAATCTGAAGACACCGTAACTTTCTCCTGTCGTAACCACCCTGAAAATCAGGACTGAATATCACAGGTCAATCGCTAAACTCGCCCCAAGAAACGTAAACGTTCCTGATAGCTTGTTTGATCAATCCCATCAGCTTAAAGTGTGAACAGGCGTCCCGTTCCACTGGCTTTTCTCAGTAAGTACAATCGCTTAAGCCATGATTCCAGAGCGATAGACCCCAAGGGTGATCCGAGTGCAATTCGGCTCAGTTCCCGGCTCTAGAATGTTTTGATTCTGAGACCGACGTTCATACTTTTTTGCTATGATTTAATCAATCGCAATAAAAATATTGTTTTCATCAAGGAGAGTATTGAGTCATGGGATTCCTGCAACGTCTGTTTGGCCTTAAAGAGCAAGACAACAACACCGTTCAAGCCAAGGAATCGAAAGAAGCATACTTTCTTGATGCCGATTCGGCGAAGACCTTTGGTAACATCGACTACATGCGTCAACCCAAAGCTGTGGAACGTACCTTCCCGAAAGTGGAAGGCATGAACTACGGCGGACGACGCAAGATTAGCCAGTTTTCTTCCGAGGGCGCTTCTGTGGTCTACGACGGTGACGGCAAACCGACGAATACCTCGTCCTCCTCTGCTTCGTCGTCCTCAGCCTCCAGCACGGGTTCGGCTCCGGCTCCGGCTCCGACTCGTAGCTCATCGGCGGCGGATAAATCGATCGATTTTCGTTCCATGGCTCGCAACATCAAGCGTTAATGATCCGTTGAGGGTCACCGCGATCGCCAGCCCAAACCGCCTAAATCCGCGATGGATTCTGCGGTGAGTGCTGGATACATTAGACCTCTTGC
>JAAUPN010000338.1 GCA_012033105.1 Coleofasciculaceae cyanobacterium RL_1_1
GTTTTGCGTGGCAGCGCTGGATGCCGAAGCTGTTGGCGATCGTGATGTTACTGGTGAATGTGGCGGCGCTGGTGATGACCTACAGTCGTGGCGGCTGGATTGGTCTCGTGGCGGGTGGCTTTACGTTCATGCTGCTGCTGGTGTGGTGGTGGAGTGAGCGCTTACCGAGTAAGCTGCGCCCCTGGGCTTTGCCCGGTGTGGTGGGGCTATCCGTCGCGATCGTGCTGTTGGCGGTGGCGATCGTGCCGCCGATCCGCGATCGGGTCGCCAGCATCTTCGTCGGACGCGGCGATAGTAGCAATAATTTTCGGATTAACGTTTGGGCAGCGGTGATCGATATGATTCGCGATCGGCCAATTTTGGGAATCGGCCCCGGCAATAGCATCTTTAACAAGATCTATCCGCTCTACATGCGCCCCAAATACTCAGCACTTAGCTCCTATTCGGTGCTGCTAGAGGTCACCGTCGAAGCCGGTTTGATCGGTTTATTTTCGTTCCTCTGGCTACTCTTCGTCACGACCTATCAGGGCATCATGCAGATCAAACGCCTGCGTGAGGTCGGTCACCATGATGCGTTCTGGTTGATGGCAGCTTTGGCTTCAGGCGCTGGACTGATGGCGCACGGACTGTTTGATACGGTGTTCTATCGACCGGCGATCCAGACGCTTTGGTGGTTGATGTTGGCGATCGTGGCCAGCTTCTACACGCCTGACCGTCTAACGCTGGACAAAGCCTGACCGTGAGTGAACCGGAGACTTGCGTGAGAAAGTCCCCAGGATTAAAGCGATTTTGAGGATAAATTAAGCGCTTTTTCGGCGATCGCCGGGTCGCCGTTCGTGGCGAGGACTTTGATCGCCTCATAATTTTGCGCCACATCCAAATCAAACCAAAATGTCGTCCCGACACCCACTTCGCTGACCAGGTGAATACTGCTGTGGTGCTTGTCGATGATATTGCGGACGATCGACAGCCCCAGCCCGGTTCCCTCTAAGGTGTGGACGCGATTTTCAACTCGGAAAAAGCGATCAAAAATCGCCTCTCGATCGTCCGCATCAATGCCAATGCCCGTATCGGCAATCTCAATCCGTACATGCTCCGGCGTTGCGCCCCGAGGCTCGGATTCCGCCTCCAGGCGGTAGGCGCGAATTTGCACGCGGCCACCGCTTTCGGTGAACTTGAGCGAGTTGCCAACCAGATTCGCCAAGACTTGCAGCAGCAAATCGTAGTGGGCGATCGCCAGGGGTAAATCCGCTTCGATCTCCGACTCTAGTTCGATGCCTTTATCGCGAGCATTGAGCTGATAGGTGCGTAACGTTTGCTCGATCGGCTGGGAAATATCGATCGGTTCGAGATGATAAATCCGGCAGGATTCTAGTCGTGAGAGATCCAAAACATCGTTCACCAAGCGCGTCAGGCGATCTGTTTCGTTATTCGCCGTTTCCAGAAAATCATGACGCTCTTCCGCCGACAGCTCGTCGCCGTACTCGTACAGCGTCTCGATAAACGATTTGATATTAAACAGTGGCGTGCGTAGCTCGTGGGAAATATTGCTGATGAACTGGCTTTTCGCCTCATTCAGCTCTACCTCGCGGGTAATATCCTGCACCGTGATCGCGATGCCCTTGAGATTTGTACCCGAGGGATCAAGCACCGTCGAAACCAAAATCCGAATCGTGCGACGCACCGGCTCCGTCGTTACCACCCGAAACTCGCCGCCCTCCCGGTGACCCCGCGCAATTTTGTAGAGCGGACGGGTTAACTCTGCTTGCACGGAGGTGGGAAATAGGTCGATCGCATTTTTCCGAGGTAATCCGCGTGTAGATCCCAGCCAAAAATTCGCTGGGCGGTGGGATTCGCCAGAACCACATTTAGCCCTTCATCGAGCAGCAACGCACCATCGGCCATTTTGACCACCAAGGTTTCTAGCTTGGCTTTTTCAGCGGTTAGCTCTTCGATATTTTGCTCCTTGTAGCGTTCGAGCTGTCCGGCCATGTCGTTAAAGCTGGCAATCAGCTCGCCCAATTCACCGCCCAGGGGCAGGTCAATGCGCTGCTTGAAGTTACCCGTGGCGATATTGGTCACGCCGAGGAGTAGTTCTTTAATCGGTCGGGTGATCGTGAGGGCATTGAAGACCGCACCGAGGATCACCAGCGCCCAGATGGAGACAAAGACGGCTGTTGGTCACATCGCGCGTTAGGTTCGAGGACGCGACGACGGTGGGATTGGGATTGATCCCGATCGCCATCACACCGAGATTGTGAACACCGTCGTGTAACGGCACAAACACATCGGTCACCTGACCGCCAGGGGATTCATGTTGACGCACAAACGGTAGCCCGCTTTGCATCAAATTTTCGGGAAGCTGGATGCGACGCTGGATGCTGAGGGAGTCTTTAACCGTGGGTTCAGAATAGGGAATGCCGAAGAAGATTTCGCCCTCGTGATCGGCGTAGATGATGTAGCGAACGCTAGAGGTGCTGGCGTAAAACTGACTGGTGAAGCGAGCCAGTTCTTCGCGATCGTTATCGGCGATCGTCTGGGTCACATTGGCCGCGAGCAGTAGCCCAAGGTCGCGACCAAAACGGGTGTCATTGGCCTGCGCGTTTTCCTGAATGCTATTCACCGCCCAAAATGTTAGGCCACTCATCACGATCGACACAACGATCGTCGCTCCGGCGAGGAGTTTAGTTTGCAGCGTAAATTCCGCCCACCAAATCTTGAGCGTCTCGAACAATGGCTTAAAGAGGTTCAGCACGGCGCAGGCATTCCAGTGACAGAAACGTAGCAACAGGCAGCGGGATGCAGGATGCACACAACATCACACTCTGCCTGAGTTCCATCTATTGTGCCACGTTGCCCTTTAAGTAACGTTACAGGCGATCATGATCCCAGACCGACCCGTGCCGCTTGGCGAGGAAAATCTTCAGCGCGACTGATGCGGATGCCCTGGCGGGTCACGTAGGCCACCTCGGGATAGAAGCGATCGGGATTTTGGGACGGCGCACGGGCAACGGTATCAGTGATCCGAATTTGGGTCGGCTCCATTTGCAGTGCCGCAACGATCGATTGGGCATTCCCATTCGCCCCGGCATGAACCAAACCCCGTAGCTTGCCCCAAACAATAATGTCCCCATCCGCCACGATCGAAGCACCAGGATTTACATCTCCAAATACAATGATCGAGCCG
>JAAUPN010000169.1 GCA_012033105.1 Coleofasciculaceae cyanobacterium RL_1_1
CAGCGTAAACACCCGCCCTTCCTGGGTTGACCCCATCGGCGCGGCCACTCGACCCACCACCCGACCGAGCAGCGCGTTAATCAGCGAGGTTTTGCCCGCCGATCCCGTGCCAAAGACAACGATTTGAAGGTTGCGCCGCGCCATGTTGGTTTCGATTTCGCGCGATCGGCTCAGGAGAGCGCGGCGTGTGACTTCGTCCTGGATTTGGCTGACCTGTTTACGCACGGCGTTGAGGTTGGCCGTTGCGGCGTCGGTTTTGTCGGTCGGGGCGCGAAGGCGGCGGGCGGGCTGCGATCGGGAGGATTGACCCGCTTTACTCAGTTTGCCGAAGCCGCCGAAGCCGCCAAATCGGGCGAATCCGCCAAAACTTGACGGATTGAAGAGGCCGAAATAGTAGAGAAAGGCGTAGAGGGCGACGGCAATCGTAATGATCAGCAAGATCACAAGCAACCCCGCCAAAAACGGTGGCGCAGACCAGGCGATTTGGCTATAGAGCCAGCCCAGCGACGTGATCAGCCAAATCGACAGGGCGAGGATGACGCAGATGCCGAAAATTAGAAGGAGGTTGCGGGGCGGTCGCATGGGGTGGGGAAGATAGCGGGAATTCAGTGATTAGAAGAGTGATTGAAAGGAGGCTAGACCGGCTCGCGATCGGCAGCATAGAACGTGGCAAAGTAGGTTCTGACATTGATCGGAATCGAGGTTAAGCGTAGGCGAAAGGTGTTGGCGGACGTATCGGTTGGCGATCCCGCTTTCATGACTTTGGCGTAAAACTCGGTTTCGTGGTCGTGGCCGTTAATCGTCAGGCGAAACTGAAGGTTGGTCAGGATGGCTAACGATCGCTCTGTCACGAGATCCACGTGTTTTTCGGAGAGGCGAATTAATTGTCCTGGATAGCGATCGGGACTGATATCTTTCCCCTTGATTTCAGCAAAATCCAACGTGATTGGCGGATCGATCGCGTGTAACTCCTCGGTTTCGCTGGCGAGGCGCAGATTATATTTCCCGCCAATGCCCGTCACGGAGTGAATCAAGATTGGTTCGATCACGCCTTTGGGCGAGACCTGCTGCTGACCGTCGGTTTCGATCGGAATCGTCAGCAGATTTTTCGTCACATCGGTGATCAAAATCTGACCACCAACCGTATAAGCCTCAATCCGATAGGTCAAATTGACCTGCGATCCGACCACGCCATACTTCGTTCGCTGAGTCGAGCCAATATTACCCACCACCACCTCGCCGGTATGGATACCGATCCCCATTTCCAGTGAGGGTAAGTTGCGATCGGCCATTTGCCGATTTACGTCAACCATGGCCTTTTGCATCGCGATCGCACAGGCCACAGCCCGCTCGGGATCATCCTCACGTTGGGTTGGCGCTCCAAATAACACCAGGATGCCATCTCCCATAAATTCATCGATCGTCCCCTGATAGCTGACGATCGCCGTGGCCATGGCCTCCAGATAAATATTCAAAATACCGATGACTTTCTCCGGTGGCAAGCGCTCCGAGATGCCCGTAAACCCCCGTAAATCCGAGGTCAAGATCGTAATTTGACGACGCTCTCCCCCCATATTGAGTCCATTGGGTGTTTCTAACAGGGTTTCAACCACTTCATCGGTGAGATAGCGGCTAAAGGTCTGGCGAATATCCGCCGCCGTTCGCGCAACATAGGCCGTAATCACGATCGCGGTTCCCACCTGAGCCATCACGGGTGGCACGATCGGAATCCACCAACCCGCCAAGAAGCAACCATAGGCTATCCCGCCCAAGCTCACCACCCCAAGAACATGGGGCATCATCCGCCAAAACGGTGAGCCATAACGCCAATGCCAGCTCAAAATACCGCCCACCGTTGCTCCGCCTAAAATAATCAGCGCCTCCGCCCAATCCGGGATCATCCGAATGTTGTGGCGGCCATCGAGAGTGGCGCTCAGAATCTGGCTCGTGATGTGAGCATGAACCTCAACGCCCGGAACCCGTGCCACGTCAGTCCCTTTGCTTAAGCGAGTGAAGGGTGTCGAGACCACATCTTTAATGCTCTCTGCTGTCACGCCAATCAAAACGACTCGATTGTGCAACAACGATCGATCCACCTGATCCGTCAGCACTTGATCCATCGTCACTTGATCAAATGATCCACGCGGGCCACGGTAATTCATTAAAATTTGATAGCCACCCGCATCGTTGTGAACGTAGCTTCCGCTATTGACTTCGATCGGATAAAACGTCGTGTCTTCGATTTGTACCCATCTGTTGTTATCGCTCATGCGTGGGACGATGCCATCCTGTTCGAGGTACAACATCGCCAGCTTAAAACCCAGCCCAAAATAGGTTTCGCTGTTTTCATCGGGTTTGAGATACAAAAAGGCGCGGCGTTGGCGATCATCAATATCTGGCGCGATATCATTGGCGCTGATCTGCCCTAGCTCCGCCAAGACGGGCGGGGGAGCCACGCTCTCTGTACCGCCGGTGACTTTGGTGATGCCGATCAGGTTGGGATTTTGTCGGTAGACGGTTGATAGACGCTGGTAGCCCGGTGTGATGTCCGGTGTGATGTCCGGTGTGACGCTGTTGGGTGGATCTGACTTATCCGGTGTCGTGCCTGTTTGATTTTCTGGGTTGGGCTGATCGGGATTCGTGCGTTGACCGATGATCGCCGGATCGTAGGGCAACGGCACCGGCAAATCCCGATAAATATCCAAGCCGATCGCCCCGAGGTTCGGCTGCCGCGATTTTTCCAGTACGGTCGCGAGCAGATCATCATTGATCGGATGCCCATACTTGCGGAGATCCGGCTCGCTAACCCCGACGATCGTAATCCGCTGATCCCGCGCTTCGAGCGGTCGCCACTGGAAAAAGTAATCGAGCATTTTTAGCTCAAAACCCTGAAGCCCGCCCAGTCCACGCACTACCAAGACTAAGATCGTCAAACTCGGAACCGACGCAATCACAACACGCCACGGCCACAGGCATCGCTTTAGGGTCAAAAAGGCGGAGCGATCGGGCATAGTGGACTCCGGAAATGTTTCATGTATTTAGGACATTACGGGCATTACGGGTAATTGATTGCATCGTCCGGCGATCGGTCTAGGGCTGAACCCGGATAATTTGCACATTGGCATCGTCCGGCGACGGCACAACCTCAACTTGCGAGAGGTCGATGCTGTCATCGATCGTGGTGCTAAACCCATCCAAAATATAAGCCCAGTTGTTCGATCCAGCGGCAATTAGGTTATCGAGATATTCAAACCAAATTCCTGCTTCACCGTAAGCCGCCGCCGCATCATTGGTTCCCACCATTCCTAAACCAACGGGATCATTAGCCGTACGTTCGATCCAGCCGTAGGTAAAGGCCAAGGTTGTGGGGTCGTTACTCTCTGGATCGCATTGAATTTCGATGTACCACTCGTACTGCATCGCAGGATCGAGTTTGAACTCGGCATTGGGATCAATTGCAACACTGACAATGCTGCGAGTTTCGTCTGGCAATGTGAACGTTCGTTCGTATGCGGGTTCGATCGTGGGGGAATCCGCAGAGTACTCGTAAACGTAAAGTGTGGCCTGTTTCGCACGGGAACCCTCCGATCGCAAGGTGTAGAGATGCAAAGCCGGATGATCACTCGCAGTTAAGCCGTAATAAGACCCATTGGCATCCTTTGGCACTAACGGTGACATCGCCACACAACCGTTGCGAGTCGGGCTACTGCCTGCGCCGCCGGGTGCGGATTGATCGGGAGCAAAAAATCGGGCTCCACCACCATCAGCGGTGATCGGTGGATCAGTCTGGCCTGGACGAAATTGCGCCAACAGGTTTACCGCTGGAGCCAAAATCCCAGAGGTCGATCCGGCGATAGCAGGCAAACCGACAGCACTCAGCACTAGGGTTGTCAGCACGATCGGCGAAGAGGAGTGAGTCATCGTAGTTTCTTGTGAGTCAGAGCTTAATCACCTGCAACAGGCATACATGGTCAGACGTAAGCGATGAGGATTTGGATTCCTCAAACTATCAGACTCATATGCTGTTGTGTTGCCTGTGAGCTGGGGACGAATCGATCGTACGAGGCTGAACCGTTATTTACCGCAAGCGGCGATCAAATCTTAAGCAAGCTCAACCGTCGCCATTTCGTCTTCACTTAACCCCAGCAGCGATCGCCGTGACTCCCGAGACACTCTCCCTTCGCCCTGTGCTTGATCTGGTGTGCTTAATCTACAGATCTAAGACTGAGCCAGTAGGTCTTGAATTTCCGCGTCACTGAGGCGCGGGCCGTATTTCATCACGATTTTGGCGGCGGCGCGGGAGGCTAAGTCACCGGCGATCGCGTAATCCATCCCGTGAGTAATGCCATAAAGGAACGCCCCGGCATACATGTCTCCGGCGCCAACGGTATCGATCGCTGTAACCGGATGGGGGGCGATTTGATGCAGCGTTGTGCCGTCATAAATCAGTGAACCCTTAGAGCCGAGGGTGATCACAAATTCACTGGCGAGGGTTTTGAAGTAGGCGATCGCTCCTCGATCGACTCGGTGTCCGCCATACCCAGTGCTTCACTTTCGTTGGCAAACAGCAGATCCACACCATCGCCAATAATTTCGAGCAAACCCGCTTTGAAGAACTTGACCATATTGGGGTCAGAGAGCGTAAACGCGACCTTAGTACCATGCTCGCGAGCCAGTTCACGGGCGCGAATCGCTGTGGCGCGAGCGCTATCCGAACTCACAAGATAGCCCTCGATGTAGACATAATCCGATGCGTCGATCGAGTCGGCTTCGAGATCCGCGATCGAAATATCTGCCGATACACCAAGAAAAGTATTCATCGTGCGATCCGCATCGGGGTAACCAAGACCAGACATTTACCCGTCGTGCCAAAATTCAGCGTTTCGGGTGGCGTGATGTTGGTCGCGATGCCAAAGCGAGTGAGGTCTTCAAGATAAAACTTGCCCGTTTCATCATCCCCAATACGACAGGAAAAGAACCCCTTACCGCCCATTTGCGCGATCGCCACCACCGTATTGGCCGCCGATCCACCACAGGCACGGTGACATTCCGCACCATCAAGCGCCGCGACCACTTCTGCCTGCTTCACTTCATCAATGAGCGTCATCACGCCTTTCTCGATACCGAGGCGATCGAGCGTTTCACTCGAAACGTTGTATTCGAGATCAACCAGTGCATTACCGACACCATAGATGTTGTAAGAATTCATGCTCAGAATCAATAGATAAATACAAGAGTAGACAGGCTAAATCGTACGCTAATTGGCATCATCCCTAACCTGAAGGTGGCTACGGTGTGTATATAAGCCGCAGACAAGTGCGAAAAGCGCCGCGACAGTCTTTCTATTTTGGGAAATGGGTATCAGCCCTCACCCATTGATCGCCGCAATAAACAAAAAGAAAACTAGGACTCGCGCTCAAGCATGGCGAAAGTCCTAGCTTTCTAAACTCGACTTTAAACCGAAAAAACGTAGGTGACGTTGTTGGCTCTGATTGAAGTCGAAGCTATTGAAATCGGGTCTTGTCGTGCAGTATCCACAGGCAAAAGAGGTGTCACCTTTCGGTGAATTCATCGAATTCATCGTGCGGGATCACGCATCAAAGCCGTACACGGACAAATTAGCCTTAGCAAGAGCCTTAGCGAGCCGTACGGGTTGCCCGTGATTCTTGGACACCGACGAGCAGTTGGCTCGGGCTGATCAAAACTTTTAGACCTTCAGGAAGCTCTAGATCCGAAACTTGCAGACCCTGACCGACATCGAGCTTGGTCACATCCACTTCGATCGACTCAGGAATACCATCTGGCTTGCAGATGATTTTGAGCGAGGTCAGCAGCGCTTCGAGAATACCGCCCTTGGTGACGCCCACAGGAACACCAACAAAACGCAGGGGAACCTCAACTTCAACTTTCTTCTGGTTTTCAACGGAAAAGAAGCTGAGGTGATGCGGGTCGTTTTTCCAGGGGTGGGTTTGGACTTCGCGCAGGAGAGTCTTACCACTCCAGCTCGGCAGAGCCAGAGAGATTAAGCGGTTGCCCAGCGAGGGTTGCTTGAGCAGAGTTTCGACACTTTTAAAGTCGATCGTAAATGCAACCGATTCTGTACCTTGGTGTCCGTACAGAACGGCAGGCACGAGACCTTCACGGCGCAGCGCACGCGGCTTGCTGCCTTCTGGTCTAGCTTTGCCTTCTACAGTCAATTCCATCGTAGTTTTCTTGCGGGGTTGGCTAAAATCGAGCCTCTAATTTTAGCACGCTCGATCCGACCGAACCAAACATAAGCTTGGCTTGATCGTTATGGAAGGTTTGTTCTTGGGTATTTTGCTCATCAACCGGTCAGCGGGTCAACCCAGGAGCCGATGTCCATCATGATCGTTTAGCCCAAGGAGCTGGCAGTTCCCGGCACGTTTTCGGTCTTTGACATCACGGCAAGATGACGTTCGACATTCAGCAGGGCAAGGCCAAAGTTTTCTTCGACGTAGGCAATGCCGTGTTCCTGGCAAAAGGCTTTGACGATCGGGCTAGCAGCACGGTAGCGATCGATCGAGACCCAAGGGAACAGGTGATGTTCAATTTGGTAATGCAACCCGCCGAAGTAATCGTCAAACAGCGCCGGGACAACGACGTTGCGTGATGTGATCACCTGTTGCTCAAGGAACGACAGGCCATGATCACTCGGGATGCTGGGCATACCAATGTGGTTGATGGCGAACAGTTTGGCGAGGATGACGCCAGAGATCATGCCAGACAGGATGTAGTTCGTTAGCGCCATTTGCCAGCCGAGGATGGCGATCGGCACAACCAGATAGGTCAGCACATGAAGCGGAATCAAGACCCGTTCTGCACGGCAACGCACTGGGTTTTGATGGGTATAGACCCAGCTCATCCGTTGAAACTCAAAGTTATGGAACAGCACCAACACCCACAGCAGTACCGCTTGATTGCGAATCACCCAGTTTACCCAGGCGGGACGCTCACGGGTGTCTGACTCATAAAGCTTGAGGAAAAACGCATTCATATCGGGATCGCGTGTTTCGTCGTTGCAGTAGCGATGGTGTAGGTCGTGTTTGTATTGCCAAAACCGAAAGCTTGCACCGGCGATAAAGGTGTGGCCGATATGACCGAGACGCAGATTGACGTTCTTGCTATCCGAGATGGCGTAGTGTCCAGCGTCGTGACTGACGTAGTAAAACTGGATGCCGGAGAGCGTAAGACCAATGAGGGCGGCCCAGCGCCAGGGTGTGTCGGCGCAGGCGTATAGGCCGATGTAGGACAGGATATGCAGCAGGCCGTAGGTCGTGATTTTGCGCACGTAGTCGGCGGTGTTGCGCTTGAAGAAGTCGGTTGCTTCAAGACGATCGCGCAGGTCTCGATAGAGCTGTTGACCGGGGTTTAACACGATAATGCCTATTAATGAAGAGGGAAAAAAGTGGTTATGACTCGGTGTTGTTTGATGTGGATTATGAAACCGTAGGGAGATGAATCCCGCACAATCTATTCGAGCGATCGCCTCGAACGCACCATCACGTATCCGTTGGGTTGGTACTCAAGGATTTGCGGCGGAACACACCGAACCTTAACAAAAGTACACTGATCCTGGCCTGAGTTATGGTCAGCAATTGCGAGTCTGCATCATTTCGTCAATCTGTTGTCTGCTCTCGATTCAATCGGATTAAGGTCAAAACACGTTGAAGCGTTTGGGTCACTTCAATCTTGCTCTGGTGGTGGTGTTGCATTCTTGAAGTTCTGAGGCTTTAATCTGAGGTATGGCGGTGAAGCTCGCAAACGTCCCAAACCTCCTGAAACCCGCTTGAGACTGGAGAAGCCCAGGTATGAATCGCACGTTTTCTCGCCGGAAACTGATCGGAGGGTTGGTCGGTCTAACGAGTTTGCCACTATTGAGTAAACTTTTGACGAGTTGTAGTGTTCCGGGTTTTCAATTAGGGGCAGGAGCGGGAGCGGGAGCGAAGACTAGAGAGAAAGCGCCAAATGTGTTGGCGATCGTGGTGGATGATTTGCGGCCACAGTTGGGGTGTTATGGCCGATCGGAGATGATGTCGCCGAATATCGATCGGCTGGCGGCAGAAGCAACGCTATTTGAGCGGGCGTATTGTCAAGTTCCGATTTGTGGCGCGTCGCGAGCGAGTTTTTTATCAGGGTTGCGGGCGGATCGGGTGGTATTTGGGAGTGCGTATAACGCGAGTAAGGATAAAGACGCACCGGATTTACCCAGCTTACCGGCGACGTTTAAGCAGAATGGCTATACGACGATCTCTCTCGGCAAGGTGTACCACCAGCGAGATGATGATCAAGAGGCTTGGAGTGAGCAACCTTGGCGACCAGCGGGGATGTGGGCGGAGAGTATGTATATAACGCCGGAAGGTCGGCAGTCGGCCTTAGATAATCCGGGTCAGTTTAAACTGGGGCCTGTATTTGAACGGGTGAATGTGACGGATGATGCCTATGCCGATGGCAAGATTACGGATAAGGCGATCGAGAAATTAAAGGGATTTGCGGAGTCGCAGGAACGCTTTTTTTTGGCGGTGGGAATTACGAAGCCACATTTGCCGTTTAATGCGCCAGAGCGGTATTGGGCGATGTACGATCGCGACAAAATTAACCTAGCGGATAATCCATTTCGTCCGCCGGGAACACCGGATAATGCGTTCTCGAATTGGGAAGAGTTGCGGGATTACCAGGGGATTCCGAAGGAAGGACCGCTATCGGATGAGATGGCGAAGACGATGATCCATGGGTACTATGCAGCGACGAGCTATGCGGATGCGCTGGTGGGTCGAATTTTGGCGACGCTCGATCGGCTGAAGTTAACGGACGAGACGATCGTGGTGCTGTGGGGCGATCACGGCTGGCATTTGGGCGAGCAGGGTTTGTGGTGCAAGCACACGAATTTTGAGTCCTCCCTCTGGTCGCCGCTAATCGTGCGGGTTCCGGGAAAAGCCGCCGGACAACGGGTGACGGGACTGACGGAATTTGTGGATCTCTATCCGTCGCTGTGCGAGTTGTGCGGGCTGGAGTTGCCGTCGCATTTAGAGGGAGATAGCTTTGTTCGGTTGCTCGATCAGCCGGATTTAGCCTGGAAGCAAGCGGCGTTTAGTCACTATGGAGATGGGGATTCGATTAAAGTGGATGGCTATCGTTATACGGAGTGGCGATCGAATCAGGGTGATCAATACGCACGAATGTTGTTCGACCATGTGGCAGATCTGGCGGAAAACAACAATATTGCGGAAGACCCCGACCGAGCGGAGTTAGTGGCACAGTTAAGCCAAATGCTCGATCAAGGTCGAGGCTGGGAGACGTTACGAATGAGCTAAGTTGCCCCAGTTAACGATGGGATTGATCACGTCGAAGCGAGACCTTTGAGGTTTTTAAAACCTCAAAGGTCTGAGATTGCAGTTAATGACCGTGGCTTACTTTTTTTGCCACTCTCTAGCAGCGGGCGATCCCCTCTTGGCGGGCGGCTCGCTGCACGGCGGCGGCAACGGCGACCACGACGCGCTCATCGAATACGGATGGGACCGATATTGTCCGCCGCAACCTGGGTCGGTGAGATCAACGAGGCGATCGCA
>JAAUPN010000020.1 GCA_012033105.1 Coleofasciculaceae cyanobacterium RL_1_1
AGATAATCACCACGTTATCGGCCAGATCGCGCATCACTTCGAGTTCATACTCTTTCCAACCGATCAGCGATTTTTCGATCTGAATCTGCGTCACGGGCGAGGCGTCGAGACCCGCTTGAGCGATTTCTTCAAATTCCTCTTGGTTGTAGGCAATGCCGCCACCGGTTCCGCCCATCGTGAACGAAGGACGCAGAATCAGCGGATACGTGCCAATCTCTTTGGCAATTTCGCGGGCTTCTTCGATCGTGGTTGCGATCCCCGATGGACACATGGGTATGCCAATTTTGTCCATCGCTTTGCGGAAGAGGTCGCGATCTTCGGCTTTTTCGATCGCGTCGAGCTTCGCGCCAATCAGCTCCACGCCATACTTATCCAGCGTCCCATCCTTACACAGTGCCACCGCTAGGTTTAGCGCTGTTTGTCCGCCCATCGTCGGAAGAACCGCCTGGGGACGTTCTTTCTCAATTACCTTTGCGACAATTTCCGGCGTCAGCGGCTCGATGTAGGTACGATCGGCCATTTCCGGGTCGGTCATGATCGTTGCCGGGTTCGAGTTCACCAAGATGACCTCGTAGCCCTCCTCGCGCAGTGCCTTACATGCCTGCGTCCCGGAATAATCGAACTCACAAGCTTGGCCGATGACGATCGGACCGGAACCGAGTAAAAGGATTTTTTCAGGTCTGTGCGACGGGGCATAATTTTCGCGTCCGAGGGTAAAAAACGAGGAAAGGTGGCGATCTCGGCTGGAAGCAGGTGGGCGATCGTCGTGCGCCCGTTTGCTCGATCGCTCGCAGTGAGCGTGCCGACCTATTCCGATAAAGTCCCGCTTATTCTACGAGGTTTCGATCAAGCCTTGATCGCAATCTTGGAACGGAAATGGCTGGAGATGTATGCTAATCGTGACTGAATTGTGGCTAAATTCTGACTTAAGCCGTTCTCGGTCAGCGAATCAGGGAGCCAACGTACTCAAAGCGCATGGCGTCAGAGTTGCCTTAAGCGATCGCATTCCATAGCAAACCCACGGCTGCACCGCCGGGAACAAGCATCCAGGTTGGCGTTTTGTAGCGCAAAATCGCCACCAGTGCCGCCACGCCGATCGCCACCGTAAAGATCGACGTCGCGATCGAGGGCTGCACAAACGCCGATCGCGCCAAGGGCAACATCGACGCCGCGATCGTCCCCAAGACCGCAGGCGTCACCCCCTGCAAAAAGGCTTTGACGCGATCATTTTGCGTCAACCGGCGCAGCAGCGGCGCTGCCAAAATAATGAACCCAAACGACGGCGTAAAAATCGCCACGGTGGAAACCAACGCCCCGAAAAATCCCGCAACTTTGTACCCCACAAACGCCGCCGTCAGCACCACCGGCCCCGGCGAGAGCTGGCCGATCGCCACGCCACTGATAAATTCATCGATCGTCAACCAGTGAAACCGCTCCACCACCTCAAATTCGAGCAGCGGAATAATCGTCAACCCACCACCAAAAATGGCGCTACCCGCCTTGAGGAAAAACCCGGCCAGCGGTAAGGCAAAGTCTGCGATGCGGTCGCCGCCCCAAAAACTCGCCACAGTCAAGACCTCGGGGAGTCCGGTGGTCATGGTGATAAACGGCGGCAGGGTTTGGACACCCGCCACCGGTAAGAGCCATGCGCCCGAACTGGATCGAGAACGGTTTGAGATCGCGGCTAGCAGCACACCGATCGCGCCCGCCATCAAAAAAATCCACGGCACATCGATCGATCCCAGCGCTGCCAAACCTAACGCCCCGATTGCGATCGCCCCGTACACCGGACGCTGGATCGCCTTGCGGCTCAACTTCCAGCAAAACGCCGCCACGATCGCCACCACCACCGGAAAAATCCCCAGAAACAGCGCCTCAAGCTGCGGTACTCCCTGCCAGCGAAAGTAACCCCAAGACAAACCCACCACAATCAAAAATGCAGGCGCAATGAAACTCAGTCCCGCCACGATCGCCCCGATCACCCCCGCCCGCACATAACCGATATAAATCCCCATCTGCGTCGAAGCAGGCCCCGGCAACAGCTCACACACCGCCAACCCCTGAGCAAACTCCTCCGGCGTCAGCCAGCCGCGTCGCACCACCGCCTCATCATTCTGCATCCCGATATGCGCCTGCGGGCCACCAAAGCCCACGATCCCCAAGCGCAAGAACAACCGCGCCAGCTCGATTAATCGCTGTGTCATCAGATCTCGGTTTTGTGACTCTGGTTTCGGTTTCGGATTGGAGTTTCTGGTTTAAGACTGTAACGTCAAGCCACAGGGTACTTTGACCAGTCGGAATTTGGGTTATCTATGGGTTATCCTCTGCGTCTTGAGTCACGCCATCCTGGGTCATGCCATCATCCTCTTCCTGATCCGCAAACGCCGCCGCCTGCGCATTGAGATAGTCAATCAGCTCATAAATCCGCATCTTGGGAATGTAAGGCCAGCCACCCTCGGCCTCCATTTCCCGTAACAGTGCATAGAGTGCTTGACGACTGTTGGGCAAACTCGGCACAAAATGATCGTTAAAAATACTGCGATGCAATTGCTCAATAACGCGCAGCAACGATAGCAGCGCTGCCGTATCTTGCCCACAGCTTTTGATCGCAGCCTCAACGTGCTGCGAGATCTCTTGGCAGCGTTCAGGCAAGCTCAATTCACGGTGATCGGGTTCCATGGACAATACAGAAATATTAGAAAATATAGGGCTAGTGGTGAAGTGTAGAGGACGTGACATCCTCCCCGGCGTGAACGCATGGGGATTCCCAATCTAGGCAAACAACCGAAGTTACAACGCTCATTAACTGGGGTCAACCCACTTCCACCGTAGATTAAGTCGGTATGATTGACGACCCTGTGAACGCAAATCTGTAGCGTGTGTGATCGGATTTTCCACCTTTGATCCAATACCGCGAATCAGGGTATGGTTCAATCCCAACGACGAGTCCGCAGATTTGCCCTTAACATTAGTTGGTAATATCTAGTTCGTCGGTACGTTTGCCGTACCTTCACCGGTCGTCGCCGCTCCGACGCACGAAACACAGACACTATTCGCACGACTCGCGATCGCCCGATCGCCCGCAGCACGACAACCATGGGAAAAGTAGTTGGCATTGACCTCGGAACCACAAACTCGGTTGTCGCCGTGATGGAAGGCGGCAAACCAATCGCGATCGCCAACGCCGAAGGTATGCGTACAACCCCCTCGGTGGTTGGTTTCAGCAAAGACGGTGAGCGCCTCGTCGGACAGCTTGCCCGTCGTCAATCTGTCCTCAACCCGCAAAACACGTTTTATGCGGTCAAGCGGTTTATGGGACGGAAGTATAGCGAGTTGGATGAAGTCTCGAAGCGAGTGCCGTATACGATTCGCCGAGATGAGTACGGTAATGTCAAAGTGGCCTGTCCTCGGATGCGGAAGGATTTCGCACCGGAGGAAATTTCGGCCATGATTTTGCGTAAACTCGCCGACGAAGCCCAGCGCTACCTCGGCGAAGAGGTAACCGGCGCGGTGGTCACCGTTCCGGCCTACTTTAACGATTCCCAACGGCAGGCGACCCGCGACGCTGGACGCATCGCCGGACTCGATATCAAACGCATCCTCAATGAGCCGACGGCGGCGTCGCTGGCCTACGGTTTGGATAATCGTGCCAATCAGACGATTTTGGTGGTGGATCTGGGCGGTGGCACGTTTGATGTGTCGGTGCTGGATGTGGGAGATGGGGTGTTTGAGGTGCGATCGACCAGTGGCGATACGCAACTTGGGGGGAATGATTTCGATAAAAAGATTGTCGATTGGCTAGCCGAGACATTTTTAGCTGCGGAAGGGATTGATTTACGTCGCGATCGCCAGTCGCTCCAGCGCCTCAATGAAGCCGCTGAAAAAGCCAAAATTGAACTCAGCGGCGTTGGGGTGACTGACATTAATCTGCCGTTCATCACGGCCACCGAAGATGGCCCGAAACACATCGAAACGCGCCTGACGCGCGGCGAGCTGGAATCGATGTGCGAAGACCTCGTGCGCCGTCTGCGGATTCCGATTAAGCAAGCGGTACTCGATGCCGAGTTGCATCCACGCGATATCGATGAAGTCGTGCTGGTGGGCGGTTCGACGCGGATGCCGATGGTACAAAATCTGGTCAAAACGCTGATTCGTAAAGAACCGAGCCAAAATGTGAACCCGGATGAAGTGGTGGCCGTTGGTGCGGCGATTCAGGCCGGGATTTTGGAAGGAGAAGTGTCGGACGTGCTGCTGCTCGATGTGACGCCGCTATCGGTGGGGTTGGAGACGATCGGCGGTGTGATGAAAAAACTGATCCCGCGCAATACGACGATCCCGGTACGGCGATCGGATATCTTCTCGACCTCGGAAAATAATCAAAGCCAGGTGGAAATTCACGTGGTGCAGGGCGAGCGGGAAATGGCCGCCGATAATAAATCCCTGGGTCGGTTTATGCTCTCGGGGATTCCGCCCGCGCCGCGTGGTATCCCTCAGGTACAGGTGTCGTTTGATGTGGACGCGAACGGTATTTTGCAGGTGAGCGCTCTCGATCGATCCACCGGTCGCGAGCAAAGTGTCACGATTCAAGGTGCATCGACCCTGACCGAGCGAGAAATCGGGCAAGCGATTCAGCAGGCTGAAGAATTCGCCGATACTGATCGTCTGCGTCGCGAAAAGATTGATCGCCGCAACCGCGCCGAAGCCCTCGCTACCCGTGCCGAGCGCGAACTGCGATCGGTTGCCCTCGATTTCGGCTTGCAGTTCGCCCAGGGACAGCGTCGCCGCATCGATATTCTCGTCCAAGAACTACGCGACAGCCTCAGCCGCAATGATGAGCGCGGCATCGACCTCAATTCCGCCAGTCTTCAGGACGCGATGTACGAACTCAATCGTGAGGTGTCGGAGTTTCTCGGTAATGAAGAGGGTGAGGGCATCATCAATACCATTCGCCGCACATTTGCCGGGGATGATGATCCGAATTTTGGCTTTGAAGAGCGATCGCCTCGCCTCGGTCGTCCGCGCTTTGAAGAAAGTCCCTACGACGATCGACCCTACGAGCGGTCTGCTCGTCCCGGTCGCCGTTCGGGCGATCGCAGCGATCGACCCGGCGGGCGTTCTCCTTCCCGAGTTCCCCGCACTAACGCCTATGACGAAGATTGGGGGGATGAGGACGATTGGTTCTAGTGTGTAGCGCAAGCTTCTAGCTTACTCTTGGACAAGCAAGATGCTTGGGTTACGTGTTGGGACACCTGTAGCGCAGGCTTCTAACCTATAAATCCTGGGCAAGCGAGACGCCTGCGCTACGATCTCTCGCAATTCTGTAAAATGCCAAAAATGATTGCAAGCCTGGGGTTTGCAATCATTTTAAAACTTGAGCTGAATCATCTGAAACTGCGATGATTCCGTTATCACACTGGTGATTAAACCGAATTGCTTAGGAATCGCTGGAGCGACGACGTTGAAGAAATTCAGGAATATCTAAACCCATGCCAAAACGCGAAATCCCAGATTCCGATGGCGAACTCGATGAGTCTGAATGACCAAAGATCTCGGAACTCGTCGGAATTGCCCGCTGAGTGGGTACAGCATTGGGCGTAAAGCCGGTTGCAATAACGGTCATCTTGACTTCGCCCTGGAGACGTTCATCGAGTACCGCTCCGAAGATGATATTCGCATCTGGATCGACAACCTCGTAAATCGTCTCAGCCGCCGCCGTGACTTCATGCAGCGTCAGATCCGTGCCGCCGGTGATGTTGAACACGACACCTTTGGCGCCATCGATCGAGGATTCGAGTAAGGGCGAGGCGATCGCTGCCGTTGCGGCTTCCCGCGCCCGCGACTTACCCGAGCCGTGACCAATCCCCATCATGGCCGAACCCGCATCCGCCATCACGGCTCGAACATCGGCAAAATCGACATTGACCAGACCCGGAATCGTAATGATGTCCGAAATCCCCTGCACCCCTTGGCGCAGGATCTCATCGGCATAGCGGAAGGCATCCTGGACAGGGGTTTGCTCGGGAATCACCGAGAGTAATTTGTCATTGGGGATCACAATTAATGTATCAACGCTACTTTGGAGCGCCTCGATCCCCACCTTCGCCTGTTCCGAACGACGGCGACCTTCAAAGACAAACGGGCGCGTCACAATACCAACGGTTAACGCACCCACTTCCTTTGCCAACTGAGCCACCAACGGCGCAGCTCCTGTCCCCGTTCCACCCCCCATGCCAGCGGTGATGAAAACGAGGTCAGCCCCTTCTAATGCTGCCATCAGCTCTTCGCGGCATTCCTCAGCAGCCTTTTGCCCGATCGCCGGATTTCCCCCAGCCCCCAGACCGCGCGTCAGCTTTTGGCCAATCTGCATATAATTTTTGGCCGCCGAATTTCCCAGTGATTGCGAGTCCGTATTGACCGACCAAAACTCAATTCCCGCCATATCAGAGGCGATCATTCGATTCACGGCATTACCGCCGCCACCGCCAACGCCGATGACCTTGATCCGCGCGACGCTGCTCGGGATGATATCTCCGATGTTGGTGTCTTCCCCAGGCATAGTGTTATCTCGGTTATCTCGTGGGTTTTCGTTAATGGTTCCGGGAGTGCCGAACGGATTGGCGGCATCGATTGCAACAGGGAACGGAGCTTCTCCTTCCGATGCAAATGCTGGTGTCGCAAGTGGGTTCGAGCGATCCTGGGTCATGGGAGTCAAAAAGAGAGCTTATCGTAGCAGTTTTGTTTAACAGAAGTGTCTACGTTCGATCCTAAAAAGTCAACTTGCACCCGTTGCAAGTGTGATGGCCTGAATCTAGCGATGATAGTTAAAGCACGGTTGAGACCGTAGCTGACCCAAAGGTCAACCTAACTATCCTAGTATTCAGGACAACTCATCATAGCAAGGGCGTCTACCGTTAAAAAATGGCGATCGATCTACGGCTTACGGCGACGGAGCTTGCACATAGGGCGCACGCGGATCACTGAGATCAACGTAGAGAATCCGGTCTGCCCCCACTTGTTGCGGAAGATTGCGCAGGCGATCGAGAGCGATGATTTGTTCGGGTAAACGCGGCCCGATCGGGCCGAGGTGAACCGATCCAATTTCGGTACTCAAAATAATGTTACGGGGGTCGCGCCAATCAATCTGTGCAATTTGGACGCTACTTAGCGATAGTTCTGCGTAAACTTCAGGCCAGCGTTCTTTGTACTCATCGTAATTTCCGAGGGTCGCGAGGGTGGGCAACGGTGGCATTTGGGGACGATCGACATAGTCTTTGTAGGTCATCCACTGACCACTCGCGTCAATGAGACCGAGGCGATCCTCAAACTGTCCGCGTCCCGCGATCGCCATCGAGCCAGACACAACCGGTGTGTTGGCAGGGTAGGCGATCGCCACCGGCTGGCGTTCCTGCACCCAAACCTTGAGCGCTGGTGGCATCAGTTCGCGGTAAACCCGCGCATCGGCAATTGTTTCGGATTGGCTGAGATGTTGCGCAAGTTCGTTGGGATCAAGGCGTAGCAACGATTGGGGATAGTTCAAATCGAGCAGGGCTTGGACGGCTTCATCCGGTAGCCAACGATTGCCACTGACCTTGATCGCACTAGCATCATTGAGCGTCCAACCGGGCTGTCGAATGAGTGCGATCGCGCCAGCGGTAAATGCCGCCAGCACGACAAATCTTGCGCCATTACGCCAGCGATGCAGGCTGCGCTGACGCCGAAGCTGGCGACGGCGATCGTCAATGTCGTCTGAGGACAGAACGTTTAAAGGCTCGACACGCATAACGCGAAACACTCACTAGGGCAAAATAACGCCGCGATCAATCCCTTGAAGTTAGGTAATCAGGCCGTAATCTCGGCGAATGCCTGGAGGCTAGATCTGAAGGAAACAGCGCTCAAATCACACTCCAATCACACTCCAATCGCAACCACCTTTAATCATCGTACATGCGAGCTTCCGGAGCCTCCGGATTTTCGTCGCAGTACACCTCAAAGGCTGTTTTCGTCAGCGGTCCAGCACTTTGATGGGCTGCTTCTGCTTGTAACTCTTCGACGGCATCCCAGGCGGCAGCGCTCGCTTTCGATCGAGCCCCTCTTCCTGGGTGATGTTCCGTGCCTCCACGATCGCCGCTTGAATACGTTCTTCAAGCTTCAAACTACTCGGCGCCACATCAAAGTTACTTTGCATCAAAATATCGGTCACCGAAACAATACCACGCAGCTCCGTATCCACGACCGGAGCGCGTCGGATACCCGTATTGGCGAACAGTCGCGCCACGTACTCGACGCCAAGATTAGGCGAAACCGTGATGCAGGGCTTCGTCATAATCTCAAATACCCGCATCGTTTTCGGATCTTTGCCGTAGGCCGCAACCTTATAGGCAATATCCACCTCGGTCACAATGCCATAGGCATCATGCTCATCACGTCGCGAAACAATCAGCGCTCGCAACCCATGACTACGCATCAGCTTCACAGCCTCCGATACGGGCGTAATACCTTTAACGGTGACCACATCGCGGGTCATAATATCACCGGCATTCATCGTTCATTCCCCTCGTGTTGCAAGAAAGCAGACAGGCGATCGATCGCACTGACCTGCGTTAACACGCAAACTCAACCCGATCGTCCGTCCTGTCCCTATTGTCCCGCGAAGATCCAACCGCAAACCGCTAGACGCCATCCTTCGTTACCATTTCGTTGAAATCGTTAACCTTTCTGCCAAGTCAATCACGATTAAGCGTTCAGCGAAACACATCATCAAAGTCGCGGAACATCCCGCCAACCCCACCACTAACCGCGACGTTCACCCGTGACAATATACGTCACACGCTGACCGATATTGGTGGCATGGTCGGCCATACGCTCAAGGTGACGAATAATGAGCGTCATGAGCACGATCGGCTCTAGGATGCCCGTATAGTCCTGTTGATACGCTAGCCGTCGATACAGGCTGGTGTAGGCATCATCAACGATCGTATCGCGTTGCTTCATTTTGCTGCCTGCCGTACCGTCAAACTCAATGAGGGCGACCAAGCTCATCGCCAGCATGGCTTGTGCTTCTCGCGACATGCGTTCAATATCTGACATGCAGGCATGTTTCGGATACGGAAATAGCTTCATCGCGATCGCCCCTAGATCTTTGGCATAATCGCCGATCCGCTCTAAATCACGGATGAGTTGCATCAAAGCACCTAACTGTCGGCCATCTTGAGCCACGGGAGACTCCAACGTTAAGAGCATCACGCAGTCGGACTCGATTTGGCGATACAACTTGTCGATCTTTTTATCGAGGGGTGCGATCGAGTTCGCCGCTTCAAGATTGCACTCAAACAAAGCCAGATGGCTCAGGCGAACTGAGTTCTCAACAAGAGTCCCCATCCGCAGCACATCTTGTCGAAGCTTTTCGAGTTTACGCTGGAGCTGAGTGCGCCCCGGATTGAGTGGAACGATGGTCGGTGGAGAGGACTGACTTTGCACTGAATATTCTGGGCACAGGAGAAAAGTAACCTGCGACTTGATAGATATGGACTGGCCGGTGTTATCGCGTTCCTACAAGTGGAATAACCTTAAAAGTAATCATAAGTGATAGACAAAATCAGCGATACAAATAAAACGGATGTCATGTCTTAATTTTATGCATCAATCATCCAGTTTCATCTGCAACACACATCACACTTAACCCCTTCTTAAATGAAAAACTTGATCTCAGTTTCAACTACTGGGCGTAAAGACTAAGTTTGGCCCGCCAAAATAGTGGCGAGAGACGTGGGGTTCACCTCAAAACATCGATGGGTATCACTATTCCGTTCAGACACTTCACGGCAAAACAAGCATCCCATGGATCGATTGATCGGAGGAATGGCCTGGGGGGTCAGCCGACAATCGAACAAAAATCACCCAATTGTCCGCGAATGTTTTGACGAACCTTTTCCCATTCATCAGGATATTGCTGCGATAGATGTTCGGGAGGCGACCACGGTTTATTCTTGTGTATGGATATGGCATGGTTTGTGAAATTCTAGCGTGCCTAATTTTTCGATAAAACAGCGATCGGCTACGACATTCAGCTCGAGCGAGAACAATAGCGCAAGAGACGGTTGCTTAGACCCAACGTTATTAACCTCAAATTGCTCTAGAACACGGCTCATTGAGTCGCCCCAAGACAACGGTAGGCGTTCATCCTGCATTTTCAAGATGCTTGGAGTAGTGATAGCCTCATAACCGTTATCAGAGTGTGAGCTTAAGGGTAGAGTGGCGTCCTGTCATCTACTGAAGCGGCAATGTACACTAGGGAAACCTTCGTTACTGAGTCATGGGCAACGCTTCCAGAGCGGAAACCACAGCCACTGGTCTCGAAGTAGTTTTGATTCAGCCCGCCTCTTTGAGGTTCATGGCCATTCAAGCGGTTCAAATTTCCTAGCGTGCGCTTTCGCTCGCACGACAGTCTAGCTGTCGCGTGCTTACCCCTCTGCACGATTTGCCTCGATCGGAGTCTATCAACAGCGTCATGTTCATCTTAAAAAGGCAGGATGTTGAAATATCCGGTATTCAGCACCCTAAAACCGGTCAGAACATTCCTGTGTTGAACTATCAGGATCAAACATTTCGTCTGATTAGTGTGTTTAACGCCAAGCAAGCAGAAGAGGCGCGAAGTTTCTGGCGCGACTTGACCGACAACAGAGGGAAAGCCTGTGTCTTACTCGAGGAGCCGGATCGCTATAGTGTCTGGGGTAAAATCCGGATCGAACAGCTTGATGATGATCACAATAGCGGTGCGGCTTCACCATTCTTTACGCAAGCAGCGCTGATTTTGCTGCAAGAGGTGTACTACGCGATCGAGGATTTGCTGGGAAATCGTCAGGCTGGAGCGTTCCAGAAAGATGTCATCAAGCTGTTTCAGCAGTGGAATTTTCCCGATGCGACCGCGCCAGAGGCGGTGGCAGAATTACTAGAACAAGATCCGCTGGAAAGTGGTCAGATCCCACCCTGGCAAGAGCATCACCTCAATACACTGCTCCAAGAGTTGTATCGCATTGGCAAAGAGTATTTCGGGAATACCAGTTTTGTGGGGCGGGCGATCGAGGCTCTGAAAGACATGCCCGATAGTGAGCGTTCTCAATTTGTCGGCTGGCTGAATCAATCACCCCTCGGCAAAATGTGGGAAACCGTTTGAAATGTTACAAACCATAAATAAAACCGGTGGATTGTACAGACGTTTAACGCTCGATCAAATAATGAGGGTACGTCCAATGAACTTCTCCCGATCTTTGTTTGCGACAGGGCGATGCCCGAATTATCTTGCTCGCGGTTCCTGATCTAAGTTATTGGATGATTGAACCGCTGTTATTTCTGATTCCCTAGATCCAGATGATGACTACTGAATAGCGACGGTTGTAGACCTTAGTAACTGTGTCCGTCGTTTAGCTTACCGTTCACCACTCACGTTTCCACCGTTCATGAGTACCACTTCAGACAAAGGCAAGCTCGGTTTTTTTCAGTCTCTTTTAGCGACTCCAACCCTCATCCTGATTGCCGTAGGTTGGGGTGTCATCGCATTGCTATTTTTTCTCCTCTTCAGTGTCACGCTACCGGGAGAAGGTCGGCCAGCTTGGTATGGTTTGGGGACTGTGATCCTAGAACAGGTGGGTTTCCTGCTGGCAGGTGTGCTGTGTTTGCGCAATGGCTTCAGTAATAAGATTGTGAGTGGGCGTAATGTCTGGCTCGGAATCGGAATTGGATTGCTGTCTTATTTTGTGGGCAATCTCTTTTTTAGCTGGTGGGAACTGTACTGGGGATTGAGTCCTACGGTTTCGCCGGGAGATCTGTTGTACATCATCAGTTATCTCTGTCTGGCGACGGGTATGATTTTGGCGGTTCGATCGCGGCGGTTAAATCTGGAGTTATGGCAGTGGGGGATTATCGTGGGCATCGCGGCGACGGGTATTGCGATCGCAGCTTGGTTGTCCTATCCCTTTGAATTTGGCATCGCTCCCTCGGAGCCGATCGAAGCGAGTCCGGCGATCGAACAGGTTGCAGGTTCCGAACCGATCGCGGATGGCACGGTGGCAGCGCCGGAGTTGGACGCGGAGGTTGAAGGGGAAGAGATGCGGCATCCCGCTCCAGCTTGGGTTAAGGCAATGGATCGGCGTCTTGAGCCGTTTGGCAGTGCCTTGAATTTAACCTACGTGGTGCTGGATGTTTTACTACTGATTATTGCCTCGGTGCTGCTGTTGGCATTCTGGGGTGGTCGTTTCTCGCAGTCTTGGCGCATGATCGCGGCGGCGGCATTTTCACTCTACATCGCCGATATGTGGTTTAAATATGCGGATAAAAATATCCCGGATTATGAAAGTGGCGACCTGTTAGAGGTGTTCTTCACGTTCACCGGTGTATTTTTTGCGATCGGTGCAATTTTGGAATACGACGTTTCAACACGAGCAATCAAAACCACCTCTCGTGGTGGCCGTCGTCGCCGTGGGGGATCATCGTCCTAGGCCTCTCCATCGGGAGACGGGCGAACTGGAGTCAACGGTAACGTTGCGGGTAATCTGTTCCTCACTTTTGATTCGACGGGAAGTCTTCAAGCAGCATCACAACGACAGCAATCGATCCGAACCTGTCGGCGTGATGCTTTCATTTTTGGCTCACCATTGTACAAATTGAGCGAAATGCCGCTACGATTTAAGCTAAGGCTTGGATCAATTCAGACCATTCTTTCAGGCAATTACGAGTTCACAGGGCTTATCGTAAGGCTGATCTCCGTCGTAACGTTATGGTGTTTAATCCCATCAGTACTGAGTATTTCGCCCATCTAAATTGACTATCCTCAGCATCATGAACACCATGTCGCCTTTCGCTTAAGTGCTGTTTTTGTGCTAACTCTTTTCTTCTTGGCTGTTTATGGCTCCTAAACGACTATCTGAAACCGAAAAACAAGAAATTGCCGATCGCTACCGTCAGCCAGACGAAAGTACGGCGACACTCTCCCGCGCTTTTGGGGTCAGTACGTCTACGATTGGGCGCTTACTAAAAAACAGTTTTAGTGCGGACGAATATGAAACACTGGTACAGCAAAAACGTCTGATTGGTCGTGGCGGAGCCACGCGATCCAGTACGGCTAAGTCAGCACCTGAGTTACACCCTGAGTCCAATCCTCAGTCCGGAGCGGACGCAACCGCATCGGAGACGGCTAGCTCGACCGTCGCGGCCTCTCCAGCGAGTGGCGGAAAACCACAGCGGGCTGCTCCCAAGCTACGTAGCCGAACTCGGAGTCGATCGCGATCGCGGACAAGTGTGAGTTCCACAGACTCGATCGCCACGGCAGACGATAACGACGCCCAACTCGGACTCAGCTTAGAGAGCAATCACAAGACTCACGAGATCTGACCTCGTCTACCCCATCGGTGATGCCCGGTGAGAGTGAGGCGGACAAACATGAGCCGACATCACGACGACGACGGCGGCGCTCCTCTGTCACACAGGTATCCCAAGATACATCGCAAAAAACAGAGGCGATGAAACATTCGACCGCCATTCGTCACGTTGCAACTACAGCCGATGATTCGGGCGACGACCCACAGGATGATGAGACCCCGTTGCGGTCTCGCAAGCGTCGGTCTCGTCGCTCTATTGTGAGTGTCACAGTGCCAGAGACGGATTTCACAAGCTCTGAGCTGTCACAAGAGCAAGAGTGGCAAGACGACGAGACTCAAGCAACTTCAACCTTTGAGGCGTCGAGCTGGAATCAGGTTGCAACGGATAATTCCTCCGATCGATCGGAGGAGTCTAATCCAGCGAAGCCCGCCATCGAAATTCTGGATCTAATGCCTGGTTCGCGAATGTCGTCCCTAGCGTCACCGCCGCTCTCGGAAGCGACTTTGCCCAAGACCTGCTATCTCGTTGTCGATCGTCTATCGGAGCTAATTTCGCGTCCCCTGCAAGATTTTGAAGAACTCGGCGAAATTCCCCAAGGTGAACACCAGGAGCAAACGCTGCCGATTTTTGATAATCATCGGGTAGCCCGTCGGTTTGCCAACCGCAGTCAGCGCGTCATGAAAATCCCAGATAGCCGCGTTCTACAAAAGACCGGGGCTCATCTCCAGGCGAAGGGAATTACGCGGGTTTTGATTGACGGTAAAGTGTATTCACTATCCTGAGGGTTGATCGTAGTTTTGGTCTAGTTTTACTCAGTTGATCGTGTCAGTTTTCTAGCTTGCCGGTTGACCGATCGATCAATTTGACGCTGATCTTAACGCTGGCGGGCATAGCCTCGACTTAGCACGAGGCTCAGGGCTGTGGTGATCGCGCCGAGTGCCGCACAAGCGGTGAGAGTTAAGCCAAAAGGAATCTGGATGGACTGAAAGCTGAGTAGGGTGATGGAGACGGGGTCAACATTTTGGATCGCGAGGAGGGCGGATGTTCCCGCGATCGCGACCACGATCAGACACAGACTCAGGAGGGCGATTTGTTTCATGGCAGGGATGATAGAACTTAACGGTAAAGCCAGCGAGCATCACGATCGCCACAAGAACGAAGCTTAAACGATACAAGCGAGTGGGTCAGGGAGTGGAATTGCTATCCTTGCGGCTTTGTTATGGTGGCGGTAGAAATTTGCAGTTACTTGCCCAATTGCTCAATTTCTTGTTCACGTTGCTCATTCTGATTTTTCGGTTTAAGCCACTCTGGCCAAAGACCAACAATGAACATTCGAGTTTTGTAACTCGCCGTTCGCGCTGAATCGGGCAGGAATTTGTACTGATCGCCGACAGTGACAAATACAATCAGCAGGACGATCGCGGGCAAAATAAATTTTTTAGGAGTCATAGTATTTTGATTTTTATAGATGCGTTTGTTATAGACGCAGCCCGCAATCATCACACGTGAAGAATTGAGGGCAGGCGCAGTCGAACATTTATGGATTGGCAAAGGTGTTAATCTCACCGTTACCGATATACCGACCTGGAGCCGATCGCGGGACAGAATAAGGAGCCGCTGGAGCCTCGACTTGGGCGCCATTGGGTACACCGATCGCGTAGCCATTTTGGGGACTAACGTTGGTTGGTTGCGCCGTGTTAATACCCGTTGTTGTGTTTAAGTTGGGCTGGGTTCCGTACTGGATATTGCCATAGGGCGAGGTTCCGTAGGAGTTCGGTGCGTAGGGGCTGCCGACATTAGGAGCAACGTAGGGAGAGGTTGGGTAACCCGTGTATCCACCGGTATAGGGGGTCGTTGCGGGAACATTAGCACCAGCGGAGGACGGATAGCCCGTAAACGTGGGGGCGCTGCTAAAGCCTGTGGTATTCGGAACGGTAACGTTGGGGTAAGGGTAGCCGGTAAATGTGCCGCTGCTATTGATTTGGGTGAGGGAAGCTTGCGGCTCGGTCTCGCTTGTGTTGAGGAGGGTTGTTCCCTGGGGACTGCGATTGAAGCTGCTGACGCTGGAAGTCGGGGTTACACCGCCGGTGATGCCGGTTGTGCCGGTTGTACCCGCTGTGCTTTGGGCGCTCGTGCGTGCGCCCAAAAGCCCCATAAAACCGACGGCTCCTCCATCGGTGGGCGAGGCTGAGGATGTCGTCCCTGTGGTGGTGTTGCCCGACAGTAAATCCATCAGGCCGAAACGTCGGCCAGGAGTTACGGTGTTGGCATCGCTGCCGTTGGTGTTACTGGCGCGATCGTCACTGTTTCCACCGGCGGATTTGTTTAAATCGGGGAGTTCGAGGAGGTCAACCTCTTCGAGATTCAGTCGCTGGTTCTGTTCCTTGGCCTGTTCGACGCTGTTGTCATCGGCCATGACGGGGAGTTCCGCCTGGGCGAGCAGACTGGAGAGTACGTCTGAGCTATCAATTTCGGAAGCGGCGATCGAACTGGCTTCAGAGAATGAATTGGCAAGTTGGGATGTGTTTTCACTGATGAGTGAAGCTTCCCCATCCTCCTCTAAAATCCGCAGTGAATTCCAATAATCTGCACTCAGAGCCAGTAACAGCGCAATGATGGCCATCGGGGCCCAAACGGTTGGACTGGAAACGTTGCGGAGATAGGATCGGAGGACACGAACATAGGCCGGTGTCGGCTTGCGTTCGGATTGCGGGTTAGGATGGGAAGCCATAGGACATGTCGGGGAGAGTGCAACGGTCGGGAGGCAGACAACGATGTTTGCGGTATTTGCCGAGAACGGCTCGCCGGAGCGTTGACGTAGATCTAGTTTAAGCGATTATTTTGCCAGCACGACGGGATTGGAGACGGAACAGTTTGGGACGGTTTTGGGACGATCGAGGGCGTGGAATTGGTGTGGGTGACGGCAGTGATCTCGGTGGTGCTTTAGGATGGGGTGATGCGATCGCAACGTGCACGATCGCAGACCCATTCGCGTGATGTCGTTGTCGGTCTCAGATCTGCATCGGCGTTAACATTAGTTTTCGCACGGTACGATTTTTTCCTTCTCCATGAGCCGCAACCGACTCAAGATCCTGGCGCACTATCTGCGCCCGTATAAACAACAGGCCGTTCTCGGAACGTTAGCCCTGCTCGTTGTTAACGCTTTAGGGGTGTACATTCCGCTGCAAATTCGTCGCGCGATCGAGGATTTGCAGGTCACGTTTAGCTACGATCGCATTCTCTTTTTCGCCGGTTCCATCTTTGCCCTGGCTAGCGTCATGTGGCTGATCCGGGTGGCCTCGCGGGTTTATTTATTTGGTTTGGGGCGGCGCGTTGAATTTGATCTCAAGCAACGCATTTTTGAGCATCTATTAACGCTCGAAACGGGCTATTTTGCCAGCAATACCAGTGGTGATCTGATCAACCGAGCGACCAGCGATGTGGACAACATTCGCCGCATGTTGGGCTTTGCCGTCCTGAGTTTGCTCAATACGACGTTTGCCTATGCCCTAACGGTTCCGGTGCTGGTTTCGATCAGCGGCAGGCTGACGTTGTTGGCGATGTCGGTCTATCCGCTAATGCTGGCGGTGGTCTGGTTTTTTAGCGGGCGATTGCGCCTCGATCAAGCCAACGTGCAAGAAGATCTCTCGCGCATTAGCGATCTGATCCAAGAAGATATGAGCGGAGTCGCGCCCATTAAAATCTATGGTCAAGAGTTGAACGAACGGGCTGCGTTTGCAGAGACGAATGCGAGCTTGCTTGCGAGTAACCTGGCCTTAGCGCGAACCCGAACTACGTTGTTTCCCCTACTACAGGGGCTAGCGGCGGCGAGTTTATTGATTTTGATGGCGTTTGGTTCGGGTGAAATCGTGCGCGGAGCCCTCGATGTGGGTGGCTTGGTTGCCATGATTATTTACATTGATCGCCTGGTGTTTCCGACGGCGCTCCTCGGCTTTACTTTGACCATTTTTCAGCGTGGTCAAGTGAGTATCGATCGTGTTGAAGCCATTTTTTGAACGCCAGCCCAATATCGTTGACCCGATCGATGCGATTGACCTACCGCTGGATCGCGTCGAAGGTCATATTCACGCCCGTCAGCTCACCTATGCGTTTCCGACGACGGACTCTGCTGATCCGGCATCGACAGCCGCCGATCACCTTGATCCGGCCAACCATTCACACCATTCACAACCGGACAACCATCACCGTGACACCGTCAAATCATCGAGCCGCAATGCCCTCGATCAGCTCAATGTAGACATTCACGCCGGGGAAACCATCGCCATTGTCGGGCCGATCGGCTCAGGAAAATCGACCCTCGCCAATGCCATCCCACACGTGTTGAACATTGATCCCGATCAGCTCTTCCTCGACGGCATCGATATCACCCGCATTCGTCTCAATGATCTGCGCCGCGCGATCGCCTACGTCCCTCAAGATAGTTTTCTCTTTGGGACAGCCATCAGCAACAACATTCGCTACGGCAAGCCCGACGCCAGCTTTGACGAAATCTATCGCGCAGCCCAGGCCGCGCAAATCCACGACGAAATCCTAAACTTCCCGCAGCAGTACGACACGATCGTCGGTGAGCGTGGTATTACCCTGTCTGGTGGACAACGTCAGCGTACAGCGCTCGCACGGGCGTTACTGCTAGACGCGCCGATTCTAATTCTCGATGATGCGCTGTCCAGCGTCGATAACCAAACTGCAACCCAGATTTTACGCAATCTATCGAGTGGCACACGCAAAAAAACGGTGTTATTTATCTCGCATCAGCTTTCGGCAGCGGCGACGGCGGATCGCGTGGTCGTGCTCGATCGCGGGCGTGCCGTGCAAGTGGGCAAGCATGAGGAACTTCTTGCGGAAGGCGGGCTGTATGGTTCGCTGTGGAATGAGCATCAGCTCGAAGCGTTACTGGCCTAGAACGTTCGTAGCGCGGGCTTCTAGCCTGCGCTACGTGAAAGCTGCATTGTTCTAACGACAACACGAGAAACTATAGAAGCTCAACCGTCCGCAAGGATCGATCCGCGTCTGCCGCGTTCACAGTTGCGATCGATGGGACGATGGGTTGATCCGCCCGCCGTAACTGATTCATCGCTAGATCCGCTGGTGAAAGCCAGCCTCGGAGGAAGTAATAGATCGAGCTGAGAAACTCATCGGTCAGCGCCGTTGAAAATTCCATACCTTCGATCGTTGGCAGCAATTCACGACCATTCGGGAATGGGAATACACCCTGAACCGGCTGATTGGTGCGATAGCTCCCGGACGCGGCGTGACGACCATATCAAACTCATAAAACGCCTGCATCGAACGATAGGCAGAGATCGCCGTCGAAACCAAAACAATATCCTTCGGAATACCAAAGCTATCCATCAGCTTCGCCACATTGCGGGCGCTGCTGCGCACATCCATGCCCTGATTGTCGATGATGATCGCACTCTCCGGTACGCCTAAGCGTTGGAGTAGACGAGAGATTGCGTAGGCTTCGATCGGAGGTTTGCCGCTACCGACATAATCAAAGCGTGGCCCAGCACTAATGATGACGCGCGGTGCTTGCCCTTGTAGGAAAAGATTGGCGGTATGGACAACGAGGTCACCATTTTTCGAGAGCTGATCAAAACGACCATCAATGCTTGAGGACTCCGTGGTTTGCCAACCCAACAAGACGATCGCCTCGGGGACTCCAGGCGGATCATTAATCGCCGCCCGTTGCAGTTCGTAGGCGTCACGCTCGACGATCGCCTGACAAAAGATGCGAGGGAAATAGGACAGACTAAATAGCAGCAGTAGGCTAAGAATTGTGGTCAACTGCTTGCGCACCTCAGGAGTTCCCAGATTCCCCCTGAGGGTGTTAAGGAGAAGAATCGTGATCAGTCCAAAGGGTTTGAAGGGGATCGAGAACACCTGCCATGCCGCAATCGTAGCCCCATCAGTTGGCTCGAAAAACGTGAGTATGAGAAGTAGAGCCGCAAGGGAGTAGCCCACGTAGGTGACATAGGGCTTGGGGATGATTTGGGCGACAAGGTAGCCGATACCGCCAATAACGGCCAGCCACAAAAGGATACGCGTCAAGAGCAAAAACATAGTTGCCTGGGATGATGTCAAACGCCGAAAGGCGAACCGGAAGCGCAATCGAGCGCGGGGCTGTTGTGACACAAACGGCCACGCTGGAAACTCGTATCTCGATACATTATGACAAAGGCTTGGAGTTCCCCAAAGCATAATTGACGAGTCAGGGCGATCATCCCAAATTGATGTCGTTTTTCTCCATAAACCGGCTCATAATTCACATTTTTCGTTAATTCTGTTTGAGGATTGACGAAATTGATCTGAAGTTTTGAGCTTGGAAGTGTTGAGCTAAAGCAACGAGGGTCGATCGCGAGAACCCGATCAAACCATCTGCGAGCGGGTCAGATATTTCAGATATGACCGCTCGCGATCGCCTCCGCGACAGTTTTTAGATGATGTCATAGCTCTGGCCGATCGAGAGAGTTCCAGCTTGGGTCACGCGAGCGATGATACCAGTGTCTGTGTGACGGAATTTGCGTTTGAGCTGCGAGAGTAAGGGAAGATCTCGCTGGCCGGAGTCAGGACAGACCTCGATATTGAGGCAACGCTCGATCCGTTCGATCGGCTCAAATTCCACGTGGCCTATCCGCAAGCGTCGGCCAATCCAGTCGAATTCTTCCCACGGCTGGGCAGTTTCGAGGATGAGGTTAGGGCGAAAGCGACGCGGATCGATGGGAGTGTTGAGCAAGGTCGAAAGTGCCGCTAGGGTGGCGCTGCCAATCATGGAGACTTGACCGGCGCGGCGATCGCGAAAGCCGGTATTTCCAGAGGTTTGGCCGACGAGTTCGAGCTTGGCATACTGAGGATGACGCGCCCCAGCAGACGGTTTGCAGGTTTGTAAAAATGCGCTAAACCATGCACCAATCGCTGGGCGATCGCGATCGACATGGGCTTCTAATACCCGCTGGCCGTCTAGGGTAACGCACAGGGTCTGGGCGGCTGCCTCGTAGTGGCACTGCACGCGGGCGAGATCATGCCAGTCGTTTTGTACGGCGAAGTAGCGCTTTGATAACCAGGGTGTATCCGGAGCTGGCGTCTGATCGAGGTCATCGAACATCAGCGCAAAGGCGCGATCGCCCTGCATTCCCCAATTCGCACGAAACTCAGCGCGATCGACCGGGCTAGGCGTTAATCCCTTAACCGGATGGCAAAATAACTGGCGGACGACATGGGCGATCGAATCAGCGTTCGTTGGTTGGAGGGACGGCATCATGACGGTTTTCTGGCTCAAGGACGTGTTAAAAACTGTGCCTGGAAGATCGCCTATGTGCTGGAAGCATTCGGGAGCATCAATACAACCATGCCGCGAAGACCCCCTCAACCCCTCGACCCACAGTACAAACTCAGTACAAATTACAAACTCAGGACGAATTCATCCCCGATTAGAGTTCATGCTGAAAATCGACGAGTAAGTCGTAGAGGTCGCTCTGAGTCGATTGGGGAATCAAATCACGTAGGGGAATGGTGGTGCGTCCAGCACCGAGGGAAATTGAAGTGTGCTGCAAAATCGCTTCGACTTTGGCTTCGCTAATCGATCGCGCTTCGAGTTCAGGAAAAAAGGCTTCGGCAAGGGGTGTGTGCAAGTTGGCGTCACCGAGGTAGAGATGCCATTTGGCAACGTCGATGTAGATTTTGTCGGCAATGGTGGCCGCGAGGGCTTCGATTTGACGGGTTGATGCAGACATGGTGGTTGGGGTGTAGAAGAGGGTTATAGGGCTGATGGGTTAGGGCTGAGATGAATCGATCACGCCAACCAATTCACCTGATCGTACTACTCCCGATCGCCCACCTCTGTCGTTTCCGTCTCCCCAAAGATCGCGGATGGGTGAACGTAGTACTTGAACTCCAGCAGGTTATGGGATGGATCTTCAAGAAAAAAGGTGTAATGCTCCGTGGGTTTGCCGGGAAAACGCTGTTTCGGCGCTTGATAGAACGTTAGCCCTTGTGTCATTACCCGATCGCGTAAGGCTTCCCACTCGGTGTACTCCTCAAAAATCAAGCCAAAGTGACGGGGATAAATTCCCGCTTGAGGTTGGAGGGAGATCGGCGATCGGTGTGCCACCAATTGATGACCACCGAGATTCAAAATCAAGGCGTGTGGCGATGCCCGCCCCGGTGTGCATCCGAGACCCTCGAGATAAAAAGCCTTGGTTTGATCAAAGTCTTGAACGGGAAAGGCAAGGTGAAACATGCTGGATAAAATCGTCCTGTGTTTACGGGTTGGAGGACGAGCGCGATCAATTGATGAAAGGGCTGCTAAACTGTCGATGTGTCAAAACACGATACGCAAATTTCGGCATCAATGTGTCCTCGTCCGTGTCAAGTTAGGCGATCAACCCTGCGGATAGTTTTTCACGATTCGTTTTGGGCAGTTTGATACACCCTAGCGTTGATCAATCATGCAACGTTCAGAGTCATGGGTTATGACGAACATCGATGCTGATACGACACAATCATGGTTGACTTTAGCCTCTTGGGTTATTGTATTGTTTAAAATTTGAAGGCTCGACACAAGCCTTTTAAGACCAGCAATCAATCACTCGTTTTTGCCTTTCTAACGCCACGTTTCGGGTGTTTGGGGAATCTATCATGGTAGCCAGCATCGATCGCGACAAACAAACTCAGGCTAATCAGCAGCCACAGCCATCCAAGAAAAAGTCTCGACGCCGTAATAATTTGCAAACGGAAGATGCAGCCGCGATCGCGGCCAGCATGGAAGATGATCCGTTTCGGTATTACGCCGAGCGTGACGCTGGAATTTCCACGCCGCAAACGCCGCCCATTAACCCGAAAGATCCGTTCAGTTTTTACTACGGCGAGGAGTATAAGGCCGCCCAGGAAGCCGCAGCGCGAGCGGCGAGAGAACGTGCGATCGAAATTCAATCGAAGTACGTTACTCCAGCAAAAACGACTCGTCCCCGTGCTGATGCCACCATGTCGATGAACTTGGGAGCGATCGCAACGGCGGCGGAAACCGTGTCTCTTGCCCCCGCGACCCCAACGGCCACCATGGCCGACACGTTCGAGGAAGAGCATCCCCTACAGCGCTGGGGCAGAGAAGACCGCGAAGCCCGCGAAGCTGCGAGTCAGCAGGTCAAGCAAGGGGTTGCAACGCTCAAAGAGGAAGAGGAAGAGGTTTTAGCGAAGGGGCAAAATCGTCTTTGGCTGATGACGGGTATGGCGACGCTGCTGGTTCTGCTGGCGGGCGGAGCGTACTTGATGGCACCCAGAATTTTGGCAGGTCTCGCGGAACGGGAAGCCCAACGTGACTCGATCGCGGAGTCAACGGCAGTTCCACTAGGAGAATCACCCGAGGCAACAACGGAAGCGACAACCACAGCCGAGCGCGGCCAAAGCTCTGACAGTCAAACGAATGAAGCGGATCGATCGCGCAATGCGGCAGAATTGACCCCTGGGGTGAATGGCCGTGACGATGAATTATCTGCTGACGGTACGCTGAACAGCGCGAATGATCGCCGCGATGCCCGTGGTGCAGATGCTGATGATACGCGCGATCGTCGAGATCGATCGACAACACAGCCAACACAAACGTTAAAGCGGGACGAAATTCTCGCACCTCTTGGCTTAAATGGCGGTAACTTTGCAAGCTGGTGGCGAGGTGAGCCGGTCAATCCTGAAGGAGGATCGCGCCTCAATCGTGAGACCAATCAAGAGGATGAACGAACCCAAAAATCAGAGAGTGACACAGACTTAAAGTCCGAAGGCAGTGGTTTGCGGTTTGGGGCTGAGGATCAAAGCGATAGTAGCAGTGGTAGTCAGACCATTTCGAGACCGGGATCAAGCTCGGGAAGCCAAGCCTCAGTGTCTTCTCCTGGCAGTAGCGACGATGATTTTAGTGTGCCAGCACCGGGCGGTGGTCTGATGTTTGGCGGTGGCTCCGATTCAGGTCGTGTCCCCGCGAGCATGACGAACGAGACCGCCCAGCTTTCGATCCGAGGCATCACCAATGCGATCCCCCAGGGCATCGACGCGCCGGTACGGGATGAACAGCGCGTGGGAAGCTATCGTGTTACGGATACGTACCTCCCGTGTCAAAGCTCCGATGCCTCGGACTGCCGCGATGTACATCCCGTTTATGGCTATCACAGCGTGCCTCACTTTGGGGTGGATATCGCGATGCCGAATGGCGCTCCCATTTTTGCGGTGGGTAAGCAAGGATCGATGGTCACGGTTTCTTGTTATACCGATGCTGGCGGTGGCTTAGTCGCGCAAATGTCGAGTTCGAGTATGCCGGAATACGAGTTTAAGGCGCTGCACTTGAGCGACTGTATCGATGGCACGTTTGATGTGGGAACGATCGTCGCAGCCGTGGGAATGAGTGGTGGTTCAACGGGACCCCACCTCCATTGGGAAGCGTTTTATAACGGTGAACGGGTTGATCCGCCGCGCTGGTCGATCGAGTATGCGATCAAAGGCAATATCATCCGTGATGATTCGGCGAAGTTCACCTATTAGCCCGTGTTATTGAGCGTTATCTGCTGTAAAAAAACATCCGATCAACCCGTGATCGGATGTTTTTTGGCTCAATGGCAAATGTGGGGGCTGTAATCAACTTGGTAGCGGAGAAAAATCTCCTGATGGATCGTTTGAACGTCCAAAAGATTGAGTCGAGGAGCCGCTTGATCGCCGCAACCAAGATTGAGAAAGCCCCGACCATCGACCGGGGTTGGTGCTGCGATGCCGCCCAAAATTAGGGGGCAAATCGTTAGGCGTAGTTCATCGATCGCTTCCAGTGCAACAAGATCGGCGACCAAGGCTCCGCCACCCAAAACGGCAAGCTGACTAATCCCGTCGTCTTTTAAGCGTTGCAGCATTCGCGTTAAATCGATCGAGGCGATCGATTCTTGGCTCGTCAGCGAGTCCGGTGTGTCCGTAACCACCGGGTCACGATGTTCACAGATCCACACCTGATCAAACGCCGTGCGATCGCGCCACAACTGAGCGCCTTTTTTCGTCGTGACGAGCCAGCGTGGGATCGGCTGGCTGAAGAATCTCAAGTGGTGGGGAATGTTGCCCGATCGCGAAATGATCACCTGTCGCGGTTGTGGTGACCGTCCTCGATCAGCGCGTTGCTGAAATAAATCTTCGGACAGAACCCGCATGGCCGTTCCGCCCGATCGCAACGTTCCCGCCCCCATTAACACCGCATCCGACGCGGCCACACAGTCCTCAAGCTGACGAAAATCATGCTCCGAGCCGAATTTACGACCCGATCGCTGGTAATCGGAAATTTTGCCATCCGCACTCATCGCGAAGATGGCCGTCGTATAGGGTCGATCGAGCATGATTGATGATTGATCAAGCGGAATTAATCGGTACGCGTCAGCTCTCTAAATCAGCTCACGCACATCGGTCACGGCTCCATTCACCGCCGCCGCCACCACCATCGCCGGACTCATTAGCAGGGTACGACCGGACGACGATCCCTGACGCCCTTTGAAATTGCGGTTCGACGACGATGCACTAATTTGATCGCCCACCAGCTTATCGGGATTCATCGCCAAACACATCGAACAGCCCGCATTGCGCCATTCAAACCCGGCTTCGAGAAACACCTGATCAAGACCTTCCGCCTCGGCTTGTTCCTTCACCTCTTCCGACCCCGGAACCACAAACGCCTTCACCCCCTCAGCGACGCGGCGACCCTGGGCAAATTTTGCGGCCTCACGCAGATCGCTGATGCGTCCATTGGTACAGCTTCCGATGAAGCAAACATCAACCTTGGTTCCGGCGATCGCCTGACCCGGTTCGAGCTGCATATAGGCGTACGCTTCTTGGGCAAGGGGGCGATCGTTATCGTTGAAGCTGTCCGGCGTGGGGATCGTTTCATCGACGCCGATGCCTTGGCCGGGAGTGATCCCCCACGTGACGGTCGGTGCAATCTCAGCAGCATCGAACACAATGACATCATCATATTCGGCATTCGCATCACTGCGGAGGCTGTCCCACCAAGCCACGGCCTTATCCCACGCCTCACCTTTGGGGGCAAATTCACGACCTTGAAGATAGTCGTAGGTCACCGATCGGGGTTGACGTAGCCGCAGCGTGCGCCGCCTTCGATCGCCATATTACAAACGGTCATCCGTTCTTCCATCGACATGGCCTCGAAGGTCGTTCCAGCATATTCGTAGGCGTAACCCACGCCGCCGTTCACGCCCAGCTTACGGATGATGTGCAGGATCACGTCTTTGGCATAGACCCCCGGTTTTAGCTCGCCGTTGACTTCGATGCGGCGGACTTTGAGTTTACCGAGGGCGAGGGTTTGGGAGGCGAGAACATCGCGGACTTGGCTGGTGCCGATGCCGAAGGAAATCGCGCCGAATGCGCCGTGGGTGGAGGTGTGGCTATCCCCGCAGGCGATCGTCATGCCCGGTTGGGTCAAGCCCTGTTCCGGGGCGATGACGTGAACGATGCCTTGGCGACCGGAACCGACATTATTGAAGCGAATATTGTGGTCTTTGCAGCTTTGTTCGAGGGCTTGGATCATCCCCTCGGCTAGGGTATCGGCAAAGGGACGCGCTTGGTTTTCGGTGGGGACGATGTGATCGACGGTGGCGACGGTGCGATCGGGATACGGCACGCTGAGGCCACGTTCACGCAGCATGGCGAAGGCTTGGGGACTGGTGACTTCATGAATCAGGTGCAGGCCAACGAACAATTGGGTTTGACCAGACGGCAACGTCCCGACGGTGTGGGCGTCCCAAACTTTATCGAATAGCGTTCCTTTGCTCATTGACCTTGGTGATTCTGAAATAATCGTTAGCGGATGTAGCCTTTTATCTTAGAACGTGTTTGAGGCGTTCTTCCGAGACCGGCTTAAATTACCAACCTCAATCACCGACTTCAATCGCCGATCGCCATGACCCCCAACTCAGCCCCAAACTCAGCTCCAACCGTGACCCCTGATCCCATGACGCCCGATCGTGCCGCTGCGCTCCTAGCTCGCGTAGCCACCACCGATCGCCCGACGCCGCCGGAGGTTGTCGCGGCAATGCAGGCGATCGAGCGGTCTCATCCAGGGAAGCCGGTCGCGCTGGAGGATCTGGAAGGAACGTGGCGGTTGACCTTTGTGACGGGGACGAAAAAGGCACGCAAGCGAGCCGGTAAGGTGATCGGGGCGGGGCGGTATTTGGCGGCGATCCCCAAAATTACGCTGGCGTATTGTGCTGATTCGGGTTCAGATTTGGGGGCATCTCTGGGGCGTGCGGTGAATACGGTGGCGATCGGCGGGTTGAAATTAACGGTAACGGGACCGATCGAGGCCATTGCGGGTAAGCGGATCTTGGCGTTTGATTTTACGTGCTGGTCGGTGGCGATCGGATCGTGGGTGGTCTATCGCGGTGAGATCGGCGGTGGCGCGGCTAGTGACGCGAGTTTTGCCGATCGTCCGTTAAAAGAACGCCCGTTTTTTAATTATGTTTGGGTGAGCGATCGAGCGATCGCAGCGCGGGGTAAAGGGGGCGGTTTAGCGATGTGGGTGCGGATTGAGGATAATGATTGAACTGACTATAGTTTTACCTGCGGCTGTATCTTGAGTCTTACCTGCGGCTGCATCGGTCTAGAGGTCTAGCTCCCGACACCTCCACACCAATCCAGGGTTTAGACATTGGCTCGATCGAATTGCTGCATCAAATAAGCCACCCCAAAATCACCCTGGGGATGCTCACGTAGCGCCTCAGCTAGCTCGAACACCTGACGCGCCAAATCAGCCCCGAGCTTATCGATCGTCGCCTGTTTTTGCCGTTCAATTTGCTGATAGTCGCGTAGTTTGGCCTGCCATTCTGGTGAGAATAGGATATCGAGCTGCATCTGTAAGCCCAATTGGGTCAGCACTTCCCATTCGCCCTGATCAATCCAAAAATTGCCCCCCTCTGGCGATCGCTCCACGTAAAAGGGCGATCGCGTATCCACTCGGGCGCGAATCAAAAAACGCCCCGTCGCGGGACACAGGGCGGCACGGCTATCCTCCCCGGCGGGGATCGCGTCAATTGTACCGAGTTGGTTGACGATCTCCGAGATGGACGCGATCGCCTCCTGATGACTCGCCCGCCAGTCGTCGTAGTGCGATCGTTCAAGCCAGAATCCTCCCGTACTGGGACAACGAAGAACCACCAAGCCATCGGGCAGCACCTCTTCAATTAACGTAGCGCTGGAGTCTTTGGGCGATTGCATGACGTGAGTTTCAGCGATTAGGGCTGCGTTGTCGGTATGGAAGTGGTCGGGTTGGAGGTTGCGGGTTCGGACGGTGACTCGGGCGCTTGGGGCTGTGCGAGGGCCATAATCGCTTGACTATAGGCGGTCGCTGCGGTCAGGCGATCGCAAAACTGTTGATGCCTCAGACGTAGGGTGGGTGGTTGCTTGGCGGATTTTAAAAAGAGGAAGTCGGTCGCCAGGAGCTTTAGCACGCGAAAAATTTCGGTCTCGATTGATCGCACCCGCCCGCTCAGTTCATTGACTTCTGGCTCAAGCGCGTCAATCACGTTGTGCTGAAATTCCTGCTGAAGCGTCGCGATCAACTCCATCCAGTCTCGGCTGATGCCGTCTGATATTTCTTGGCTGGACTGCGATCGTGCCTCCTCGGTCAACCGCGCTAGGCGATCACTAAACTGTTGATAAAAATCCTGACGAGAGCGTGAAAGCACCATAATCTTGCTCGCAACCTGACTGAGTGAGTCCATTCAATTCTGTTCAGTTCCGTTCAATTTTGCCGATTTAATCCGGGGCTGCATCCTCAAGCGATCGCCCCGATCGCACAATTCAGCCCTGAATGTGTCAGCCCGACGCTGCTAACTCTGGCTTTTCCTGAATCACACACAGGCATCAGGCTTAACGCTCATCGTTCTAGTCGTCGTACCGTAGTCGGTTTTTCAATCAATCGAACGAAGCTGAGAATGTGGAGAACCTTGTTGTTCAACTTTCATTAACAACTTACATTAACAACAGATTTAAGAACGAGCATTTTTTTAGCCTCGATTGTAGGCTAAGAACAAGATCTGTTTAACGATTCTTTTAAAATTTCTTAAGAGCCAGTAACGAAATATTGAGTGATGCATGAACCCTGGGTTTAGACCTTTGCTTTAACACCAGAGTTCATGCCTCAACCTCGACACGCAGCGGGTGAGGTGTTGCAAGGCGGTTTTTGGTCAACCTTTAAAGGTGATTAACCGTGTACGTGTGAGCGTTTTTGTCGTGTACGCTACGCTATCTGTCTCGCGATTTGCATTTATCTCTTTACATTAAGGCGATCGCGACATTTCCGCATCAATACTGAGCGCAATACGCCCGTTGTGTTTTGTTTTCTGCTGATCCTTGATCTACCTTCGGTCTGACACCATGATTGCCACATTTTCCTCTGAGACAGCCTGTTCTTTCGATCGATCCATCGATCTCCCGGACTGGCTCAAAGCCTGCCTCGAACCGAGCTATCCCCAAGGGTTCGTCGCCAATCTATCGATCGATGAGCGTCGGATGATCGCTCATGCCTTTAACTTTGCCTACGCTCTCCATGCGAACCAGTGTCGCAAATCCGGTGAGCCGTATATTGCTCATCCCGTAGCGGTGGCAGGACTGTTGCGTGATCTGGGTGGTGGTGGCGCCATGATTGCGGCGGGCTTTTTGCATGATGTGGTCGAAGATACGGAGGTAACAGCGGACGACATCGAAGAACATTTTGGAGTGGAGGTGCGCGGCCTGGTTGAAGGGGTGACGAAGCTCTCAAAATTCGAGTTTTCGAGCAAAAAAGAGCATCAGGCCGAAAACTTTCGCCGGATGTTTTTGGCGATGGCCAAGGATATTCGCGTCATTGTGGTGAAGCTTGCCGATCGTCTCCACAATATGCGGACACTCGAATACCTAGCCCCCCAAAAACAGAAGCGAATCGCGCGGGAAACCCTCGATATTTTCGCGCCCCTCGCGAACCGCTTGGGAATTGGGCGCTTCAAGTGGGAACTTGAGGACTTATCGTTCAAATACCTCGATCCGGAAGCCTATGCCAAGATTCGGGATCTGATTGCGGACAAACGAGCCGATCGCGAGTCTCGGCTTTCTCAGGTCACGTCCACGCTTACGGAACGACTCAAGCAGCTCGACATCAAAGACTTTGAGGTCAGCGGTCGCCCGAAACATCTGTACGGCATCCATAACAAGATGACGAAACAGCATAAGGATTTCAGCGAAATTTATGACATTGCGGCGATCCGAATCATCGTCTCCAATAACGGCGATTGCTATCGCGCTCTCTCGATCGTGCATGATGCCTTCCGTCCCATTCCCGGTCGTTTCAAGGATTACATTGGCCTGCCCAAACCCAACCGCTATCAGTCGCTTCATACCGGCGTGATGGGTCGCCAAAGCCAACGCCCGATCGAGGTTCAGATTCGCACCTACGAAATGCATCACGTCGCGGAATACGGCATCGCCGCACACTGGAAATACAAAGAAAGCGGCTCCAATGCCCAGATGTCAGAGGATGACACAAAATTCACTTGGCTACGTCAACTGCTCGACTGGCAAGACGATCTCAAATCCGATGCGAGTGAGTATATGGAAGGCATCAAAGACAAGCTCTTTGATGATGATGTTTACGTGTTTACGCCGACCAGTGACGTGATCCCCCTCAAGCGGGCGCGACACCGGTGGACTTTGCCTACCGCATCCATACGGAGGTGGGTAACCACTGTGCGGGCGCAAAAGTTAACGGTCGTATGGTCACGCTGGATACGGTGCTGCATAACGGCGATATTGTCGAAATTATTACGCAAAAAAATAGCCATCCTAGTCTAGACTGGCTCAATTTCACGGTGACCCATAGCGCCCATAACCGCATTCGGAGCTGGTTTAAAAAATCGCACCGCGATGACAATATTGCGCGAGGTCGTGAGCTGCTAGAAAAAGAACTGGGTAAGAAAGGGTTTGAGGCGTTGTTAAAATCGGAACCGATGCAGATTGTGGCGGAGCGCTGCAACTACCACAGTGTCGAGGATTTGCTCGCGGGTGTGGGGTATGGTTACGTCACGCTAAACCAAGTGGTAAACCGGTTGCAAGTGGCGGTGAAGGCGTTGCAGCCCAAGGGTGAGCCGAAGTCGGATGCGACCTTGGCGGATGAGCTGCCGATGTATATCAAGCCTGCGAGCCAAACCCAGGGCGAGGAGGCGCACAGTAATGATCCGATTCGCGGGATTGAAGGGATGTTGCACCACATTGCGGGCTGTTGTAAGCCGATTCCGGGTGAGCCGATTTTGGGGGTGGTGACGCGCGATCGTGGCATTTCGATCCATGGTCAGGGCTGCCCCAATACGAATAATGTGCCGGGTGAACGGCTGATCCCCGTGAGCTGGAATCCTAGCGTTCAGGTGGACGGAAAACGAGCGCCGACGTATCCGATCGATGTGTCGATCGAGGTGATCGATCGCGTCGGTGTACTCAATGATATTCTGTCGCGCTTGCGGGATCATGACATTAATATTCACAGCGCCCAGGTGCATACCCATGCGGGCAAACCGGCGGTGATTGACCTCGGCGTCGGCATCCACGATCTCAATCAGCTCGATCGCATGTTCGCCCAAATTCGACAGATGGGCGATGTGTTGCATCTACGTCGTGTATTTCACGGATAGAACCGGCAAGATTAAGGAAGTCGGATGTTTCACACACA
>JAAUPN010000339.1 GCA_012033105.1 Coleofasciculaceae cyanobacterium RL_1_1
GCCGTCACGCGCTGCCACTTTTGGCATCGTGGCTTGAGCGATGTGTATTTGGTCAATACGCTGGGGGCGGACTACGTCCTGCGGGTGGCGCATCGCCACTGGCGCAGCCTGGAGGATGTGATTTTCGAGCTGGAGTTGCTCGATTTTTCTCCACGATCGCGAGGTTCCCGTGGCCTATCCGCTGCGAACCCAGGACGGGCGCTTGGCGATCGAAATCCAAGCCCCGGAGGGCATCCGCGCGGCGGCGCTGTTTGTCTACGCACCGGGAGAAATTCCCCTCGGCGATCTGTCCACGGCGCAAAGTTGGCGACTGGGGACGGCACTCGCCCAGGTGCATCGTGTGTCCCACGAGTTTCAAGCGACGGTACAGCGTGATGATTTGACCCTGGAATATTTGCTGGATCAATCTTTGGAAACGATCGCCCCGTTTTTGCAACGCAATCCCGAGGATTGTGACTACGTGTATGGCGTTGTCGATGATTTGCGATCGAGCTTAATTCATCTACCAACCGATCGACCATACTGGACGATTTGCTGGGGTGATCCCCACAGCGGTAACGCCCACTTTACCGATGAGGGCTTGGTTACCATGTTTGACTTTGATCAGTGTGGCTATGGTTGGCGGGCGTTTGATCTGGCGAAGTTTTTGAATGTGTCCCTGCGGACGGGGATCAGCCTCAAGGTGCGCGAGGCGTTTTTAGGCGGGTATCAGTCGATCGACTCGATCGAACCCTTTGAAATAGACGCCTTGCAAGCGCTCACGCTCACCGCTCACTTTTGGTCGTGGGCGATCGCGGTCAATGCGGCACGGGTTCACAACTATAGCCGCCTGGACGATACCTACTTCACACGTCGCATCGCCCAGATCAAACGTCTCCGTTCTAAGGATTGGCAGTTGTTTTAATTATTTCAAGCAGCGACCCATCAACACACGCATCAACGCGCCGGTTTAGGTTTCCGACGTTGGCGACTGATTCAGGAACGGCGTTAAGTAAGCGACGATCAAACCCAGGGCAAATCCGAGGATATTACGCACCAGCGGCAACGCTTCCGAGGTACGGGTCACGACCGGGCCAATCCCAAAGGCAAAGAACAGAATGCCCCCACAGCGGCGAGAAAATGAGCGCCCATTGCCACGCAAAGGTTTGTCCGTCACGTGGTTGAGCCGCAAAACCGCAGATCACACCACCGAGTGCAGAGGTAATCAGGGTCAAAATCCATTGCTCACGCGGCAGACCGGGAACGACGCTACAGCCACCGTCGCGAATGCAACCTTCCACGGATTGGAGCGCCTGAAGGATCGATTGATCTTCGCCGTTGTCGCGGACAAAAAATTGATTGCCGAAGCGTGTTTGTAGCTCGATCCAGAACGTACGCGGCATCAGTTCGTACAGCTCATCGCCCACGCTAAACGCCAACAGGTTGCCGCCCCGCTGATCGGCAACGAGTAGCACGCTTTTATCATCTAAACCCCAATAGTTAATGACCGCCCGTCCCGGTGTCCGATCGAACTGGGTCAGCACTCTGAGCTTAAATCCCGTTTCCTCTTCGACCTGTTCTAAGCGCTCGGTTAAGAAATCCTCTTGGCTCGACGTTAGGATATTAGCGAGATCCACGATTTCGGTTTCAACCTCGGGCAGCAGTTCGGGATTGTCGAACGCCTGAGCTGGAGCGGCAGAAAACCAGGCGATCGCAGCAAGGCTGACCGCCAATACGCGCGACACTAGCGTGCGTAGGGAAAAAGAAGACGCGGAATGTTGCATAGCGTTAGGCATATCTGCGATCGAAAGGTCGGAGGAGCGATCGAGCCTAAAAAATCTCGGAACCGCTCATATTGTTAACAGTAGTTTACATTACGATACGAAGTCCTTGCATTCATGACTCAAACCCCGTTCGATTCGCCCTCGCCCTCCGAGGTGGGTGCATCTTTAAACGAGACGCCTCAGGATGCGATCGATGCGTCCGCAACGCAACTCTATTCCGAGAGCTATTTTGTCGTGCTGACGGGAAGTCAGCCGGAAGAAATCCTGACGGCGATCGAACTCGAAGCCAAACTGGCAGAGATTTTGACGACGTTTCCGCCGGAAGATCTACCGCGCCCGGTGCAGCAGGTGGAAGCGATCGGCGATCGGGTGCGCCTGCTCATCGATACAACCTGCGAGCTTACCTTCGACAATGGCGATTTTATGCAGTGGTACGCCGTCCGCCTCGATAAAAATGCACCCGATTGACAGCCGACATCATCCGACTTGATCCAGCATGACGGTGAGCCGCGTCGCATAGGCGAAACCCAAGCGTTACCCGAAATCGACGATCGGAGCCGATCGTGGGGTTCCCGATCGCCTAGGCTGCCTGAGAAGACGGCTCGGTGTCTGCACTGGTGGTGCTGTCGGCGTGGCGAGTCGAGATCAGCAATAAATCGATGTATTCCTCCTCCGGCTGCTCGATTTCCACACGAATATCGGGGCCGAAAAATTCCACCATTTTTTTCTGTTTGCTCTGCCATTTTTCGAGGTCGATCATCGGCGAGTCGAACTCAATGACCAGGGTATAGGCTCCGTCGGTGAGGGTTTCGCGCAGGGCTGTGATCAGTGGGCGCTCTTCATCCGTGGGGGCAAGGCCGAGGGCTTCGAGGGATTCGCCGAGGTGGGCTTTTTCGGCGTAGCGATAGCCCAGCATGTCTTTACGAATTTGTTTTTGGTTATCGGTGGCGTATCGTTCGCGGGCGGCGGCGACTTCGTCGGTGGTGGGTTCGGAGTAGGGGACGGGCTTCAGTTGGGCGGTGCGGAGGGCGATGCCGATCAGCAGGACGGGGATGCCGTAGAAGAAGCCTGCGAGGTTGAGGGTGGGGCGATCGGTGAAGTACGCCCAGAAGCCGATCGTGGTCAGGATAAGACCGAGGTAAAAGGCGGTGCTACCGAGGAGATTCGACGGAAAATAGGTGGCATGAGGGCAAGGAGGGGGATTTCTATGAATATTTGTTACGTTCTGTATACCCGTGATTTTACTTCATGGCGGTGAAGGGGACGGAGATGCCATGAGTGACGCCGAAGCGGCGCGGAGTCGCACCGGCTCGAAGGCGCAGATCCAGGTTCAATTTATTCCGCATCCGGCTTGCCTGACACTTGAGCCGCGATCGGCTCGCCTTGGTGAACGTATCGAGCGGATAGG
>JAAUPN010000021.1 GCA_012033105.1 Coleofasciculaceae cyanobacterium RL_1_1
AAGGCAGTACTCAAGAAGTCGACCGAATCCGACGGTCAATTGTCTGTTCATCGATGAAATTCATACGGTAGTCGGTGCGGGCGCTGCCGGTGGGTCGATGGATGCGGGTAATTTGCTCAAGCCGATGTTGGCACGGGGCGAACTGCGTTGTATTGGCGCGACGACGCTGGATGAGTATCGCAAATACATCGAAAAAGATGCGGCACTCGAACGGCGCTTTCAACAGGTTTACATCGATCAGCCCAGCGTGGAAGATGCGATTTCGATCCTACGCGGCCTCAAAGATCGCTACGAAACGCACCACAATGTCAAGATTGCCGATAGTGCTTTAGTTGCCGCTGCGACGCTTTCCACGCGCTACATTAGCGATCGCTTTTTACCGGACAAGGCGATCGATCTCGTCGATGAAGCTGCCGCCAAATTAAAAATGGAAAGTACCTCAAAACCCGAGGAACTTGACGAAATCGATCGGCGGATTTTGCAAATTGAGATGGAAAAATTGTCGCTGAATCAAGAAAGTGATCCAGCCTCGATCGAGCGGTTACAACGTCTAGAACGCGACCTTGCCAACTTAAAAGAACAGCAATCGGCCTTGAATGCCCAGTGGCAAGCAGAAAAAGAAATCCTCGATCAGCGTAAGGCTCTCAAGGAAGACATCGACAAGCTGCATGTGGAAATCGAAGCCGCCGAACGTCAATACGACCTCAACCACGCCGCCGAGCTGAAATACAACCGGCTGCCCGCCCTGGAACAGGAAATGACGGAACTGGAGGCGAAATTCTCCGAAAGTCAGGAGCGCGGCGATGCGTTGCTCCGTGAGGAGGTGACCGAGGCGGATATTGCCGAAATTATTTCCAAATGGACGGGCATTCCGATCGGCAAACTGGTGGCATCAGAGATGGATAAATTACTCCAGCTCGAAGATGAACTTCACGATCGCGTCGTCGGTCAGTCCGAGGCGGTAACGGCGGTGGCGGATGCGATCCAGCGATCGCGGGCGGGTCTGTCCGATCCAAATCGTCCGGTGGCGAGTTTCCTGTTTCTGGGTCCCACGGGGGTCGGTAAAACCGAGCTGGCGAAGGCATTAGCAGATTATCTGTTCGACACCGACGAGGCGATCGTCCGGATCGACATGTCGGAATATATGGAAAAACACGCGGTGTCGCGGCTGGTTGGTGCGCCTCCGGGCTATGTGGGTTACGACGAGGGCGGGCAGTTAACCGAAGCGGTGCGGCGGCGTCCGTTTGCGGTGATCCTGTTCGACGAGGTGGAGAAAGCACACCCGGATGTGTTCAATATTTTGCTGCAAATGTTGGACGATGGCCGCGTGACGGACTCCCAGGGTCGGACGGTGGATTTCAAGAATGCGATCGTGATTATGACGAGCAATATCGGGTCGCAGTTCATCCTGGAGGCGGCGGGCGATGACAGCCGGTATGAGTCGATGCGATCGGATGTGATGTTGGCGTTGCGATCGCAGTTTCGCCCGGAATTTCTCAACCGGATTGATGAGACGATCGTGTTCCACAGTCTCGACAAGTCGGAGTTACGCCAGATTATCGGGCTACAGGTGGCACGGTTGGAGCAGCGTTTAGCGGATAAAAAGATGTCGCTGAAGTTGTCGGAGGGGGCGATCAATTTCCTGGCCGAAGTGGGTTATGATCCGACGTTCGGGGCGCGTCCTCTCAAGCGGGCGATCCAGCGGGAGCTAGAAACGGCGCTGGCGAAGGGAATTTTACGCGGCGAGTTTGGTGAGGGGGATATGGTGTTTGTGGATGTGGAGCATGAGCGGCTGGCGTTTAAGCGTTTGCCGGAGGTATTGGTTACGGCGTAATTTCTGTAGGGGCGCATTGCCATGCATCCCTGCGAATTCATCATTTTTCTGGTAACACCAATCATTGAATTGGTGGCTAATGCCCACCTTACGGCTATGGCTTTACACGCTAAAGCGAACTTTGTACGTCAAGTAAAATTGACTCGATCGCGACGACGATCACGACCAGAGCCTCATCAGCGAATCAACCCACCGTACAGTAATTAATATTTCGCAATATGCGACAGGCTGTCGTTTGACGACTACAGTGGCGGTTCGCCATAGTGAGCCAGTTAAAGTATTGGTTCTAGATATCAATGGGTATTCTTATGACGATTAACCCATGTACAACAATCTGAACTAATCTTGCAAATAATTGCTACTGGTTAAACCGAATAAGCTCATCATGTTTCAAAAAATTATTATTGCTTGTTGCGCAATTGCAGCTAGCTTTTTGATGTTTGCAGGTAACGCAATGGCGGGTGATATTGCCGCTGGCTCACAGATTTTGCGCAAACTGTGCAGCTTGCCACATTAATGGCGGCAACGTTGTCAACGGTGCAAAGACCCTCAAGAAAGCCGATCTTGAAAAATATGAGATGTATTCCGTCGATAAAATTATCACTCAGGTCACGAAAGGCAAGATGGCAATGCCTGCCTTTTCGGGTCGCTTGAGTGAGACGCAAATTCAAGATGTGGCAGCCTATGTCTATGACCAGGCTGATAAGTGGTAATTCGGGTCAAGTACTCTCTTGAATGACCTATTAAATCTCAGGATGCCTTAAGAGGATGGCTGTTGAAAATGTTCACTCAGCTTGAAACTATTAAGATTTTCATCAGTTGAGAGGCTTTCCCACCTCCTCATAACTTCCCCCTCAGAAACCGGGTTTCTTCGATCTTTAATTGATCTGTAAAGAGACCCGGTTTTCCTGTGCAGGTGTAGTTTTCTGTCGCTAATTCAGCTCGCGGCGACCTTCTAGCGCACGTGCTAGGGTGATCTCGTCGGCATATTCAAGATCGCCGCCCATCGGTAACCCAAACGCAATCCGCGTGACTCGCGCGAACGGGCGCAACAACTGACCGAGATACATCGTCGTCGTTTCCCCCTCAACACTAGCCCCGATCGCCAAAATCACCTCCGACACCTCGCCCTTGCTCACCCGCTGAATCAACGGCTGAATGTGGAGCTGCTCGGGGCTAATGCCATCCATCGGCGAGATCACACCGCCTAGGACATGATATTTACCGCGAAATTCTCGCGTTTTTTCGAGGGCGATCACGTCGCGGGAATCCTCGACCACGCAGATGATTTGCGGGTCGCGTCGCGGGTCGCGGCAAATATCGCAGGTCGGATCGGCGGAAAGATGAAAACAGGTATGACACAGGCCGACCTTTTGGCGAGCTTCGAGCAAAGCTTCAGCCAGGGCGGTGACTTCGGCTTCGGGGCGCTTGAGGATGTGCAGCGCGAGACGCTGGGCGCTTTTGGGGCCGATGCCGGGTAGACGTTGGAATTGCTCGATCAGGCGAGCGAGGGGACGGGTATAGATGGGATAACCTCCGCGATCGCTGGTGATTGGGGTGTTTGAGTCTGAAGGCTCAAGACGCTCAAATATAGCAGTTGAATGACGATCGTTTGAAGCAAGGATGGATGGCTACGTGATGTTTGAGTTTGACCGCAGTGCTACACCCGATCGCAACCTTGATCAAACCGGATTATTCGTCAGGAACCGGATCGTAACCACCGGGATGAAACGGATGACAGCGCAGGATTCGCTTGGCTGCGAGCCAACTGCCGCGCCACGGGCCGAAACGCTCGATCGCCTCGATCGCGTATTGCGAACAGGTGGGATGAAAGCGACAGCAGGGCGGATAAAGCGGCGAAATCAGGGTGCGATAAAACCGCACCAGCATGAGGAGAAGGGCTTTAAACATGGCAGCGCGATGCCTGCGGCGGGGCATCGGAGATCGTGCGGTATGGTTCTACTTAATCTTCGCACTTTCGTTGTTCTTTCCCAGATTCTTAATCGATCTCCTCCCATGCCTCCTGACTCTGACATCCTGACGCTGATTGCCCATGAACTTTTCGCACCGGCGGTATTGTCGGGCATTGCGATCGTTGGGGGCTGGCTGGCGTTGCTGCTTGGGCTGGCGGAATGGCTCTATCGATCGCAGCATTTACCGGCAGAGTTGAGCCGCAAACTGGTGCATATCGGGACGGGTCATGTGGTGCTGTTTGCCTGGTGGCTCGATATCCCGGCTTGGATTGGTATGGCGGCGGCGATCGTGGCGGCGGCGATCGCGATCGCGTCGCGCTGGCTGGCGATTTTGCCGAGTGTGAATGGCATTGGTCGTGACAGTTGGGGGACGTTATTTTATGCGATTAGCATCGGTGTTTCGATCGGTTGCTTTTTTGCCCAGGGTCAGCCCCATCTGGCAGCGATCGGGATTGGGGTGATGGCTTGGGGGGATGGCCTCGCGGCGATCGTGGGGCAGAAATTTGGGCGACATGGCTATCGCGTGTGGGGGATGGCGAAAAGTTGGGAAGGATCGCTGACCATGTTTGCGGCGAGTTTTGTGGTGAGTGCGTTGGTGTTTGGTTTTGTTGCGGGGTTTAGCTGGCCTGTTGTGGCGATCGCCGTGATTATCGCCACAACCGCAACTCTCCTCGAAGCGTTTTCCAAATGGGGGATCGATAACCTCACCGTGCCGCTGGGCAGTGCGATCGTGGCACTCTATCTCCAACATCTTTGGCTATAAGTCCCCTTCGCCCAGAATTCAATGATTCTGAACGGATCGAAGTTTCATTGAAATAGGCTCGTGTACACTACCAGCAGGATTTGTGAGAGCAGTGAAAATCGTGAACCTTTTAGTGTGGATTCGTCTGTGTCATGTAGGTCTTGGCTCATGGGTTGGCGGGTTTGCTCTGCTTGCTCCTGTGCTTGCCCTAGAGCCATCTCAGCTTGACAGAGATAACCATGATGCGGTTTATCCAAGCCCCGCGATCGATGTAGAACATCGCCTCGAGCCATTATCCTGGGATGCGTGGCGAAACTCCCCACACACAAGTTCCAACGAAGATCCAGAGATTCGAGCAAAAACAACGATCGCCACGAAGGCGGAGGTCACAACCTCAGACGCGATCGCCAATTCGACGGATATTTTTAGCGTCCCCCCCCCTCAGATTGCCCAAACGCCACCATCGATTCCGGGGTTGCAAGGCGATCCAAACCCGGATCTGGATGATGATTTTGGTCAGCCGACCCCAGATGTTACGCCGATCGAGGATGAGGACGACCCAACCCTTGAAACTCCCACGCCGGACGGTATCGGTACAGATAATAGCGGTACATCTATCCTCGGAACCACCGAGCCTCGCCCCGATACCGTTTTGGTCAATCAATTTGAGTTAATCGATCGCGATGCCGCTCCCCTGGAGAGTCGTTATCTGACCGCCAACGTGATCGAACGTCAACTGGGTAACCTACGGGGACGTTACTTTTCGATCGCGGAACTCCAAGCGATCGCCGACCAGATCACTCAGTTTTACCTCGACGGTGACTACATCACCTCCCGTGCTATCCTGCCGGAACAGTCGGTCATCAATGACACCGTTCGCATCCAGGTGATCGAAGGGCGTCTCTCTAGCATTGAAGTCGAAGGCAACGATCGTCTACGCGAAAACTATATCCGCGATCGCATCGAACTGGGCGCCACCACCCCGCTCAACACCACGGCACTGGAAAATCAGCTACGCCTGCTGCGATCGAATCCCCTATTCGAGACAGTCGAAGCCAGTTTACGAGCCGGATCAGAACTCGGCGAAAGTATCCTTGTGGTTCGCGTAACCGAAGCGAACCCGTTTACCGCCAGCATTAGCGCCGATAACTATGCACCGCCCTCGGTCGGTTCCGAGCGTATTGGCATCGGCATTGGACACCGCAACGTTGCAGGCTTTGGTGACGAATTTTCCGCCGAATACAACTTCACCACCACTGACGGACTCGACTTCGGCAACATCAGCTACCGCGTACCGCTTAACGCCATGAACGGCGCAATTCAGTTCCGCGCCTCACCCAACCGCAACAGCATCACCCAAGATCCCTTTGATGAATTTGGCATTCGCGGCGAGTCTAGCACTTACGAACTAACCTATCGCCAGCCCGTCGTTCGCACCCCGCGTGAAGAGCTTGCCTTCTCCCTGGGTTTGGCGTTCCAAAGTAGCCAGACGTTGATTGAAGACGAACCCACTCCGTTTGGGATTGGCCCCGATGATCAAGGCCGTAGCCGGACGCGTACCCTGAGCTTTGGTCAGGACTATGTTCGTCGCGATACGTCCGGTGCGTGGGCGTTTCGATCGCAATTTCGCCTCGGTACGGCGTTGTTCAGCGCGACCGAAAACTCGGGGGATGTGCCGGACGGGCAATTTCTGAGCTGGCTTGGTCAAGTCCAGCGCGTCCAGCGATTGAGTGACAACCACCTGCTGATCGCCCAGCTTTACACCCAATTTGCAGGCGATCCGCTGTTGCCGTCGCAGCAGTTTGTGATTGGTGGTGGTCAGTCGGTGCGCGGTTTTCGCCAAAATGCTCGATCGGGCGATAACGGCATTCGGCTCTCGATCGAAGATCGAATTGCGATCGTGCGGAACACCTCGGGTTTACCGATCTTTCAGCTCGCACCATTTTTGGATCTGGGCTACGTCTGGAATGATTCCGACAACCCCAATACGGAGACCGATCAACGTTTTCTCGCCGGTCTTGGCCTCGGTCTATCCTGGCAACCGTTCGAGAATTTTTCTGTTCGTCTCGATTACGGCGTACCGCTCATTGATCTCGACGATCGCGGCGAGAATATCCAAGATGACGGCTTCTATTTCAGCGTCGGCTATGGCTTTTAGTTAGCGGCTGAGTTTGCAATCTGGGTTTGCTGAAGCCAATTGATCGATCGTTGGGCGGTGGCGGGAGCGAGCAAGACGCCGTTGCGGTAATGCGCTGTTGCGAGCAAGACATTGGCGAGACCCGCGACGGGTTCAATCACCGGGGCGCTACGACCTACGGGACGGGGTCGCATTCCCTGCCAGGTGGTGATGATGTCAGCGTGTTCTAGGGCGGGATAGAAGCTTTTCGCGGTGGTCAGGAGTCGATCAAGTCCCTCGGGATCGGCGATCGGCTCGTTGAGATGATAGCTACCGTCTTCAGCGGGAAATTCGACCGTTGCGCCAACCCAGAGCGTGCCATCGGGACGCGGAACAACGTGAATATCGTCGCGTGTGATCACGGGAGTGTGGGGATGAAGCGGCGATTTCGGTCGTAGGTGGAGGGCTTGGCCGAGGATGTTCACGATCGTCAGCGGGTTGCCGTCGGCGATCATGCCGTTGGCGATCGCGGCTGATCCAGCTCCGGCGGTGATCACCAGTGCATCCAGATCGACGGTATCGATCGCGCCGGACGATCGCCGCAGTCTGATCCCCGTCAGCCGATCACCGTCCGTCAGACCCGACTCGACCTGCCCATCAAAATCAAACTGAACTCCCTGCGATTGTGCCGCTGCGATCGCCGCTTCCAGCAATGGAATCGGCTCCACCTGGCGATCGTCCGCCGAGTACACCGCTGCGATTGTCTGAGCAATGTTAACCCCAGGAAACCGTTCTGCGGCGGTTTCCGGCGTGAGAATATCGAGCTGAAACTGCTGCTTGCGGCGTTCAGTGGCCAGTGCTTGCCAGGTTTCGAGCGTCGGTTTAAGGCTCGTGCAAAGTTTGAGAATGCCGTGACGATTGTAGGGAATCGATCGCCCCCGTTTTCTCGATCAGTTCGGGGATCAGGGTCTCGTAGCGATCGAGGCTCTCGCGTCGCAGTTTCCAGGCGCGGCTCTTGGTTTTTTTGAGTGAAATCGCCCCCATCATCACGCCCAGAGCTGCGCCAGTGGAGGCGCGGGCGGGGGGTTGGCGATCGATCACAAGGATTTCGAGTTTGGGATGGGTTGCGGGATGGGCTGGATAAAGGTTGCTGAGTTCGTAGGCGAGAATCGCGCCAATGATGCCGCAACCGGCGATCGCAATTTTGGTCATGGGAACGATGGAAGACAAAAATGGGCTGGATTGAAGGTGGCGAGTCAGAGCGGGGAACGGGCGATCGCGAACCGATCCAGCCCTGCTAAATCACGCACGGTTCGCACCTCGCGATACCCGCGTTGACAGAGCCGATCGCGCAGCTCTCGCCCCTGACTGGCTTCGTGTTCCACGATCCAAATCCCATCGTGTTCTAGCCAGTTCGGAGCCTGATCGATCAGGATCGATAAACAGTCGAAACCCGTCTCGCCTCCGTCTAGTGCAAGACGCGGCTCGCGATCGCGAACTTCCGGTGCAAGCTGATCCACGGTTGCCGCCGGGATATAGGGCGGATTGCTGATCAGAGCGCGAAAGCGGATGTCCGAATCGTGAAATGGCTCGAACCATGATCCGTGATGAAAGTGGAGGCGATCGCAAATCCCACAGTCAGCCGCATTTTGGCGGGCGATCGCTAGGGCGGCAACACTGGTATCACTGGCGTGTACCGTGGCGATCGCCTGACGTGCCTTCAACTCCCCAGCTAGACCAATCGCGATCGCGCCGCTTCCCGTTCCCAAATCGACCCAATGCCCATCGAGTTGATCCCCCGCCGCTTCGATCACCAGATCGATAATCGCCTCCGTTTCCGGACGCGGGATCAAGACATCCGGGGTGACGCGCAACTCCAACGATCGCCAGGTGGTGAAACCGGCGAGATATTGCACGGGAACGCGATCACAGCAGCGCTGTTGCCAACGTTGCTCGAATTCAGACAGAGGAATACAGGCCGAGATCATTGATCCTTGGGTTGATCGCAACCGTAACGCCAGTCGATCCAAGGAAGTGAGCTGTAAGACGAGCCAGTCAAGTTCCAGCAGCGGTACATCCGCTGCGATCGCCTGTTGACGGGCGAGATCGTACCAGTCAAACAACAACGCCAGCTCAATGGTCGCCGGGTAGCGACATCGATCGAAATCATCACGATGCATTGACATGATCAGATGCTATATCAGCCCGTTATCTTTTGCGTTGTGTATGGTTCTGACGGTGTTTGCGAGTGTTGCGGTGTTTGTGGCCTTTATATTGACCGTGTGGAACGTCGCCATGCTGGTTCTCGCATTAGGACTCTTCGGGATCAACGATGCGATAGAGCAGTGGCAAGGTCGCCCAGCGCCGGACATCGAGGGCGTAGGTATCCGTATTAAAGTCAAGGCCGGGGAGTCGCTCGCGGCTGGCGCTGTCGAGGTCGGCGACGAGTGCTTCTGCCACTTCTCCCGATAGATCGCGGGCTTCCGGCTCACGCGAGAGGTCTCGCGATCCCGTTGCATGGTTGCGGGTAAGGCTATCGCGGGTTTGACGAAATGGACGATCGCTCAGGATTGCAAATAACCGCACCAAGCCGGGATCACGTTCCACATTCCAAGCCGTCGCTTCCGGGCGATCGGGAACCGTCAACACGTTACGCGGCAGAATTGTTCGCACGTCGGTATCCGGAATCGTTAAGCGGCCACAGCTATCGAGACGCACCAAGATAAAGAACAGCGGCTGATCACTCAGGTTTTCAAGGCGGTACTGAATGCGGCTGCCCGCAGGCAGTTCAAGGGCAGAGTGGTTGCGGTTACGGGGGGATGCGGCGCTGGCAATCGCGGCGGTTTGAATGGTGCGACGCAAGCCGCGATCGGGTTCGGTGGGGTCGGTTTGCACCAAACCATAGGTCAGGCGCACTTTCAGCATCGAAGCGCTTGCATTTTCCGTCGCAGCCAAAATTTTAAAGGCGCGGAGGTCTTGCAATCGAGGCTGCAACCGTCGATGGTGCGTTTAATGGCTTCATCCGGTTCGAGGGGGCAGTCAAAAATTGGCTGACGATCGAAGGCGAGCAAGGTATAGCGTTTGCGCCAGTTTGCCTCCGATTCGGTCGTTTGGGGGCGATCGGGATCAACGTTAGCGGCGTTCTCAAGGCTAGCGTGTGGCGGCACAGCGTCACAGTTGGTCGTACAACCAAACCAACAATCGGATTCGCGATCGGAACTGGTGATCGCCTCAATGCCCCGCAGTCCCGATAACGCACTTGTGGCATCAACCCGCTCGATGCGCGAGAGGTGAGGCTCTAAGGCAACCCCAAGCTGAACCGATCGCGGGATCACACGCACCACTTCAAAAATCGGGCGATCGATCAAACCTTCTGCGATCGTCTGGAGCGGATGAGCGATGCGGCGTAGCCCTCGATCGCGATCAATACGTAGCCAGGTGTCGCGATTGTCGAGCGTTTGAGCTGGGTTGTATCCAGTCTCCGGTGCAGGAGTAATACGGGTGGACGCGTCGGGAGCCGTTGTGGAGCTAGGCGCTTGCGGAGTGGGTGAGGTGGTCGCGGCTGGGGATGGTGCGGTGGGCAGGGCGATCGAGGATCGATCCACGGTCACGATCGATCCCGCCGCATAGCTAGAGAGAACACTTGGGGGTAAACCACCGAGCCATAGTTCTAGCTCACCGGAGCGCTCGGAGCTATGGGACACCACCGAGCCGATGGTGCTGGCGGGCGTCATGGGGATAATTCCCGTATCGATCGCGCCGTTCGTCCACGGTTCGATCGTTTGGTGATGTTGATTTTGGAGCGATGGAGAAGATCCGAGGGATTGTTCAATGCGCTCAACGGTCATCGCCAGTGCAGAGTTCCAATTGGCGGTATTGCCCAGATGCCATAGGCTTTGGGTTAACACATAGGTCAGCACCCCCGCATCAAAGTCAGACCAGCGGCGTTCGGTCGATAGACCACTCGGGGCGTAGGTGATGATGACCGGACGCGAAGCGGGATCGCGTCGCTGTTGTTTGGCTTGGGGTCGGGATTGGGGTGAGATCGCATTCAGGGCGGGGATCACTGCGGAATCCGGGAGGACTCGCGATCGACTTTCCTGACGGCACGGAGTCGGCAGGGTATAGCTCGCGTCGATCGTCGCGATGACGTTGCGCGTCGGCAGCAATCGCAGTCGATCGCTCAGATCCGCCAACGACACCGCAATCGCATCCGCCATCACGATCGCCCGCTCTGTGCGATCCCCTTCAACATCTGTCGCACTCGCTTCCATCTCGGAATCAGTCCCTAAATGCTGTGTCCCATAGCCGCTAAAATGCAAGACCAGGGAATCTTCCGGCTTCAGCAAAATCGCGAGCCGCTGAAGCTCGGCATCCAAACGATCGCCCGTCGCCGCCTCATCTAGCACCGTCGTAATCTGGTCTGCTGCAAAGCCAAAACTTTGCTGTAAAAGCTGTCGCTGTAGCTCCACATCCTGATGACATCCCGTCAGGTTTGTGATCGCTTGACCTGAGGAGCTGTAGCGATTAATCCCTACCAGCAAGGCCATTCGCCGACCCGTTGTATTGGCCGCCACAGCTTGCCAACGTTGTCCCGACTGCTGCGCCTCGACTTCACCTAAGCCAAGCTCAGTCAGTCCGATCGCCGCTAACAGGTGCGCCGTCTGCATCAAAAATCGCCGTCGTTTCATGCCTCACTCGGTGGTGGAGTTGGAGGTCGCGGTACTACCCGTCGGACTAGGGTTATGGTACTTCAATCCCTGACCGTCCGAACGTGTTACTGAATAATCCACGGGATAATCCGCGTGCAATTGAGCAGGACTGACGCACTGACGGGCTAGAAGCACGCAATACTGTAGGCGCATTGCCATGATGCCCCTAGGAATTGTGATGTTTTGCGTAAGTCCTATTGAGTCGATCGGTGAGATCAAAAACGTTACAGAATGCGCCTCACAGGTCATGACACAGGATAGATACGAGGCGAATGACCATAGAGACGAAGTTAGAAGCGCGAGATTACGAACTTACAAATCATCGGATTTTTTGTAGAGGAAGCGATACGCACCATAGGCCAACACGAGAAAAAGTCCGAAACTCAGACCAAACGTGACCACCTGCACCATCGTCCGCACCACCGACAGTGCCAAAATACTACCGCCAAGAATGACCGCTCCTTTACCGGGGGTCGACAGAGTCTCAAACCAAGCGCGGGATTGCAGATAGATGCCTTCCAGAGTCGGAGCTTGGGGATCTCGATCGCCAGAGGGGGTCGGGTCAGGCATCGCCGATTTTTGGGGTGATTTTGAGGACATATCGATTTCGAGTTCCTCTAGTTTGCGCTTCCAGTAGGCTTCGTCTTTCGGCATGGTCGTTAGGGGTAGAAAATCACGCGAGCGATCGCGGCGATCGTCAGTGTAAGACGATCGTAACGAGGCGATCGGGTCTACGCTAGCCGAGAAAACCCAACTTAGAAAAACGTTAGAACTACGATTGAATGAACCAACGAACATTAGGCGTAACGCAAGCGTCTAGCGTGTATGCAAGCAGGATGGTTGAGTGACGCTGAAGTCACTTTAAATGTTCTTGACATATTCTTGACATGTTCTTGGGCAGCTCAAACGGATTTAAGCTGCATCCACATTACGGTTCTAATCTAAATAAGCGAATTAATCGTCGTGCGTAGCTTGAGTTCGATTTCGGCCAGTTCCCGATCAGGCTGTGATCCCGCCACAATCCCGGCTCCGGCATAGAGCCGCGCCCGACAACCATCGAGCAGCGCCGATCGAATCCCCACCAAAAAGCTTGCATTTCCCTCCGCATCAAACCAGCCGATCGGTGCGGCAAAGAGCAGGCGATCGAACTGTTCATGGCGACGGATTTCACGGTAGGCGATCGACTGCGGCGATCCGGCCACAGCCGGTGTCGGATGCAACCGTTCGACGATCTGTAATGGGTGAATATTTATCGTCAAGTTCGCATAGATGGGCGTCCAGAGGTGTTGAATATTCGACAATTGCAAAAGGCGGATGGGCGAGATCGGTTCAGGCGCAAGACCTAAACCCCGCAGGCGATCGAGCAAAAATCAACGACCACCCGATGCTCACGCACTTCCTTCGGACTCGATCGCAACTCCTCCGCATGGGTGATATCGGCCAAGGCCGTCGTACCACGCGGCGCAGAACCCGCCAGCGCATCCGCCACCAAGCGGCGCTGACGAATCGCAAACAAACGCTCCGGACTCGCACCAATAAACCGCTGCCCCCAGCGATTGCCGATCAAAAACAGATGGCAATCGCCGTAGCGACGGCGTAAATTTTGGAGAGAGTTCACCGCATCAAAGGCTTGGGGAGCCGTGAGATCCACCGCGTGAGATAGCACCGCTTTATGGAGGTCACCCTGCTCGATCGTCTCCAAAACATCGCGAACTGCGGCCTTAAATCGATCAATATTGCGCCGATCAACCTGACGATCGCGCGACCCGATTGCCGGAATGACGCGATGGTGCGATCGCATCAGCGCCTTGATCTCGCCCCATACCTGTTGAGCCAATGTCCCCGTTTCCGTCGAGCCACGCACCACCACATTCCGCACGATCGTCGTCCCGCGATCGTGACGAGTCACCTGCCAGCGCGGCAAAAACAGCGTGCCACTGGGGAAGGTTCGATCGCGCTGCCGATTGCGATTAAAGAAGGTAAACCCGCAAAAAAGATGAGGTTTCCCGTAGGACAAACCGAACGGATTCCAACTTAGAACATTGGCAAAACAGCGCTCCGAAAACTGACGCGCAGTCTTAAATCGATCGGATCGATCTGACTCAAACAACGCCACGTGATCGATAGCGGCGATCGCTAATTGTTCCGATTTATTCTCATAATAAAATGTTAGCTGATTTCCACATTCTAGCTTTTGCAAAATTGCAAGCGGATCAAGATTCGGGCAGTCAAAAGCAAAGCTTACATATCGATCCGTTTGTGAGCGATCGGCCAACTGCCGACCATCCTCCAAAAACGCTTCGAGTGCCTGACAGCCCGCCAGAGAATCAGCAAAACTGGATTGAACAGGCATAAATCATGTAGATGTAAAGAATTATTAAAAGCACAGAAAACAATCTGACGATTTGTAAAAGTAGAACGCTTGCCTGATTTGCTCTAAATTGAGATATAGCAGCCCATATCGTTCTAAACGATAATCTAGCATTGTCATGCCAAGGCTGGAATGGTTGATGTTGCTAGCCCTCGGCGATGTGACAATCTTGGTGATGCAACCCAATTAAGTGAAAGGGTATTTATACGATGGGCTAATTGGACAATCTGGAATCGCTCGCGTGACTTAACGTTATCAGGGTTGACCCGATCTAAGTTCAGAAGACTTAGGTTCAATTATTCCAATTTTATAAATATTTCTTTTTAACCTAAAACATCTATTCCTATGGTTTCAACGACAAACTCACCGGAGCGATCAAAACTTTGGCTAGCTGCGATTAAGCCACCCATGTACACCGTTGCAGTCATTCCGATTTGGGTAGGAACTGCGATCGCAGTCAGTCAAGTATCAACAATTAAAATCGGGTCATTTCTAATATTTTTGATGTCCGCAATTGCTATTATTGCGTGGATTAACTTAACCAATGATGTGTTTGACTCCGAAACGGGGATTGACCAAAATAAAGCCCATTCAATTGTGAATTTAACCGGCAATAAATCCTTGATTTTTTGGCTGGCGAATAGCTTCTTGGTGGCAGGTCTCGGCGGTGTCTTCTCGCTCTCTTGGCTGCAACACGATCCAACGATCGTCGCGATCGTCGCTGTTGCGTGCTTTTTGGGCTATACCTACCAAGGCCCGCCATTTCGCCTTGGCTATCAAGGACTCGGTGAAATCATCTGCTTTATCGCGTTTGGCCCGTTGGCTCTCGCTGCCGCGTACTACAGTCAGACAGGAAGCTGGTCGCCGTTGCTCGCCTCTGGCGCGAATCTTGTGGGGCTTGGGGTTGCAGCGATCGCCATTGGCCTTGTGACCAGCCTGATTTTATTTTGCTCACATTTTCATCAGGTCGCCGACGATATTGCTGCCGGTAAACGATCGCCGATCGTGCGCCTCGGAACCCAGCGCGGCGCAACTCTGCTGCCCTGGATTTGCGGTGCAATCTATCTCGCTCCGGTGGCCGGTGTCGTTTTGGGCGCACTGCATCCGGCCTCGCTGGCGATGCTGTTCAGTATCCCGCTAGCGGTGCAGCTTTGCCGTCACGTGGGTGAACATCACGATCATCCTGACCTGGTCAGTAACTGCAAATTTATCGCCGTTCGGATGCATTTTATCGGTGGTTTGCTATTCGGTTTGGGGGCGATCGTGCCGCTCTGGCTTTAACGAACAGTCAGTTCAATCAAAAACAAGACATCTCGACTCGGGGCTGGTTACTCAAACACCACGTTTCGACTTCGCTCAACGCTCTCGATCTGTGCGGAACATGATTGAACTGACTATAAATGTCTTAAATTGCAATCGATAAATTTAAGATATTTAGCTTAATCAATGGGATGCTCCCGTTTGACTAAAGCTGTCCGAGCATTTTGTGGGTTTGCGGGATCACGCGCACATCATCGAGGGTTTGCTTGAGCTGTGCTTGCCAGTCGAGGATCTGTTGTGGAGCGGGCGCGAGCTGATGTTGGTAGGGATTGGGGCGAATGGCTTGGTTGCGATCGCGCAAGCTCTCATCGAGCGGCGTTACCGGCTGGAGAAATGTCGAAATTTGGGGATCGATCGCGGTAATCATCGCGCCCAATTGTGCGATTTCATCGTCTGTGGTCGCAGCAGAAACGATCGTTTTGACAAAAACCTTCGCGGTACACCCGTTCCGGTTTGCCTCCACACACCGACGTAAAAAAGCCGCGTGCGCCGTCCAGCGATCTTCACCGCTACTACTCGGTAACTTCACATCCATGCCGATTTGATCGAGATGGTCGAGTAACCCGTCAAGCAAGCTCGGGGCGATGGCCGCCGGTTTCGAGATAGAGGGGTAAACCGGTGCGGTGTTTGACCTGGGGTAGAAACGTCTTGAGGAAGGTGGCGTGGAGTAGCGGCTCACCACCTGTGATGCTGATGCTGTCGTGGAGCCGTGGGCGATTTTGCCGATCGACCCAGTCCAAGAGATGAGCCAGCGTCACCGGGTTGGGATGGATTTCGAAATCGCGCTGGCCGGGAGTGGCTTCGATCGCACAGGTGTCCGGAGCCGTCCAGGTGTGGGCGCTGTCGCAGTAATGACAGCGCAGGTCACAGAAGGCAAACCGCACAAAAATTTGGCGCGTGCCGCAGTTTGCGCCTTCGCCTTGAATCGCGGAAAACAGTTCGATCAGTTTGGCGATCGAGGTGGCGGAGTTTGACGGTGGGGCGATCGGGGCGATCGGGGCGGTTTGAGATGGGAAGGACAAGGATTCGGAACTTGAACAATGTGAACAACGCGAAAGCAAACCTGGGATGGACGAAGCCCACCCTAGTCATCAAAAGCAGCCTAGAGGTTAGAGGTCTAAAGAGCCGCGTGCGTGTCAAGCAGCAACGCCTCAGTTTCTTCCCAGTTAATGCATTTATCCGTCACCGAAACGCCGTAGCGCAGTTGGCTGAGATCCTCCGTCAGGCTTTGATTGCCCTCAAAAATATTCGATTCGAGCATCATGCCGACGATCGACGTATTCCCCGCACGAACCTGTTCAATCACATCACGCATCACGACACCCTGACGATTGTGATCCTTGTTGGAATTGCCATGACTACAATCGATCGCCAAACGCGGCGTCAAACCCGCTGCGGCAATCTGCGCTTCCACTTCACGGATCGCATCCGCTTGATAGTTCGGCTGCTTGCCACCACGCAAGATGATGTGAGCATAGTTATTGCCGCTCGTGTTGAAAACGCTGACCTGACCGTCAGCATTAATGCCGAGGAAACTGTGAGCGCCACGGGCGGCCTTGAGTGCATTGAGCGCCACATCGATGCTGCCGTTCGTGCCATTTTTCAAGCCCACAGGCATCGAGAGACCACTCGCCATTTCGCGGTGGGTTTGGGATTCGATCGTGCGTGCGCCGATCGCTGACCAGGCAATGAGATCGCTGATGTACTGCGGCACGATCGGATCGAGCGCTTCGGTGGCCGTCGGTAAACCCAATTCGGCCAGCTCTAGCAAGAGCTTCCGCGCCATGCAGCAACCTTTCTCGACGTGGAACGAGTCGTCCATGTCTGGGTCATTAATCAATCCCTTCCAGCCGACCGTGGTGCGCGGCTTCTCGAAGTAGACGCGCATGACGATCAGGAGTTTGTCATTGACGCGATCGGCGAGGGGTTTGAGGCGACGGGCGTAGTCGAGGGCGGCTTCGGGATCATGAATCGAGCAAGGGCCGACGACCACAAATTTACGCGAATCTTGGCCGTCGAGAATGTTTTCGAGCTGACGGCGCGAGTCAAGGACAGTATGTTCGGCACGATCGGTGAGCGGCAGCTCGTTTTTAATGTCGTTCGGCGTCGGGAGAACTTTGTAGTTCTCGATGTGGGTATTGTTTACGATGCCGTGCTGCGCCAAGACCATAGTGTTGTGAAGCTGTTGAAGCAAAGAAAGACGGGGATGGACGTTGAAAGGATTACAGAGGTTGATCGGAATCCCACATGGGGACTCACACCGCCTGTACTCCAGACACGCGCGATCAATTCTGTATTGAGATTTACCCATTCTAAACGCTTTACCCAGTCCGACTGACGGTTTCCTGCGGGACATCCACGATTCGGTCAGGACTCGATCGTCTCAAACCTCAATCACTCACGCTGCCCCAACCCTGGCAAAGCAGTGACACAGAAAGTCGAGTGCCTGATTACGCAGGTCGTAATAGATGCGTCGTTTTGAAAAACGACCATGCGATCAGGGCCGGGTTTTTCGATCATGCGATCGCGCAAGGTTACACGACCGCCCGTGGGATGAGAAAATCCCGAAACCATGCTCCCAGTGAGTCAGTGATTAACGATCGCCCTTGCTGCGATCGCGATCGACCTGATCGACGATCGCCCGAATGGTTGCATCTTCCAACGCGATCGCGTCTCCCGCTTCGTTCAGCCATAGCAAAAACTCTGTATTACCTGCGGGTCCTGTAATCGGCGACCCGGTTAGTCCTCGCACTTGCCAGCCCAGTGCTTGCGCGGCCTCGATCGCCCCACGAATCGCATCCACCTTCGCTAGCGGATCGCGCACCACGCCATTTTTCCCGATTCGCGCTTTTCCCACTTCAAACTGCGGTTTGACCAACACCACCAACTCACGCGGTGATGCCAGTAAACGATGCAGTGCCGGATAGATTTTTGTCAGTGAGATGAAGGAAACATCGGTAACGCCCAGGTCCGGACGCGGGCGATCGTCGGTGTACAGTTCCTCGGGTTGCAGGTGGCGAATGTTGGTACGCTCACGGACAATCACGCGATCGTCGGTCTGCAAACTCCAGGCCACTTGGCCGTAGCCCACGTCCACGCCGTAGACCAACGCTGCCCCATTTTGCAATAGGCAATCGGTAAAACCACCGGTGGAGATTCCGGCATCGAGACACACACGCTCCGCCGTCGTGATCGGAAATACCTCCAAAGCTTTGGCTAACTTTTCACCACCCCGCGAGACAAACCGCGATCGCGCCTTCACAACAATGGCGGCGTCCGCATCGACCGTTGTTCCCGGCTTGTCGATCACTGTTTCATTGACCTTGACCTCGCCCGCCCGGATCCAACGCTGGGCAAGCTGACGCGACGGGCAAAGATCGCGCTCGACGAGCAGCATATCAAGGCGTTGTTTTGGCATGGTTTTGTTACGGCTCGCGATCGAAGCGGCGCGGTTTGGCTGGGGGGGCTTTCGGTGCGTGTTCGGCCTCATAGACTTCATAGGCCGCGACGACTCGCTGCACTAGGGGATGACGCACCACATCGGCTGAGGTCAGCCGACAAACCCCAATGCCCTCCACATCTTTAAGAATGTGCTGGGCGATGGTTAAACCCGAGGTTTGATAGGACGGTAAATCGTTCTGGGTAATGTCACCGGTGACGACCATTTTTGAGCCAAAGCCCAACCGGGTTAGCACCATTTTCATTTGGGCGGGCGTTGTATTTTGTGCCTCATCCAAAATCACGAAGGCGTTATTCAGGGTGCGACCACGCATATAGGCCAGCGGTGCGACTTCGATGATGCCGCGCTCCATCAGGTCGGGGATTTTTTCGGCGTCGATCGTCTCGTACAGTGCATCGTAAAGCGGACGCAAAAACGGACTAACTTTTTGTTGGAGATCACCGGGCAAAAAGCCCAACTTTTCCCCGGCTTCCACGGCTGGACGGGTCAAAATTAGCCGCTCGTATTCTTTATTGAGCAGGGCTTGTACGGCCATCATTGCCGCGATGTAGGTTTTACCAGTTCCAGCAGGGCCAATGCAAAAGGTCAGGTCGTTATTGCGAATCGTGCGGACGTATTGCCGTTGGCGGAAGGTCTTGGCGCGGATTTTTTCGCCGCGACGGGTGGTAATAAGAACGTCGTCGCGTAGATCTTTTAGCTCGCCTTGACGATCGGTATCAAGGGCGTGGGCAGCGGTTTTAATGTCGATTTCGGTAACCGCTTTACCAATGCCCCACTGATCTTCGAGCAGGGCGATCAGCTTGAGGCAGCGTTCTACGGCTTTCGGCTGGCCGTCAATTTCGACGTCTTGACCGCGTAAGACCAGCGTGGTTCCGGTCAGGTTGCCGATCGCTTTGAGCGTTTTTTCCTGAGCGCCTGCAAGGGCGATCGCGCTCTCGATGCTGGGTAATTGAACGGTAGACCGTTGGGACATTAAGGCTGTAAACGCTGAACTGCTAAGAAAGTTGAGGCGAAAAGAAAGCAAACATTACGAAAACGAAACGGATTGATGGGAGGCCAAGTCGCTCAAGCCCGAGCTAGGATTGAGCGCAGAAATTGAGCTGTCCGAGGTTTGAGCCACCTTTGCGGCTTGAGGTTCCAGTGGCGTGGTCTTGAAGACTGAGAGGTAGCAGCAAGGTTTGGCTAATCGTGACTAGTCACGACTACGTAGACGTGGCTTGGGGGGAGCGGGATGGGTGCTAGGTGAACGCGGAATGTGAGGGGCACTGTGGCGGGCTGCGTTATGGGTTACCGCTGCGGAGGAGTCGGGCGCACCGCCAAAAATGTCGAGCCGAGCGGTTTCGCCTGCAACCTGGGCGCAGGCCGTTAAGACGTGGCGTACCGCATCAATGTTGCGGCCACCGCGTCCGTAGGCTCGACCGCGATCGGCGTCATCAATCGCCATCCGGACGAAAACCCGCTGCTGCGATCGCTCGCAGTCGATTTTTAGTGCGTTGGGATGCTGGAGAAATGGCGTAATGAGGAAACGCACAAGCCCGACGTAATCCGGAGTGACATCCGGTTTACTGTCGGGCATTATGATGTTCGATCGGGCGTCGCGATTAAGCGTCGGTTCCGGATTTGAGAAGCTCGAAGACATTGTTTTTGCGCAGGAGAGAGCGAACCGTCTCGGTCGGTTGTGCGCCTTGCTTGAGACGACGCACGATCGCTTCGGTGTCGAGGCGAACTTCGTCGGTGCGGGGGTTGTAGAAGCCGAGTTCTTCGAGGGGGCGACCGTCGCGACGCGAGGTGCTTTGAGCCGCTACGATCCGGTAGCTGACTTCACGTTTTTTACCGAAGCGCTTCAGTCTGAGTTTGATCATCGTCTGTTAGGTGATTCGTTTGGGGTTGAATCGAAGAATTTTTTACCGAGCTAACATTATACGGTTAGACCGTCGAGATCAAACCCTTGGATGATTCGATCTTGATAATCTGGCTATGATGTTGGGGTTCGGTTGCGGTTCGGTTGAAATTTGAGCAAGAGATGAGCGTGGAGCCGTATTGACATGACATCGCCATCATGTCCGCATTACATCTACATCCGCGATTGCAGATCAGCGGCTTCGGAGATGGCGGGGATTTCGGCGCGTTCGCCTCGGATGGATTGCACCATGCTGTAACCGGCAGCAGCGACGACGCCAAAGAAGAGGGTGTTGACCAGGGTTTCGACGAGTAGGGGGATCGTGCCGAAGCTGGGGGCGAGCAGACTGAGGAGGAAACCGCTAATTGAGATGATAATGCTCACGAGTAGGGCTTGCATGGCGTTGAAGCGAATGAAGTCGGAGAAGCGATCGCTACGAACAATCCCGAAGAAAATTCCGAAGAAAATCAGCAGGCGACCGAAGGGGATGGCTTCGTAGATTTGAATGATGGGGACGAGGGGAAGAAAGAGGTATTGCAGGGCGGGCAGGTCGGGGAAAATAAAGGAGGCAAAATCGAGGCTTTCGATCAGTGGGATGAGGTAAAAGGCGGCAGCGCCGAGACGCTGTGACCAGGGCATGGTGTCGTTCATGGGGGTGAAGTACGGGGTGTATGCAGGGCTATGCTCGAAGCTCGGCTGGTCGTAGAGGTGAAAGACCCTGTGGGCCACCAGCGCAGTTAGGTGGTCATTCTGTTTACAAACTATAACAAGACTCATGGCGTGATGATTTACGGGCATTACTCCCTTTGCAGATCTCGCTGACGCTACGCTGTAATTGATTCAGCGCCCTGAGGTCGTTGTCATTGGGTCATTAATGTGGTTGATCTTTGTCCCATCCATCATCATCTGCTAATTGGTCTGCCTGGTAGTGGTAAAACAACCTTGGCGAAACGCTGGTGCGCTTACGATCCGGCGTGTTGTCATATCTCAACCGATCGCATTCGTCAGACACTCTATGGTAGTGCGACGGAGCAAGGGAAATGGGATGAAATCTTAGGGGAAATTCTGAAGCAAACCCATGCTGCTGTCATGAGGAATCAGACAATTCTCTATGACGCTACCAACACTCAGCGGGAACACCGCATCGACATTCTGCACCAGCTTCGGCAGCAAACCCACCAAACCGCGCCCGATCGCCCGGTGTACATACACGGCTGGTACTTGCTCACGCCTTTGGAGGAATGCCACCGCCGCAATCACCTACGCCACCGTACCGTTCCGGCGGAAATTATTGACAGGATGTACGCTAGCCTTCAGGCGTTTCCCCCCCAGTTATCAGAGGGGTTTACCAGCATCAATCAGCCGCCCCGTTTAACACCCCATGCAGTAACATCACCCACAAATAGCCAACATGAATAACAATTGCGAGCCTTCAGACGACATTGAAGATTTAATGCAACACGTTAAATCTCAATATCACCAAAATCAGCAACAATCTGACCACAAAACCACACCCCAATCAGAGGTAAATCCACTAGACCAAATCAAACAAAACTATCAAAATTCTCAACCGACTCAAGCGCCTCAATCCACTCAAGCAAACGAGCTAGACGACATTGCCATCCAGTACCAAAACCTCAGATCCCAGTACCAAAAGAACACACCTAGACCTAAAACAGAAGCACCTCAACAACTTAAACAGCTCAAACAAAACCATCAGCACCAAAAACAGGGTAACCAACACTACTCACCCCGCCAAAATCTAGACGAAATCCGACTCGCAGAACAGCGCCAACAACAGCAAAAAAAACAGGCGATCGCTCAAGCTAATCAATGGCTAAATCAACTTGAACCCTATTCTGAAGAAGGCATGTGGTTCGAGCAGTTCGCAGGATCTTACCCCTCCAGACTCGATGCTGCGATCGATTACCTAAGAGCCATAAAAGGCTAGTAGAATTAATAGCAAACCACCTCACAATCCGGACAATCATAATATGGGAATTTCACTCTCCAAAGGACAACGCGTCTCACTCGAAAAGATCGCACCCGGACTCGAAGCTGCAATGGTCGGTCTCGGCTGGGATGTCAAAAAAGTAGATACTGGCGTCGATTTCGACCTTGATGCCTCCGTCTTTATGCTCGGAGACAACGAAAAAATCCTCTCCGACTCTCACTTCATTTTTTACAACAATACCAAAAGCCCAGACTCAAAGCATTCTGTCGAATATCTCGGAGACAACCTCACCGGAGCCGGAGACGGCGACGATGAAGTCGTTTTAGTTAACCTGAAGAATATTCCCGCCGACGTTCAAAAACTGGTCTTCGTCGTCACGATCCACGACGCAGACCAACGCAGCCAGAACTTTGGCCAAGTTCACAATGCCTTCATTCGTCTCGTAGACGTCAAAAATAAAAAGGAAGTGCTGCGTTATGACTTGACGGAAGATTACTCGATCGAGACAGCTCTGATCGTCGCTGAACTCTACCTCAAAGGCGGAGAATGGCGCATGAATGCTGTTGGTGCTGGCTACCAGGGTGGGCTGCAAGCATTGCTAAATCGTTACTCTGCTTAATCTCAATTAACCCCATTCAGTCCAATTATTGAAAGATCAGGTTAGGGAAAAGAGCCTCTCCACTCAGCAACTAACCTGGTCTAAGTCTAAATATTTTATTGAACGAGGATAGCGATCCGATATGGCAATTAATCTACAAAAAGGACAGCGAATTTCTTTAAAAAAAGAGGCGCCGAACTTAACTCGCTTGATGTGTGGTTTAGGCTGGGATGTCATTGAAAAACCCAAAGGTTTAATGGGCTTATTTAGTGGTGATGCAGATTTTGATCTCGATGCATCGGTGCTATGTCTTGATAGCCAAGATAAACTGCGCGATAAGTCAAATATCGTTTACTTCGGTAATTTACGACATGCTTCCGGTTCTGTAACCCATTTGGGAGATAACCTCACTGGAGCTGGTGACGGTGATGATGAACAAATCTTAATTGATTTACCCACAATTCCTCAGCAGATCGTAAAACTGGTCTTTGTCATTAATATTTACGACTGTGTTAAGCGACAACAGGAATTCAGCCAGGTTCAAAATGCTTTTGTTCGATTGGTTGACCTCGGAGACAATCGAGAAATTGCTCGTTACACCTTGTCGGGGCAGCAATATCAGGGGGATACGGGCATGGTGCTAGCAGAGGTGTATCGCCACAATGATGAATGGAAAATGGTGGCTAGCGGGGAGGGAAGTCGTATGGAACTGGGGGGAATGGTGAAGCAGTACTTGTGATGACACCGATCGCTCGGATCTGGGATCATTTGATGCGATCGCACCAATGATCCGATCCTAATCGCCCTGTGAGGAGAGACCCGATAGCAGGTCAGCATCGAGATAGCGAAGTTCGGAATAGGGCCCGATCGCCCGTAAAATCTGCTTGCCATAGCTACGATAAATCGCCCGCGTATCACATAGTGCCACCACCCCCTGTGCCGATCGCACTGGCGCGATCGCCCGTTGTAGCGTCCGCATTGCCGCCGGTAGCAGATAGCAGCGAAACCAGTCCTGACGCTGCTGTTTGGCGCGGGCGACACGACCGGCCACCAGGGGATGTTCGAGCGGTGGTAATGGCAGGGTCGAGATCGCCAACACGTGCGGCGTCGGTAGCTCGCCTTCACGATCGCACCAAAAATCCCAGCCGCAAACCAAAATATCCAACGCCGCTAGTTCCGATCGTTCCACCTTAATCCGCGATCCAAATTCCGCCGCAAGCAGCGCCCCAATCAACTGTTTCAAGGGTTCATCGCCGATGACGATGACGATTGGAATGGTGGTGGTTACCGGTGTGATGGCCGGTGTGATGTCCGGTGTGATGGCCGGTGTGATTGTTAATGTCGATTGCGGTGTCGTAACGGAATGATGAACCGGTGGAGTAGCCTCGGTGACCACACGAATGAGCTGGTGGAGTTCGTCAACCAGTTTGGTCTTATATTCGGGCGTGTTGGGTAGGGGAAGGCGATCGGGGAGATAAAGCTGAACGCCAGCGGTTTGACGATCGGGGGTGAACTGAACACAGGTCACATCCTCCAAGCCGAGATCCTCGCGTAGATAGTCAGCATGGTCGGCGTGGGTTTCGATCGCCCCGCCAATCGCGACCACCGGCTGCTGTGACCACACCACCGCGAGGGGCTGAGCGATACTGGCGGGGCTGTGATGGATGACGAGCCCCCCATGCTCACGATCGAGCTGCGCCCACAGGAAACAGTTCGGATCAGCGAGCTTGCAGTCAAGATCGCGCCAGCGTTCTAGGGAGGGCTGTCTGGTGTTGAGCAAGGTCACCACTTCACGCAGGGCGGCTTGTTCGTCAATATCGAGCAGATAAGCATCGTAGGGATTGGATGGATGTTGAAATAACGATCGCACCAACTCTGCCCGTAGTGCGCGGATCGCCGGAGCCTGATCGCCCGCGTGTTCCAGTCCTTCACTCCAATCGCGATCGTGCAGTTCGATCGTCAACAAACGCCGCGCAATATCGGTTAGGCGATCGAGGTCATCGATGATGGTTGGTACATGTGCCGGAAAACGTCGCCGATCCCCGAGACGATCACTCAACCAATCCTCCGGTGACACCAGCAATAACCCGTTAAATGCATCACCCGGCCAGTGATCAGCCGCGATGATTTCCGTCTCAAGCTGCGTCCAGGCCAGCAACTGGGGGATTTCCACCCGCAATAGGCGCGATCGCAGCCGATCATCCACCACCAGAATCGCCGCCTGTGGCCACAACAACAACGGCATCAGGTAGCCCAAACTGACCTCTGGATGGCAGATCGAAAAAGTCCCCGCCTGAATCGAAGCGCTCCGACCCAGGCGCATCGCCCGCGCCACCAATCGCGCCATCGTTAAATAATGCGGCCACTGATAACCGGGGTGAGCGCGAAGAAAATCGCGTAAGGCGGCATGAACTTCAACTTCAATCACGATGCTGCACTCGGAGCCGCACTCGGAGCCGCACTCGGAGCCACGAACCCCAGATCCGTGCCAGTTCCCGCATGAACTCGTGCCAGTTTTTCATATTTTTTCGCATGGTCGATTAGCTCTAGTGCTTCGTCCTCTGAAATCGGGCGCACCACCTTAGCCGGGACACCGACCACCAACGATCGCGGCGGCACATCCTTCGTCACCAAAGCACCCGCGCCAACAATACTCCCCGCACCGATCGTCACCCCATCCAGCACCACCGCCTTAATCCCGACCAAACTCCCACGCCCGATCGTCGCGCTATGGATCACCGCGCCGTGGCCGATCGTCACAAACTCTGCCAAAATCGTCGGCTTACCCGGATCGCCATGCAAAATCGCCCCGTCCTGGACATTGCTACATTCACCGATCGCGATCGCCTCCACATCGCCCCGCACCACCGCGCCATACCAAACGCTCGACCCCGCCGCCAGCGTCACCCGACCCATGACCGTTGCATTCGCCGCCACAAAGGCCGCCCGATCACGCTCGACTGGCGGCCAGAACGTCCCCTTCGGGGTCGCGTCCGGGGTCGCATCTAGCGATCGAACATCATTCTCCGGCGTGACCGGTATTCTCGTTTCCTCGGTTGCGCTCACCGTGCTGCTCCGTTCCAAACAATCGACACTAACTAACACTAACTACAATAGTGGGTAGGTTCGGCCTCGATCGAGGGATCAGTCCGTTCTTGTTCTGTTTGCTTGACCCCTCCCCTCACCTTTTGCCCATGGATCGCGACTTTGACCTAAGCGCCCAATACCCGATCTTCGGTCCGGAAATCGAATGTCCCCACTGTCACCGCATGATTCCGGCTCTCACGCTGACGGATAGTTACCTGTGTTCGCGTCATGGCGCGTTTGAGGTCAATCCGAAAACGCAGGATTTGGTACACCTACAGTCAAGCCGCTGCTGGCGCTACTGGGAAGGCCATTGGTATCGTCAGCATACTCACCCGGACGGCATTCGCTTCGAGATTCATGAAGCGCTCGATCGGCTCTATACCCAAGGCTATCGCGCCACCCGTGTGATCATCGCTGCCCGTTACCAATCCCTGATCGCGAGCTACCTCGATCGGGGCATCTCCTACCGCAACCCCGACGACCCATCCCCGCTCAAGCTCTACGGCTTACCCGTCAAATTTAGCCCAAGCGCAGAGCATGAACCCTGTTGGGGCACGATTAATTTTGACCTAGAAAAGGAACCCGGCGCACCGGTGCGTTATCCCTATTTTCAGGTGTTGGAATAGTCACGATGCATCATGTCTCGATTCGGACAGCCAATATTCACCGCGCGATCGCCTTTTATGAGCGGTTGGGGTTCACTGTGTCCGAGCGGTTTACGACGGGCTACACGTTAGCGTGCTGGATGGAGGGCAGCGATCGCGCCGATGGACTCGATGGCCGGATTGAACTGATTGAAATCCCAGAGCCAGCCCCTGCACCCGATGCCTTTCACGATGAGCATTACGTCGGTTACTATCACCTATCGTTTGATCTCACTGATCGCGTCGCTTCCCTACCGGACTGGCTCGACAGGCTGCGATCGCGGTTTGGGCGATCGGCAGCAGCCGAAACATCGAATGACATTGATCTGACCCTAACCGTATTGCTTGAGCCACAACAACAGCAAATCGGCTCGGGGATCTATGAGGTTGCCTTTATCGCCGATGCGGATGGATTACCCCTGGAATTCATTCGACGGTTCGCCTAGAACAGCACTTCTCCATAAAAAACAAGACCCATTGACACGGCTCTACCGTCTTGCAAACCGCGTTATTCGCTGCGCGAAAGCTACGCCCACGACTCCGCTCAACGCTCTCCGGTTGTTCCGAAAACAATTAGATTAACTGTATTCACCTCACCCCAAGAAACGCCGCACGATCGGAATCACCAGTTTAATGATGGGTAACACCACCTTACCCGGCTTAAACGGCGGCTCCACCAAATCCCGCGCAAAACAAAGCTGGCCGGTGGTTTCGGAAATGCGATAGAAACTCGCACCGCGCGAGTTGGGAAACGGACACGGGATTTACGTTGCCTGATCATGCGATTCGATCGTCGGATGCATCGTGGGTCAGTGCGGAGCGGTGGGGGGTGTTGACCTGGGAACAAAGAGGGATGTTTGCGGCGGTGTGTCCTGCTTTTTTGGTGGAGCTGCGATCACAGTCGGATGCGTTGGCGACGCTACAAGGGAAGATGCAAACGTATCGAAAAATGGGGTGCGGTTGGGCTAGTTGATTAATCCGTTGGGGTGATCGGTGGAGGTGTATCGGACAATGGTGAGGTGGAGGTATGCGCGAATCCGGTGGAGGTTTCGGGTGAGGATGTTTTGTCGGGGTTTACGTTGAGTTTGGCGCGGGTCTGGAGTTGATGTTGGGAAATGATCATTGCTACACTCTTCGCGAAAACTGCGCTACGCAATTTAATCAAAACTTTCGTAGCGTAGGCGTCTCGCCTATCCAACTTTCGCAGGTAGGAAGCCGACTTTTGCAGGCTAGAAGCCCGCGCTACAGGGTTTTCTGGTTTGTCCTAACTAATTCGCAGTGGACGACAGGATTATCGAAGTCGGCTGATTAAATCGCCACGTCGAAATGTCGCAGAAAGCTGCTGAAAAGAGATCGCCTGATCGCCGTATAAACTTTGTAATGCAGCTTGAACATCTTGCACCGCAAGATCAAAGTAAATCTCGCTCTTCTCCTCGATTAAACGTTGAGCAGCTTGAAAATTTCGATGACTGATCTCATTCATTGAAATCTTTAAATCCGCCAATAACTTTTGCCCCATCTGCATCGCAATAAAACACGACCCATACCGCACAAAATCTGGGTCATGTTTCAGCGGTCGTTTGCGACGATTTTCGGCGATTCGGTAAAGTTGTACCGCCAGAATAACCTGTGAACCATTCAGATTGTCCGTAAAGATTGTGTCGTAGAGTTTGCCAAAATGCTCGCGTGAGAAAAATTTGGCTTGGTGGGGTTTTTCGCGCCAGACGGAGAGTATGGCTTCTGCGGCGATGCCTGACGTGATGTCGAGCGATCGCGTATTGGAATCTGATCGCTTGCGTCGATAGTGAAAACCAAGCTGATTGATATCTGTTTCGAGTCTGATCTGAAGATCATCGTTAGCACGCAGATCTTTTAAATCAACCGGGTTTTGATTATTGGTAGCGTAGGTAATGCGGCGGACTAAATCATCGTTATCGCGCGGGAGCTGATAGAGTCTGAGCAAAACGTAGGCTTGGATATTCTGAGAAAATAAGTCTGGCTGCTGCAACGTTTTAAAGATGGTCATGCAGGTTTGACCACCATTGATAATCTGTAAATTTTCGACTCGAACGTGATAGTCACTAGCTTGTAAAGCATTGTAGGCAAAATTATCGCAGATTAGCGTAATACCATTGTTATAAAAGTAAAAATTGTGCTTCTCCGAGCCGCTTAATGTGGCTTTAATGCCTTCATTAACTCGGTTTCCTTGTAAGCCTAAATAACGGCGAATATTACGCTCTAATAGTCGATCGCCGTGTTTCTTGATTAGGTTCGCAATTTCCGTGACGGAAATTCGACCCACAAGCACACGGCTAAAGTTCATATCCTCGATCGTTGCCTTACCGCTCAGGTGCAAGGATTCTTGAACGGGTTTTGATGCTTGTAAAAGACGAACGATACGATCGTGGTTGACATAATCCCAAGTTACCTGATCGCCGAACCCGCTACGCTCGATCGCTTCCTGTGCCGCATCATTCCAAGGTAGGCCATTATTACAAGCTAGCGTCCGAACTTGGGGAATGTAACCATCTCGGATTAAGCTACGAGCTGCTTCTACTTTCGCCAGTAGTCTTTTATTGAGATATTCTAGCGTTTTACTAGGGTCAAATAGACAGTGAATTGCTGTGATTAGATCACGAATACTGCCCTCTGGAAAATTGGAATTTGCATCCAGCTTTTTTTTGTATTTTCCCTGAAATAAGCTAACGGTAAATTCACCATCACGCTCTTCGGAAATATGCATCGCATCAACACTGAAATCACCGCTACCTTCTGTTAAACAGTCAAAGGTTTCGTGATGTTCAAGATCGAGACTAGTTTTAACGCAGAGATAGACAAAAGCCAGGGATATCAGTCGAGTTTCATCCTTAATATTCAACTCGTCGGCGGCCTGTTGACGGATTTCATTGACGATCGCGCTAATACGTTGGTCAACGATCGAAGCGTTAATGTTCATGACTTGATTCGATTTCCATTTGTAGCTAGAAATTATCAACGATGACGGTTTTTGCTCATCCTACGCGACCTTTATTTCAGAACCCGGCGCACGATCGGGATTAATAACTTAATCAAAGGCAACACCGCTTTACCGGGCTTAAACGGCGGCTCCACCAAATCCCGCGCAAAACAAAGCTGGCCGGTGGTTTCGGAAATGCGATAAAAACTCGCGCCGCGCGAGTTGGGAAACGGAACACCACCGAGATCCAGATGCCAGAGAACCCCCACCGCCCGATCGTCGCCCGCAATATCATCGATCGCAAAGCTTAAATCCGCTGGCATCCCCTCGCAAAACTTCGCAAAGAGACCCCGCACTGCTGCCCGACCGACCAGCGGCTGGGGAAAATTCAAATCCTCGTAGCGGCAATCCTCATCGACACAGGCGATCGCCGCATCTAGATCACGACGATTGATCGCCGCGTACATCGTTTGGATAACATCCGCAGCGCAGGCAGAGTGGGTCATAGTTCTGGGATTTAGGATCGAGGAAGGTTGAGGAAGGTTCATGAATCGGCGATCGAGCTGTATCGAACTGTAACGCTTCGCAAGGGTTCGTAAGGTGGGCCGCATTTTTTTAGACGTGAGTGTTAGAATACAAACCCTGTAAAGCCCACAATCCCGACCGAATAACCGGAGATTGTGCTAGTGCGTACCCGTCTGTGTTACCCCAATTTGCGGTACCAGATTACGCCCGATCGCCACCCCCTCGTTAGCCGTGATGACTACCACCACCGAAAAACGCTCTAAAGTCGAAAATTTTAAGGAAGCGAGCAACTTCCTGCGTGAACCCGTTGCCACGGAGATTCAGCAGGATACGACGCACTTTTCCGAGCAAGCTGTTCAGATCCTTAAATTTCACGGTTCCTACCAGCAGGATAACCGCGAAAATCGCGTCAAAGGCCAAGAAAAGGATTATCAAATGATGATCCGTACCAGTAATCCCGGTGGGTTTATTCCGCCGCAGTTGTTCAAGGCGCTGGATAAACTCTCGTCGGATTACGGTAACGAAACCCTGCGCGTCACGACTCGCCAAGGTTTCCAGCTTCACGGCATTCTCAAGAAAAATCTGAAGGCGACGATCGCCGCGATCGTCAATAACCTCGGTTCAACCCTCGGCGCGTGCGGCGACCTCAATCGCAACGTGATGGCTCCGCCCGCCCCGTTTAAAAATCGTCCCGAGTATGACCTCGCCTGGGAATACGCCGACAACGTGGCGCACTTGCTACGTCCCCAAACGGGCGCGTATTACGAAATCTGGCTCGATGGCGAAATGGCGATTTCTGCCGAG
>JAAUPN010000340.1 GCA_012033105.1 Coleofasciculaceae cyanobacterium RL_1_1
GATATTGAGTCACTTGAGCCTTGGCACTGGAAATCCTTATGGGAAATTTATAATGAGCGTCTAAAACACTTTTCGGGAAGCTTCTCAGAATTAGACTTAGAGCTAGATACGATTCAGGCTATGGTTCAAGAGGTACTGTTAGAGGCTCATGGTACATGTTCAGAGGAACAAGAGTTTAGTCAACAGATGTCTCACTACATGAATTCTGATCAGTATGATGATTAAAAGCTGATTTTATCTGAGTTTGGGTTAAGCAAATTCGCTAGAGTAGCTAGTAGGGTTGGCATCGCCCACCACGATCAATGCCAGCGAAATATCTGTCATGTTGGGCGTTGCCCACCCTACCTCTTATCCCGCCTCTATCAAGGCGGCTTGCCCCACGGACTTCAGATTCGACGGCGTCTGCTTGGCCTGATCTAACCCCGCCTGTATCTGATCGAGCCACTCGATCAAACTGCGTAACTGCTTCTCCGCTGGAAGTGTACCCAACCCGCGCACCGTCACCTTACCGGGGGAATAGACAAACCGCTTTTGGAGATGCTTCGGCAGATGCTCCGCTAGCAAATTCCAGGCTGGAGCCTCCATCGGCGTTTCGAGTACCACATGCTGCTGACCGTCGGGCTTGATGCGCGAAAAACCGAGCTGTTTCGCCACCTGCTTCAGCTCCATCACCGTGAACAACTGGGTTGCACTTTTGGGTAATGGTCCGTAGATATCGACCCAATGGGCTGCGATTTGCTTGAGTTCGCGGCGACTTAAAGCCGTTGCCACCGATCGATAGGCGGCCATCTTGCGATCGGGATCGGGCATATAATCCGTCGGGATAAACGCCGTGATTTTGAGATCGATTTGGGTGTTGTCCACCTTCGGAATCTCCTGGCCTTGGATTTCGCGAATTTCCTCCTGGAGCATCTGCACGTACAGATCAAAGCCGATCGTGTTCACCTGGCCGGACTGTTCCGCACCGAGCAGGTTGCCAATGCCGCGAATTTCCATATCGCGCATCGCGAGCTGATAGCCCGAACCAAGCTGGCTGAACTCTTGCAACGCTCGTAAACGCTTCCGTGCCGTTTCCGTTAGCGTTGTTTGGGCAGGATAGAACAGCCAGGCATGGGCTTGGATGCCCGATCGCCCGACGCGACCGCGCAACTGATACAACTGCGCCAGACCAAACTTTTGGGCATCCTCGATCAAAATCGTATTCACACGTGGAATATCCAGCCCCGATTCAACGATCGTTGTACAAACCAGTACATCCGCATCACCGGAGCTAAAGCCCAGTACGATCGACTCCAACTCCGCCGCATCCATCTGCCCGTGCGCGATCGCCAGTCGTGCCGTCGGAACCATCTCGCGAATTTTCGCCGACACCTCCTCGATCCCCTCCACGCGTGGCACAACGTAAAACACCTGACCACCGCGATCGAGTTCCTGACTGATGGCGCTGCGGATGGTGTCGAGATCGAACGGTGTCACGTGGGTGGAAATCGGGCGGCGAGAGGGGGGTGGTGTCGTGATCAGGCTCATCTCACGAATGCCGGAAATCGACATGTAGAGCGTTCGCGGGATCGGTGTTGCTGACAGCGTGAGGACATCGAGTTCGGTTTTCAGTGCCTTAATTTTCTCCTTTTGATTCACCCCAAACCGCTGCTCTTCATCCACCACCATCAAACCCAGATCCTTGAATTTGACGGCTTTTCCGAGAATTTGCTGTGTACCCACCACCACGTCTAACTCACCGGTGGCGAGACGCTGCATAATCTGCTTGCGTTCGCTGGCGGTGCGAAACCGGTTTAGCAGGCCGACCTCGATCGGGTAGGGCGCGAATCGCTCTTTGAGGGTGTGGTAGTGCTGCTGGGTCAAAACGGTGGTGGGGGCGAGGAGTGCCACCTGTTTACCGGAGGTGATCGCCTTGAAGATGGCGCGGACGGCGACCTCGGTTTTACCAAAGCCCACATCACCGCAAACCAGGCGATCCATTGGGCGATCGGCTTCCATGTCGAGCTTGATGTCCTGCACGGCCTTGAGCTGATCGGGCGTTGGCTGATAGGGAAGGAATCTTCGAGTTCTTGCTGCCAGGGCGAATCGTGGGGAAAGGCAAAGCCGCTCTGTTTGGCACGTTGGGCGTAAAGCTTGAGCAAATCCAGCGCCACTTTTTTGATGGATTTGCGAACTTTACTTTTCGCATTCGCCCAGGCTTTGCCCGACATTTTGTGGAGTTGGGGGTGGCCTTCGCTGGTTTTGCGGTAGCGCGAGAGGGTGTTGACCTGGTCGGCGGCGATCCGTAGTGTGCCGTCGGCGTATTTGATGACGAGATATTCGCGGGTTTCGCGATCAATCGTCAGACTTTCGAGCTGGATAAATTGGCCGATGCCGTGGTCTTGGTGGACGACAAAATCGTTGGGTTTGAGTTTGTCGAGATCGACGGCTTTGGAGACGGCGCGACGACGTTTGCGGACGTAGTTTGGGGTGGCGAGGACGTGCTGACCGAAGAATTCGCGATCGGTGACGGCCACCAGGCGAAAGGTCGGCAGAATAAAGCCTTCCAGTTCGGCTTGTCCGGCGTATTTTAAAGCGATCGGGGTGCGCTGGGTTTGCAGCCGATCGACCGCTGGGAAGTCCTGGGCGTTGGGGAGAAATTGGGCGGGGCAGTCATGCTCACTGAGCAACGCCACTGATCGGCTCGGTTGCGCGGATACGAGGAAAACGTTAAACCGCCGATCGCGTTCTTCGCGTAATACTTCCGCGAGTTTGGCGAACTGGTGGGGAGAGGACGGAATGCGACGACTTGCGAGATTGAGGCCACCGTCTTCGGTCACGAGTTCGGTGAGTTCGAGGCGATCGAACGTAAGTTTGCTGCTGGCCAAACAGTCATCAAAACTGCGGTGCAGCGGCTTGAGGTCGGGATACCGTTCTATTTTGCGTGCCAATTCATCAGCGGCATGGTCAACCCACCGATCGGCATGACCTCGGCACGCTTCCGGCTCATCGATCGCCACGATCGATCCCTCGGGCAAATAATCCAAAATTGAAGCCGGTTGATCGAAGGCCGCCCCTAGATACATCGCCAGCAACTCCGGCTGACTGGGATCAAATTCGACGCCCAACTCCTCCAAACGTTCGCGGATCGCTGCATTAAAACTGGTGGGTGTGAGCGCCAAAGCT
>JAAUPN010000170.1 GCA_012033105.1 Coleofasciculaceae cyanobacterium RL_1_1
ATCTAGTCTAGAGTTTCTCAACCCCACACGTAACACGGACTCAGAAGTCGGTTTTTTTCAACGAGCCGTTGCCGTTCTAAATCTTAGAACCGTGCCAGAAGTCCAGCGATCCAGTCACCGCGCGTCAGTTCGGGAGATTAAGAAAGCGTGCAGGTCGAAAACGAGAATCAATTCCTGGGGTAAAGTGATTGAACTTATTGAACATAAATCAAATCTACAAGGCTCTATGTGTTTCCGCATCGTCTTTGCTATCTAATCATCGATGACCTTGATCGCGAGCCGACCGCCCGTCAGGGAACACTCGTGATTTTGTACGGGGTGACGCCATCACGCCGATCGCGCCAGCAAGCGATCGAGCTAGCCCGCACCCTTTGGGAAGATGACCGCCTGCCTGCTGAACGTTTTGCTACCGGAATTACGGAAGAATCGATTATGTCTTTGTCTGAAATGGCTGACGCGCCTGACCCCAACCTGCTGCCCGTCGAACAGGGCGCGATCGAGCTGTGTCAGCTCCTGGCCTGCCAGGTGGCTCACCAGCACGCCTGTACCGAAGCACGTCCCCTCGTGTCGCTTGTCCAGGCGGTGTTAGATGAGGAGCGATCGCTGACGCCGACGGAGTTGGATTTGGCAAGCGATCGTAAAACCGGGAAAATTTTGCAAAAAGTGGCTAGCACCTGCGCCGACCTCACCCGATTTCGCGACAGCATGAGCGGCAATGCTCGCCTCGTGCTGGAGATTATTCGTGCGGATGGAGCCGGTGAACCGGAGATCGTGACGATCGATGAGGTGATTGACTCCATAGAGAGTGATCCCGATCCGACTATTGATGTAAACCCTCCGAAGTCCACTGCAACGAAACGAGGGTCATAAAAAAGTCATAAAGAAAGGGAGCGTCACGTGTGGCGCTCCCTTTTTGACCTTTTTTAAAGATAAGTCATTGACCCGACTTACTCGTCTTCCGCGAAGATATAGCGACGCAGTTCGCTCGGATCGGGTTCGGGGCTATTTTCCGCAAACTCAACCGACTCATTCACCTCGGCTTGGATTTTATCCTTCACCGCTTTGAAATCCGCTTCGGTGGCGAGGTTGTGTTCGAGCATGTAATTCTCGAAGCGCGTAATCGGGTCGCGGGCGAACCAGATGTCTTTTTCTTCCTGCGATCGCAGTTCATCCGGGTCAGCCAGTGAGTGACCGCGAAAACGGTAGGTCAGCGCTTCGATCAGCGTCGGGCCTTCACCGGCACGAGCACGCTTCACCGCAGCCATTGCCGCTTCCCGCACCGCCATCACATCCATCCCATCGACTTCAACACCAACCATGTTGAAGACGCTGGCTTTTTTGTAGATTTCCGGCTGTGAGGTGGCGCGTTCGTGCGCCATGCCGATCGCCCATTTATTATTTTCAACGACGAAAATAATCGGTAGTTTCCAGAGCGAGGCCATGTTTAGCGTCTCGAAAAACTGACCGTTATTGCTCGCGCCATCACCGAAGAAACAAGCCACCACGCGATCGGACGATTCATCGCCCATCACATCGCGGCGATACCGGCTTTGGAACGCTGCACCCGCCGCAACGGGGATACCCTCCGCCACAAACGCATACCCACCGAGCAAATTATGCTCGCTGGAAAACATGTGCATCGAACCGCCACGGCCTTTACTACAGCCGGTTTCCTTACCAAATAACTCGGCCATCACCTGACGTGCCGGAACGCCAGCACTCAGGGCATGGACGTGATCACGGTAGGTGCTGCACACGTAGTCATAACCGGGCTTCATTGCGCCACGCACGACGCCACTGGAAACGGCCTCTTGTCCGTTATAGAGGTGGACGAAACCAAACATTTTGCCGCGATAGTACATCTCGGCGCATTTATCTTCAAAAAAGCGCCCCAGTACCATATCCTGATAGACCGCGAGGGCGGCATCGCGATCGATTTCGGCTGCTGCCGTGTTGCTTGCGGGAATCGTACGTTCTGAGACCATGGAAATGCTGCGATGTGGGCGCTTTACCAGAAATTCACTCTAGACATTGTAGTGGCAAGGTGTCATTCCAAACAGGCCACATCTAACCGTTCTGTTTGACCTCCAAGACTATCCCGATGCAGCGTCGTCAGGTTTGTCAGATAGGATATGTTAGACCAGTCCTATTCGCCGCCGTCCTGACGTAGATCGCCGTGCAAATTCCGCTCGACTACTACCGCATACTCGGATTACCGATCCAGGCGACACCCGAACGGCTGCAACAAGCCTATCGCGATCGCCTGCAACAGTCGCCCCGTCGTGAATATTCCGAAACGGCGATCGCGGCTCGTGCGGCGCTGATTAACGAGGCGTTTGAGACGTTAGCGGATGAAGTGCTGCGCGAACGTTACGACACAAAATTTTTAAACTCCACCCTTCCCGGCGCGTCAAAGGTTGGAGAGAGTGACGACCCCAATCCCAATCCGCCAACTCTGGAGATTTCCGAGGCGAATCTGGTCGGTGCATTGCCGATTTTGTTGGAGTTGGGCGAATACGAAACGGTGCTAAAGCTGGGACGACCGCTCTTGAGTCAGCCCCAGTCGATTCGGGATTCGGCCAGTCAGACCGTCCAGCGAGCGGATGTGGTGCTGTCGGTGGCGATGGCTTATCTGGAAATTGGTCGCGAGCAGTGGCAACAAAAGCTTTACGAAAAGGCAGCGGCATCACTGGAAGCGGGACAGGCCATGCTGTTGCGCGAGGGGTTACTGCCCCAGGTGCGGGGCGAGATGCAAACCGATTTGCGAAAGTTGCGCCCCTATCGTGTGCTGGAGCTGCTGTCGTTACCGCTCGATCGCGATGTGCCACGTCAGCGCGGGTTTCAGTTGCTGCGCGATATGCTCCAGGATCGTGGCGGCATTGATGGGGCGGGTGATGATCGATCAGGTCTGAGTGTCGAGGGTTTCCTGCGGTTTATCCAGCAGTTGCGGCAATATACGACGGTTGCGGAACAGCAGCTTTTGTTTGAAATGGAGGCGCGTCGGCCTTCGGCGGTGGCGACGTATCTCGCGGCCTATGCGGCGATCGCGCGGGGGTTTGTCCAGCATCAGCCCGCTTCGGTTTATCGTGCCAAATCGATGTTGATTCAGCTCGGACGCCGCCAGGATGTTCATCTTGAGCAGGCAATCTGTGCCTTGCTGTTGGGACAAAGCGATCGGGCGACGCGATCGCTCGATCTCAGCCAAGATGACGAAGCCCTGCGCGTCATTCGCGAGAATTCGGAAGGGTCACCGGATCTGTTGCCCGGTCTCTGTCTATACAGCGAGCTGTGGCTTCAGGGTGATATTTTTCCCCACTTTCGCGACCTGAAAGACCGCACCGCTTCCCTCAAGGATTATTTTGCTGATCCCCAGGTGCAAACCTATCTCGAAAGCCTGCCACCGGATACCCAAGCCTCCGATCGTTGGCTAGAAGTCGGCTATCGACAGTTACCGCCCCTGCAACCCGAGACGCGCAGCGCGATTCCAGCGCCGCCCCATGCCCTCCCTGGCTGCCGCATCTGCCGCGCCCTCCCTCATGCCCCGCAGTGACGATCCCGTCTCCTGGACGATTGATCGGTCAGCCTTCACAGAAGCCGCTACCGCTGACCAGCCGGCACCCGTATTGCCGCGACCGATTCCCCCCACCCAGGACACGGCGGCCTCATCTCCCCCCCGCAAACGGGTACGCCGTCAGCCTCGCCTTCGGATTGATCGGCTGCTTATGCTCGGTGCTGGCGGTGTCGTGGCAATCGTCTTGATTTTCTGGGTGATCGGGCGCGTATTGGCGGGAATTGCCGGTGTGTTTAGTCATTTTGGTGCGCCAAAACTGGAGGGAACACCGGTGACAGTTTCGCTCGATCGCCCGGTGTTCACACTGCCAAAACCCGCCCCAGAAGCAGCGACGCCGGAAGATCAAACCCGTGGTCAACTCACAGACGAACGCGCCCAGGCCACGATCAAAACTTGGCTGGACATCAAACGTCGTGCGATGGGCAAAGATCGGGAAATCGATGCCCTTGGCGAAATTTTGGTGGCTCCGGCGCTGGCGTCACTCGAAAATTTAGCGATCGATGCGGAGGCGAGCGGCTGGTACTGGGAGTATGAGCATGAGGTTAAGGATGTGGTGATCGAGCGGGCTCCCGAGGGTACAGCCGATCGTGCGGCGGACAATCAGGCAACCTCAGCGGATGAAACCGGCACGACGACGGAGGCGACATCCACGCGCATTCCGTTAGCGGATCGCGGTGCGGCTCCGATCGCGATCGTCTCCGCAACTGTGATTGAACGCGGTACGTTATTTGAGGACAATTCGGAAGTCCGTCAAACGAACGATACGTTACGAGTCCAGTATGAACTCGAACAACGAGACGATCGCTGGTACGTGCGGGACTGGCAGGCCGAGGCTGAATAGGCTAAACGGTCTGGCTAAACGGTTTGGGCTGAACGGCCTGACCGGCGATGATGCTGGGCGTCAATCCTGATTTGCCGCTCGATCGATGCTTGAGTTGATGATTTCTGTAGTTTTAACCCGGTGCGCTGCGTTCCGCCTGTCTGTATGTTTCCCGCATTTCTACCCGATACGGTTCAAAACCTCACCGAGGCGACTTCGATCGCTCAGGCTCAAGCGATCACCGCTGCGGAGATCGTGACGGCGATCGCCCCGCAACCGCTGCGCACGACCTATGTGCAAACGGGGCAGGCCGATGCGCGATCAGCGCCGATCCTGCTGATTCATGGGTTTGACAGTTCGGTCTTTGAATATCGCCGCCTTCAGCCGCTGTTGTCGATCGAGCGGGAAACCTACGCCGTGGATTTACTCGGGTTTGGCTTTAGCGATCGCACAGCGGGCAGCGGGTTTACACCCGATGATATCGATCAGCATCTATTCGACACCTGGCGATCGCTGATCGATCGTCCCGTGGTACTCGTCGGCGCGTCGATGGGAGGTGCGGCGGCGATCCGCTTTGCGCTGCGTCATCCCGAGGCCGTCGAGCGACTAGTCTTGCTCGACAGTGCTGGGATCGCCAACGGCCCAGTCCTCGGTAAATTTCTCGTTCCCCCCTTCGATAAACTCGCCACCGATTTTCTCAAGCGTCCCAGCGTTCGCAGCAGTATCGGCGCGTCCGCCTATTTCAACAAACAGCTTAATTCGGACGATGCTCGTTGCTGTGCGGCGCTCCATCTCGAAATGCCCAACTGGCACGAAGCCCTGATCGCCTTCACCAAAAGCGGCGGCTATCCGTCCATTCGTAAGCAGCTCGGTGATGTCACCGTTCCCACCTTAATTCTCTGGGGTCGTAACGATAAAATCCTGGGTACGAAAGACGCGCTCGTGTTCGATCGCGCTCTACCCAATAGCCAACTGCACTGGATCGATCAGTGCGGCCACGTCCCCCACCTCGAAGCACCCCAGGCGACCGCCAGCCATATTTTGGCCTTTGTGCGATCGCAGCCGTCGATGCTGCCTGCATAATCTTGCACTTAAATCGCAGTCGCTTTCGTCGAAAAATCGGTTGTAAACGCAGGATTTTGCATCGTACTAACCTGCGCCGTCATTGCCGGTAAACGTAAAAACTGCTCCAGCCAGATCTTGAGCTGATAGGTCGCGCGACAATCATCCTCGTTGTAATCCACAATCCAAGCCAACCGATCGCGATCTGCTGTCTCCAGCCACTCGTTATACCAACAAATACACTGCGCCCCATTGGCTCGCGGGTCACGCCACTCGAAGCCCAACCATCGCGCCATTGCCTTGAGTGAATAACTTTCCACCGGCATCACCACCGTTTTCGTCGCCCACCAATGCAAATCCACACAGCGATCGGCGATCGGCTGCCACTGCCCCGGCGGCGTACCGTAGCGTTGTGCCAAGCGGGCGATCGTCTTGACCTCGTAATCGCAAAAATGATAGACCGGCGCCTCAGGACGCGACTGCATAAACTCGACAAACTCCTCCCAAATCCGTCCCTCTTCCTCTGGGGTTTCCGCTAAGAATGCATGAAACTGCTGCTGTCCCGTGCGCCGATTCACCTCTAAAACACCGAGCAAAAATCCACATCGCGATCAGGCTCTGCCTCAATGTCAAAATGCAGCTCAAGATCACGATCGGGAAATGCTTCCGCCACCATCAGCGGCAGAATTTTCTCAGGCAGTAGATCCACCCCCGGATCGGCCAACGCTTGACGCAGGCGATCAACATCGCGAACCAGGGAAATCGGCAGTGCCAGCGGGATCGCCAGATTGCTGAAATTGGCCTGAGCTTGGCGGAAGATTTGCGCCGCATTCTCCGGCCCGACGGACAGAACAAGCCGATCAAAGGGCAGCTTGAGAATATCCTCGATCGTCTGGAGACCGAGAGCCGCGAGCTGAACAAAGCGATTGGGCGTGACGCCGGGGAGCAGCGATAATGATGATCGCGGAGCGCGATGCGATGACAGTCCGCGTGCCAATGGCAAAGGCTACATTTTTGGCGCGAGAGAAATAGATCGGGCTCCTGGCGATCGTGCAACATCGCCACACAGCGCGAGAGAATCCCAAACATTTCCTGGGTTCGATGCTCGAAACTCACCGCATGACTCCCGCGATCGCGCAGCGCAATCTCCGCCGTATCCGGCCAAACCCCTTGCACCCCGGCCAACACCAACCCGTGAAACACCGACACAATTTGATAGTCCAATTTTGGACGTTTACCAAACCGAATATCTTTACAAATGTAGCTCCAGTCGCCGAACTCCGACGGTGTATCCACCCGCACCAACAAATCCGGCGTCGCCACCAGATCCACATCCTTCCGCCACGGCGTCATCAGCACCCCGCGATAGACACACTCGACCCCGATCGCATCAACTCCAGCGTTTGCGCTGCCCCATCCCGCCAGTTTCCCCGCGTAAACTTGGGCTGGACATAGTCGGCATAATTCGCCAGTTCCAGCTCACGGTAAGCCTGACTATCTTCGCGCAACTTAAGTAAAAAATTGTCCGACGGAGCTTTTCGTCGAGCATCGCCGTATGTATCGAGAAATGCGCGGCGGCGACAGCGCTGAAAATGGAGCAGTAAATCCGAGCTGATTAGCATGAACTCACGCCGGGAGGGAGTCTGACTCGGCTTGTGTTGCACACTGCCTTAGTTCGTACCGTTTGTCAAGATTTGAGTGACCTTAAAACCGCGATGAAATAGCCGATCTGGCGACATCCTTAAGCGTTGCAAGAATTGCAGTCAGATCGGCTATTGGGTTTCGCTGGGAGAGAACGATCGCCATCACCCCACACCAGGAAACAAAAAGTGTGCGTGCTGTCTGCTTGAAAAAACGATCTAAACGGTCTAAACGATTTAGAGGTTAGAGGTCGCCGCCACGGAGGGCGAGCAGACCCACCACGATCGGACCCGACAGAATGATCAGCCCGACAAAAGTGAGCTGGGCGATCACTTCCCAGTTGATCGAGGACAGGGTAGATGTTAAAGCTTCCATATCAATTCAAATCTCCGAAAACGGTTGCGTTATATCGATCGCAAAGTGCTAATGCCGTTAATCATACTAGCGGCTGTGCCATCGAATGATTTAAGAAAGTTTACAGAATGACACGTAGGCTGACGGCTTCGATCGCGCATAAAGTCGAAAAATTTACTCTAAAGTAGACAGAGTAAGGAACGTGCGTAGCGGGCAGCGAGGATTTAGAGCAATGGCAACGTGGCAATGTGTCAAAAACTGCGGGGCGTGCTGCTACCTCGAACCCAGCGAGCGACCGGATCTCGGTGACTATCTTACCCCCGAAGAGCTGACACTCTATCTCGGGATGGTGGCGGATGATGGTTGGTGTGTGAATTACGATCGTGAGACACGCGAGTGTCGGGTTTATGAGGATCGACCGGCGTTTTGTCGGGTTGATGCCACTGAGTTTGAGCTGCGCTACGGAGTCGAAGAGGCCGACTTAAATGAGTTTGCGATCGAGTGTTGCCAGGAACACATTAATGATATTTACGGTGATCGCAGCTTAGAGCTGATACGTTTCAACCAAGCGGTTGGGGTTAAAGCCAAGCGGATTATTCGGCGATCGAGCGATCCGACCTAACATCGCCTCCGAGCTTCCTGGCTAGCTAGACTCATTTGTCTCGCCGCTCCCATAATCTCTTCGATCCCAGCCGATCCCGTACGATCGCACAACCCCGACGCAACACACGATCCAAAAACGCAACATGTTGTAACTTTTTACGACAGTCAACCGATCGCCTTTCAGCCCGTTGATACACTGAGACCTAATTACATACAATTTAAAGCCTAGACCTACAGTACCGATGCGCGTTTGGTGACGCGGCTACCGTAGTTCTCGCGATCGCAGCAATACCTCAAAAATTCCCATGGTAGATTCCCTCAAAAAACCAGCAATCGATGAGATGCGCCCCGGCGTGAAGTCGCCCGCGAAAGAAACGATTCTTACCCCTCGTTTCTACACCACCGACTTCGAGGAAATGGCCAAGATGGACATTTCGGTTAACGAAGACGAATTGCGAGCGATTCTCGAAGAATTCCGTGTCGATTACAATCGTCATCACTTTGTCCGCGACGAGCAATTTGATACCACTTGGGATCACATCACCGGTGAAGAGCGCGAGCTATTCGTTGAATTTCTCGAACGATCCTGCACCGCAGAGTTTTCCGGTTTCCTGCTCTACAAAGAACTCGGACGCCGCCTCAAAAATCGCAATCCGCTACTGGCTGAGTGCTTTAACCTGATGTGCCGCGACGAAGCTCGCCACGCGGGTTTCCTCAACAAGGCCATGTCGGACTTCAATCTTCAGCTCGACCTCGGTTTTCTGACCAAAGCGCGTAGCTACACATTCTTCAAGCCGAAGTTTATCTTCTACGCCACCTACCTATCCGAGAAAATCGGTTACTGGCGCTACATCACGATCTATCGCCACCTCGAACAGCACCCCGAAAACCGCATCTATCCGCTGTTCAACTTCTTCGAGAACTGGTGCCAAGACGAAAACCGTCACGGTGACTTTTTCGATGCGATCATGCGGGCGCAACCGGGTACGCTCAACGACTGGAAAGCTCGCCTTTGGTGCCGCTTCTTCCTGTTGTCGGTCTTTGCGACGATGTACCTCAACGATCTGCAACGTGCTGACTTTTACGGTGCGCTGGGTCTGGATGCGCGTGAATACGACATTCACGTGATCAAGAAAACCAACGAAACCGCTGGTCGTGTGTTCCCGATCATCTTGGATGTTGAGAATCCTGAGTTTTATGGTCGCCTCGATGTTTGTTTTGCCAATAACAACAAACTGGCAGAAATCGCTCAGTCGAACTCTAACGGTCTGGTGAAGTTCTTCAAGAAGCTACCGCTGTATATCTCGAATGCAGTGGAGCTGATCTCACTTTATCTGATGAAGCCGATTCGTGTGGAAGCTACCCACGGTATGGCTCGTTAAATTAGGGCTGATTCTCTGTAAGACTTCAGACTGTCGTTGAATGCATTAAATGTATTCAACGACAGTCTGAAGTCTG
>JAAUPN010000171.1 GCA_012033105.1 Coleofasciculaceae cyanobacterium RL_1_1
CTTTTTGATTGCTAAAGTATCGGGAAAAGCAGCAAATTCACCGTAGACGTAAGATAGAACTTGCGCTTCCAACCCTCACCGTACGACTAAATCTCATGCCTTTTTCGTCCCTGCCAGCGTGGCATCGTCTGCGTGCGATCGTCGGTTTTTCCGTTTTTGGGATCGGACTCTCGATCGAAGTGTTCCAACCCCGTGCGGCAGTTTCCACATCGTCGATCGCTGTCGTTCGGAGCAATGACAATGATCGCTACTGGAGCGAAATCGAACAACGGCTACAGACTGCCGAGGTTGGCTATCACACCCTCGAATGGGATGACGTGGAAGATGTTAGCGACCTCGGTGATAGCAAGGTTTTATTTTTGCTCAATCTCGAAGATATTTCACGACGGCAAGCCAGCGCGATCGAAACCTGGCTGGGCAGTGGTGGCCGGATTATTGTGAGTGGGCGTTTTGCGGAAGAGTCCTCACGGCAGGTGCGAGACGGTTTACGTAATGTGATTGGGATGCAGTGGCTCGATGAATTGCCGAGTTCGGCGGCCATGCGTTTGCTTTCGACGAGTTGCGATCGTGATCCCGCCTGTCGTACGGCCTGGATGCCCGACGAGGCTCTTGGACGCATCCCGGATGGTGGAATTTTGAGTTTATCGGGCGGTGACAGTCAGGCGGCGGCGGCATGGCAAATGGCGGGAAATGCGACGGCGGTTGGGGTTTCGCCCCAGGTGACATTTTTGGGCTGGGAGTGGGGACGGAGCGATCGTGCGATCGAGGCGGATGTGGCGTGGCTCAAGGCGGCGCTGCGTCGTTCCCAGGATCTAGAGCCGGGAAGTCCTGACGCAGAATTTGAACCTGTGGCCTGGAATGAGCCGATGCCGACGAGTCCGCAATCGGAGTCTCGCGATTCATCCCCAACCCGTTTCGATGATTCCGCCTCGCGCATCACCTTTGATTCATTTGATTCAACCGACTCAACTGATTCAATTCAGCCGATCGCCACAGATACCCGCCCGCGCAACACAGGCACAGAGACGGAACCGATTGCAACAATCACCAATCGCCTCGATCGCCCTGCCAATTCCACCAACCCAAACCCAAACCCCGACCGTCTCGCTCCGCCTCTCCCATCCGTGTCCCGATCGCCGATCGCACCCGCGTCTAACACCACTGGAAACACCAGCAATACAACCGGTGATAACCTGCTAGCCCTGCGCGTCGCTCCAGCGGGCTTAACCGTCGAACGCGGTGATGATCGCATTTCCCAAATTGAAGCCTTGAAAATGCAGCGGGAATTAAGCGATCTGATTGGACGGGTACAAAGTGCGACCCAGGCTGCACGAGCCGTTCAGGTTAATCATCGGATCGCCGTTGCCGAGGAAGACGAAACGGAGACCGATCGCCTAACCTCGCCCTCCAACCGCAATCGTGAATACATCGTGGCGCTGACCCCAGATCAGCCGATCGACCTGGGAGCCACCGCCACCATCCTCGATCAAGCACGGGCAACCCTGGCAGATTTTCCGGGATTGGTTGCCGCTGGAGCCTATCGCGAAGCTCGCGATCGCTGGATTGACGCACGGCTTGCCCTGCTCGACAGCTACCCTGACGCCAGCCAACGCGCCCAACCCGAAATCCGCGCCATCTGGCTCGATCGCGGCACGATCGTCGAAGCCGGATCAGCCGCCGGACTCGAACGCCTGTTCGATCGGCTCGAAGCCATGGGCATCACAATCGTCTTTTTGAAACGATTAACGCAGGCTACCCGGTTTATCCCAGTACCATTACCCGTCAAAATCCACTGACGCGAGGCTGGGACCCGCTGCAAGCCGCCGTCGAACTGGCACACGCCCGTAATATGGAACTCCATGCCTGGGTTTGGGCGTTTGCGGTCGGTAACGAAGCCCATAACGTGATCGTCGGCGACCCGATCGACTATCCTGGTCCCGTTCTTGCCGCCCATCCCGAGTGGGCAAACCGCGACGACCAAGAACGGGTGCGCCACCAAGGATCACGCAAAACCTTCCTTGATCCCGCTAACCCGGAAGCCCGCTGGTTTGTGATTCGCCAGCTTGATGAAATCGTCAATAACTACGATGTAGACGGCATCCAACTCGACTACATTCGCTATCCCTTCCAAGATCCCGGCGCGGAACGAACCTACGGCTATGGCAGCGCTGGACGCGAACAATTTGAAGCACTGACCGGCGTTGACCCGCTGACGATTTCGCCCGCGATCGTGATTTGTGGGCGCAATGGACGCAATTTCGCGTCGATAACGTCACTGCCCTCGTGCGTGAGGTGCGCGAATGGATCGACAGTCGGCGACCAGGGTTAACGCTGTCTACATCGGTTTTCGCCTACTCAACCCACGAACGTATCCATAAACTGCAACAGCATTGGGAAGCCTGGATTGAGGAAGGTATCATCGATCAGGTCGTCCTGATGAGTTATGCCGAAGATACCAATCGCCTGGAAAGCCTGGTCAGACCGTTGTTGGCCACACCTAGCCCGATTCCCATTATCCCGTCCGTACGGCTCCACGATCTCGATCGCACCAACGTCACCGATCAACTTCAAGCCCTACGCGATTTACCGACCATGGGCTACGCGCTGTTTGCCACCGCTGCCCTCTCCAGCGAGGTTGAGCAAGTGTTGCGACAAACCCAAGGCGGATCGTCGGACATCTTGCCCGAGCGTGAACCTTTTGAGATGGCACGTCAGCGTTACGAACTGCTGCAAACGGAATGGGAACTCGCAGTGCGATCGGGCAATCTCTGGATGGATGACGATGACTTACTACAGTGGCGCGGACGCACGCTGATGCTAGCGGAAGCCTTTACCTTGCTCTCCCAATCCCCCACCGCAGACAATTTGGCTTTAGCTCAAGCAACCCTGCAAGCCTATCGTGCGGATTTTGATTCTTTGCTCCGGCTTCAGGGTTTGCGCGATAGCTATCAGGTGCAAACCTGGCGTAATCGCTTGCTAACCCTCGAAATTTTGCTGAATTATGGCGATCGCCTCGGCTTTGCGCCGTAACTTCAATTTGCCTTGAAAAGTGAGAATCAAACCAAGACAAACCCAAAGCGATCGCCTATGATATTAAACTGGTGATTCGTACTTTTGAGGATTACAACCCGATTCATGGCTAAGAAAAGCATGGTCGAGCGCCACCTGAAACGCAAGAAGCTCGTTGAAAAATACGAAGAAAAGCGTGCAGCTCTGAAAGAAGCGTTCGACAAAGCACCCAACCAAGCTGAACGTATGGCGATCCACAGCCAAATTCAGCAACTTCCCCGCAATAGCTCCCGCACACGCGTGCGCAACCGTTGTTGGGCAACCGGTCGCCCCCGCGCCTACTACCGCGATTTCGGCCTCTGCCGCAACCAACTGCGCGAGATGGCGCACAAAGGTTTGCTTCCGGGCGTCGTGAAATCGAGCTGGTAGTCTCGATCGCCTAGCTCGTCGGGTTGGGGTCGGTTTTGGTCGTATTGGTCGAAGATTGACCCCCACGCGAGCCGCGTTCGGTTTGAAGCATTTGAGTGATGATTGAGTGACGCTTAAGATCTTAAGGTCTTGCTTCATACTTGTCCGTCGCGTCAATCAGTCGTCGGTCAGTTGCCGGTCAGTTAATGTAACACCACTTACACCCAAAAAAAATTCTGAAACAAGACGCAGGTTTCAACGTAGCAAGTTAAAGCGTTCAATGAATCAGCAAACGCAAAAGAAAAGGCGTAACAGTGAACTGTACGCCTTTTCTTTTGTGGAACTAAGCCCGGTATTCTGACAAGCGAGCCAGGTGATATCGCCCCCTCTTGTCAACGATTTCCGACCGTCCCGATCGCCTTACTTGAGCGTAGCCGCCGCTAACTGAATAAAGAGCGATTCTACGTTCTGACCACTTTTTGCAGACGTGCTATACGCCTCGATAATATCGGCTTGATAGGTTTGTTTTAATTGGTCTAAAATACCCTGACTTTTTTGGGGTTCAAATAGATCGGTTTTATTGAGCGCAATTACGATCGCGCCATCCTGGCTAACGCTGCGGTACAGCTCGATATGCCCTTTGATGCTGTCGATCGTCTCCGGTCGTGAAATATCTGCAACGATAATGGTTCCCCTTGAACCTTGTAGATAGGTGGGAGCGATCGCCTTAAATTTCGTCTGACCTTCTAAATCCCAAATGATCAGTTGAATCGCTTGGGGGTCAGCCCCATCAACGCTCGGGAGGTCGAGATTGCGGCGCGAAATTTTGACGCCCACCGTCGAGAGGTAGCGATCGTCAAATTTTCCCTCCACATAGCAGCGAATCAAGCTCGTTTTACCGACGCTAAAGTCACCAACCATTGTGATCTTTCGAGATATTACAGCCATAAGAATAACGAAACTTTTGCTCTCTGAAGTCTGTGCGCGTCGCGTTTGCTTGAGGATAACCGCCTTTAGACTCGATAGCAGATTATTGAGTCTTTAGTATTAGACAGAAGAATATGACACGCCTACAGGAGCAGAATCAAGCTTTTCTGTTCTACTCGGTGAATTATGGCCTATTTTGTCTGGGTTGACGTGCGGCACATCTTTGACGGTCGCAGATTGAGAATTGCGCCTTAGTTCTGGTCGCGAATTTCAAAGCGCACGCAGCGACTGAGTTCTAGCGACTGTTGCGGATCAATTCCGGGCGGCAGATCGAGGGAACCGCGAGCCGTTAAACGATTGGCGTCTACTCCACGATCGATCAACAACTGACGAATCTGATTTGCGCGCGCCAGAGATAAGCGTTTTGTTTTGTTCCGTGGAGCCGATGCGATCTGCGTGACCAATGACCTCCAGTTGTAGGCTCGGAAACTCCCGGAGAAAGCGCTCGACGGAGTCTAGTTTACGTTCGCCGATCGCGATCGGGTTGGTTTCTCCGAGTTCAAAATACAGCCGAATTTTATCCGGTGGTGCATCAATCAGTAACGCACTCGACACAGATTTCACGCCAGGAATCGTCTCAAAGGCGCTGCCGATCGCCGCGAGAACCGTTTCATCTTCCGCCCAACCCTTCAGCGTAATCCGCCGATCCTGATATTGCGTAACCACGGTGGCGGATAACGTCCGGTTGAGCAGCGAGGTTAATCGGTCTACTTCCGCCATGATCGTGGCTTCATCCGGTTCAAAGGTGGTGAGCTGGGTACGGTCAACCAGCTCGCGATCGGGAACCAACGGTGTAACCACTTCGATTAATTTTTCCTGTAGCGATCGTGAGGGCAAATCCCCCGCCAGTTCTAGCCGGTTGCCTGCCGCTTCCACCTCAATCTGATACGCCGTCAACTCAGGAACCGCGTCAATCTTGCGTAATACCGTTTCCTCCACGCGACGCTGCCATGACTGACGCGCCCAAAACACCACTCCTCCCAATATTCCCAACACCAGCAACACCAATAGTGCCGGAGGATGTTTGGAATCCTGCGCTTGTTTCTGGCTCAGGTCGATCGGATCGGGAACCAGAGACGCAATCTTGATCGAAATATCATCCGGAATCGTACTCGGATCGCCATCAAAATCTTTGATTGCTGAACCGTAATTCTGAACCAGTCCGACCATGACCAAGCGCATATGGTTGACATAGGATTTTGTGATCGTTCCTTTCACGACCAAGGCCACGTAGCAGTATCCCGCAACTTCTAACACCAGCTTAAAGGTGTCGTACTCAATTTCATTGAGTTCCGCCGTGTTGCCTGCATCCGCCTGGGCAATGCAATCATTGGCAAAGCTACGGATGGCCGTTAGCATACCGCCGATCATATCCGACTCTAAAGGAGTCGTATTCGGCTGTTGTGCTTCGGCAATGACTAGGCCAGATTCTTTATGGATTAAAAAAGCGGCCTGGACGGTAAACGAGGCCGCATCGCGCAAAATCAGTTCAGCTTCGGAAACGCCCTGAAGTTTCGCGCGAATTTTGCGAGTGACCCCCTCTAAACTAAAGCTTTGTTCAACCTTGGCATTGATGTTGCGGATTTCCTCCGACATGTATTTCGTGATCGTGTTGCCGATGACGGGATAGAGCGCATCGACCATCTCTTCCCGCGCGAGGATAATTTGACGGCGGATCGCCTCACCCATCTCCGACGAAATCGCGTCGGCGAGCACTCCTTTTTTGAGTGCGATTTGGCGGCGGATGGCTTCGGCCATTTCGGGGGCGACGGCGGTGGCGATCGCATGGGGATCGGATTCAATTTGCCGCGCGATCGCCTGGGGCATCAGGTCAGAAATTGCCGCACTCATGGCGTCACGGTTTTGCTCCGATCGCTCAATGATGATGCGATCGATTACGGGGATAATGCTGCGAATCGTTTCCTGGCGTAATGCTGTCGGTGTCAAGCTGCTGAGAATTTCATCAATCAGCGGCATTAGTTTGGTCTGTTTATCCTTGGCTTCGGACAGATCGCTAAAGTCAAACTGTGATTCAAGTTCGATCAGCCGGGTTTCTAGCTCGGCTAGTCGTGTTTCACTGGCCGGGACGATCGCGTGTATGGGATGGGGTGAGGGGAGGGGGGTTTGTGGTGCTGGGGGAGACTGGCGTTGTGGGGGAGTGGGCAAGGGAACCGGTGATGGAACTGGCGAAGCGGTTGCCTGGGGGATGGCAGGGTTCGTAGGGGCGATCGGCTCGACAAATTCGCCAACACTGGTGCGTTGGCGTAGGGTTTGTGGACTGAGCTTAATGCGGCGCGATGTTCGACCCGTGTGAGCCGAGGATAGGGCAGTGTCTGTCGTTGTAGACGGTAGGGGCTTGGATGGCGTGGCATCCGGCAAACGAGATGAGGCGAGTTGGTCAGGTTTTGCCTCGGTCTCGGTCTCGGTCTCGATCTCGGTCTCGATCTCAGTTTGAGGTAGAACCTCGGTCTCGTTTTCGATCTCAGCTAGGATCTCAGTCTCCGTCTCTGCTCCCTTGAGCGTAGTTTGAGTTTGAGTCTCGCTCTCGGTCTGTGTCCCCGTTTGGGTTTGGGTCTCAGTCTTGATCGCAGGTTGGGTCTGAATCGCAGGTTGGGTCTGAATCTCAGTCTCAGTCTGAATCTCAGTCTCAGAACCATCCGTTATCCCTGTCTCAATGCTGCTCACAGGAGCGTGCGTGTCTGGGGATTGATCGGTTTGCATGGCATCATCATGCCGGTAGCCATTGAGCGTAGGGCTACCGACACGATCGCCCCCCGCCAGTAAATCGAGTAGAGACGACAGAGCATGATCTTCAAGCGACTGACGACGATCTACCTCGGACGCAGGTGGGGTGTTGGATGGTTCAGATTCAGAGTTTGAGCAAGCCATACGGCGATTGTACTGAAATCTTCAATCTTCAACCTGTCGATCGGGCAATAAAAACGTTCCTTGGGTGGTCTCTGTTGCCATTGACGACTCGCTTTGGCCGCGCACTTGCATACAGAGATCGAACAGCATTTCGGCTAGCTCTGTGCGCGAAACTTTTTCGCTACCGAGACCGTTGAAGTGTTTCTCGATTTCATCCAGTAATTGTGATTTTAGTTCTTGCAAGCCGGATTTGAGTTGCGATCGCGTGCTGGAAAGACCCGTCTCAACTTCGCCGAGGCTGGCTGATAGCGTCTTTTCGACGATGACGATATTGCCTGCAAGGTCACGCTCGACCGTTTGTAAGCTTTGGCGAATTTCGTTGGATTCGTTGTTCAAACTTGAGCTAACGAACTGGATTTTTTTCTCCAGGGAATTGACCGCCGTTTGCAAATCCGTAGACATTTGGGTTTCGAGGGCTGTTAAGCGTAGCTCGATCGCTTGGCTGAGGTCTTCTAAATCCGCTTCAAGGCGATCGATGCGCTCGGTATACTCACGCTCGCGATCGCCAAACAGAATGTCTCGAATTTGATCAATATTTCCGAGACGATCACGCATTTGATTGGGAGTAATGTCTGCCATAAAAGAGAATGTATATTTACAGTGAAAGGCGATCGGTAAAGGGAAGCACTTGTATAAAGCCAAGACCAATGATGGTCATACTGGCTGACGTTGGGGGATGCGTTTCTAACGCCATCGAATTCAATGTCATTCGCAGCACCAGGGCGATTAATTCTCCCAACGATCTCACAAATAATTTCGAGTTGAAGTATACCCCACCCTTTTGTTCGCGACCTTTCTAATTAACTCACGCTCGTTCCTCAGGGTCAGGTTTGTACGCTGTACGGCTCTCGGGTAATGCCTTACCCTGAGACAGGCCAGAAGATCACAGCAAAATCCGAGACCTTTTCTAAACTTGCCACGGCTTGACGTTAATATTATTAGGTGTCAATCGCTTCGGCGATCACACGCGATCGAACCGTAACCTTGCTAGAGCGCCCATGACAGCCGCAGCTCCGACAAAAACTCAATACGAAGCCGTAATCGGCCTCGAAACGCACTGCCAGCTCAGTACGAACACCAAAATTTTTTCCAATTCTTCGACGGAATTTGGCGCAACGCCCAACACCAATATCGATCCGATCTGCATGGGGTTGCCCGGTGTATTGCCCGTCTTGAATCAAAAGGTGCTGGAATATTCCGTCAAAATGGGGCTCGCGCTGAATTGTCAAATCGCGCCCTATAGCAAGTTTGATCGCAAACAGTACTTTTATCCTGACCTACCCAAAAACTACCAAATCTCGCAGTACGACCTACCGATCGCCGAACATGGCTGGCTCGAGATTGAACTGATCGACGACGACGGTAACCCGCAGCGCAAGCGGATCGGCGTCACCCGCGCCCACATGGAAGAAGACGCCGGAAAGCTCGTTCATGCGGGGAGCGATCGGCTCGCCGGTTCAACCCATTCCCTCGTAGACTACAACCGAGCCGGTGTTCCCCTGCTCGAAATCGTTTCCGAACCTGATATTCGTAGCGGGCGCGAGGCCGCAGAATACGGTCAGGAAATTCGCCGCATTGTCCGTTATCTCGGCATCTGCGACGGCAATATGCAAGAAGGATCGATGCGCTGTGACGTGAATATTTCCGTACGTCCCGTCGGTCAAGATGCCTTTGGTACCAAGGTCGAGATCAAAAACATGAACTCGTTTAGCGCGATCGCGCGGGCGATCGACTACGAGATCGAGCGGCAAATCAACGCGATCGAGACCGGCGCAGAGAAAATCATCCAAGAAACCCGCCTCTGGGATGAAAACCTGCAATGCACCAAAAGTATGCGCAGCAAAGAAGGCGCTAGCGATTACCGCTACTTTCCCGAACCGGATCTCACACCGCTGGAAGTCTCCCGCGAACAAGTCGCTGCCTGGAAAGCCGAACTCCCCGAACTGCCGATCGCAAAACGCCACCGCTACGAAGAGCAACTCGGTCTTTCCGCCTACGATACCCGCGTCTTGACCGAAGACGTTGATGTCACGATCTATTTTGACGCCGTCCTCAAGGCCGGTGCGCCGGTCAAACAAGCCGCCAACTGGGTCATGGGCGACATCATGGCCTATGCCAAGGAGCAAAAGCAATCGTTTGCTGATTTGGCGTTAA
>JAAUPN010000022.1 GCA_012033105.1 Coleofasciculaceae cyanobacterium RL_1_1
GCAAGCGATATTGCACCAACAGCCGTAAATTCTCACTCATACCAAAATCCCTTCCTCCAGCACCCGCGCCAGCAGCGGACTAGCCCCCACCGCTCCAGACTCAACCTGATCCACCGACGCCACAAACGTCGAAATCACTCGATCGTATTCAAAGCCAACCTCCCACGCAATCTCATAAATCAGCTCGCGAGTCATGCGATCGAGCGTTGCCACCTTGATAAACACATCCAAATCTGAATCCGGCTGGGCATCCCCCCGCGCCCGCGAACCAAACACCCGCAAATCGACGATCGGAATCATCGACTGAAGGCGATCGCGAAACTCCCGCGTAACCTGCAAATCCAATCTATCCATCGATTTATTACCTCCCAAAACCCAAAACTGCACCCATCAAAGTTTAAGCCCAATCAATTGCTGCTCTCCCAGAAACTCTGCCCCGCAAAAACTCTGTACCGTGAAGCATTAATCAATATCTATATACAACTCGCCAATCTCGAACTCAAAATTGAGACTCGTGAGCATCACCCGATCGCCAGCCCGATAAACCTGCGTCGCCCAATCACCATCCGCCTGTCGGCATCGGCACTCAACCTGCTGTATATCCTGAGCAATCAAAACATACTCCTCTAGGCGATCGAGCTTTTGATAATCCAGAAATTTCTCACCCCGATCGAACACTGCCGTACTGTCCGACAACACCTCACAAATCAGCTTAGAATGGCGCTGCACCATGGGATCTTGCCGATCGCGCGGATCACAGCTTACCGACGCATCGGGGTAGTAATAAAACTGGTCTTGATAATTGACCTTGACATCACCGTTGTACAGCCGACAGGGCGTACCCCGCAGACGAGGATTGAGCAGACTCACGAGATTGACCGCAATTCGTGCGTGAGCCGTGCTGCCACCCGCCATCGCATAGACAAGACCACGCCGGTACTCGTGACGAACCGTACTGTCACGATCAATCGCAAGATACTCGTTCGGACTCACGTAGTGGGGGACTGCAACCATAACCCAACGCACTCCACAGAATTTTTAACCGAATTTAACGTCTATTCCTAGTGTAGAACTTGCCCTTCCGTCCCAGTTCGATCGTAGTTAGATCCGTGTCGATCAATCGATACAGTGGCATTATTCGGTGCTCATAACGCCAAGATCTGCCGCGCCGCCCGTAGACCCGACAAATAAGCACCGTGAGCCGTCGCGAAAAACTTGCGATGCGACGCTTCACCCGCAAAAAACAACGCCTGACCCACAGGAGCCGCCAGCGCTTGACGTAGCTTGGGCGTCGAACCCACCGCATTGTAGGAGTACGACCCCAGGCTAAACGGATCGCTGGCCCAGCGTGTGATTTGTGCCTCGATCGGCTGCGGGATCTCGTCACCAAAGATCGTTTTGAGGGTAGTCATTGCACTGGCGACAATTTCCGCATCAGACCAAGCTTCGATCGCCTTGCCCCGATCGGCGGCGTTAAATCCCAACAAAATCGGCTGGTCAGCCACACGCTTAAAGCTAACCCACTCCGTCCACTCGCCATGACGGGCGGGGATATACTCCAACCAGTCCACATCCTTCGGCCAAAAGACGCTCGGGAAACGCAAATAGCACTTGTTCAAGACGCCCATGCCCAGCTTGGCGATCGCCTCCTGTTTGGACGGTGGCAGTGCGGGCGAAAACTGCACGGTTTGGGCTTTGAGTACGCCCAGAGGTAACGTCACCACCACCCGATCGGCGATAAACTCTGATCGCGAGGTCACCACCCGCAGCGGCGATCGCCCCCATTCAATGGCTTGCACCGGCTGACCGAATTCGATCCGCAGATCCTGCGCCAAGAATTCTGTAATCGCACTAAAGCCCTGGGGAAATAAAACATCACCCCCATCAAATTCTTGAAGTTGGTCGTACCAGTAGGTAGACAGATCCGTAGCGCTACCGGAATACTCCTGTTCGATCGTGCTACTCAAAATAAAGTTAAGCCAGCGATACCGTCCCGAGGATCGATCCAGCCCTTGCATCAATGGTGCGATCGCCTGCCGGATCGACACATCCTCATCTCCCGTTTGTGCTTGTGTTAAAGCGTTCAAGACTTGGGTTTCGAGGCGTTCCAAGCGATCATTTTCCGCACGGGACAGGGGCTGACCATCGGTGTTGTAGGTCGTCGCACGCTCGTAATGGGTGGTTAATCGACGAGCCTGAATTTCGTCGGCAAGGGCGGTTAACGGATTATTCTGGACACCGTGAATCCAGCTTGCACCCAAATCCAGCGGTGTATCCGGCCATTGGTGACTCGTCCAAATTCGACCACCGGGGCGATCGCGAGCTTCGACCACCACCACCTTATGACCCTGGTGGTGTAACTCCCGCGCGGCAGCCAAACCGGCCAAACCTGCACCGATGACTACAATACGCGAGGTGTTGGATTGCATTTCGTTGGCGGTGGCGGTGGCGGTGGTTCTATAACGACTGCTGGCATAGCTCAACAGGACAGCACTGAGAAATTGGAGGAGGTGGCGTCGGCGCATGATGTTTCAGTCAGGTGCTTCCGGTTGAACCGGGCTGTCTATGGGGATGAACTCAAGCCTAAATTAATCATCGGACTCGGAATCATCGATCGCGGCCACATTAACCGGAATCACAATCTCAAACGTCGTCCCCTGACCCAGTTCAGACTCACAATTAAACCGTCCCTTGTGAGTTTCCACCACGATCTGATGGGAAATCGACATCCCGAGTCCGGTTCCTTTACCCACATCTTTCGTGGTAAACAAGCGCTCGAAAATGCGATCGCGCACCTCCGGTGGCATCCCTGGCCCATTATCTCGAATTCGGATCACCGCTTCTTGATGCTCATCATCCACTGAGGTGGTGATCGTAATCTGACAGCCAGCGAGTTTCTTGCCTTCAGCCGTCAGCCCTGTGGGGATGGGTTCACCCTGGGCATAGCCCTCGGCTAGTTCATCAAAGGCATCGATCGCATTGGCGATCGTATTCGTAAATACCTGGTTGAGCTGTCCGGCATAGCAGATGATCGACGGTAGCGATCCGTACTCCTGAACGATCTCGATATCCGTGCGGCGTTCGGTAAATTTCAGGCGAGGCCGTAGGATCATCAGCGTGCTGTCTAGCCCCTCATGGATATCGACCGCCACCGGCTTCGAGGTATCCGATCGCGAAAATGTCCGCAAGGATCTACTAATTTGACGAATGCGATCGGTGCCAACTTTCATCGAGGCGAGCAGTTTGGGCAGATCGTCACGCAGAAAATCAAACTCAATATCTTCGAGCAGATCTTCGACTTCTTCGGAATCGGTGCTGCCGCCGTCTTGGTATAGCGTGATCAGTTCAAGCAAATCTTCCACATAGCCGCGTGCATGGTTGAGGTTGGCATCGATGAAGCCGATCGGATTGTTGATTTCGTGGGCGACCCCGGCGACGAGTTGACCGAGGGTTGCCATTTTTTCACTTTGGATGACCTGAAGTTGGGCTTCCTGAAGATCGGCGAGCGATCGATTGAGTTCGGCAGCGCGTTCCCGTTCACGCTGTTCTGATTGCCGCAGTGTGTTGTACAGTTCGGCGTTCTCCAGGGCGATCGCGGCCTGGGCGCAAATCAGCATCAAAATTCCGAGGCGATCATCGGTAAATGCACCCGCCGTTAGGACATTTTCGAGGTACAAAATCCCGAGTAATTTTCCCTGTCCTTGAATGGGGGAGCAGAGAATGGATTTGGGTTTGACGTGTTGGATGTAGGGATCATTGGCAAAGGTGCGATCGGAGCTGACATCATTGAGCAAAACGCTGGTGTTGGTTCGGCCCACATAGTTCAGCAGGGACAACGGGACACAGGTTTCGTCCGCCGGAATTGGCATGAGTGAACGGGTGCGGATCGATGTAGAGGTGGAGGTGGAGGCCGCCCCTTCAACTCGCTCGATCGCCACCACCTGAAAAACACCGTCACGCTCTAGGCTTAAGCTGCCCGAGGTCGCGCCCGCATTGGCTAGCACGAGCTGCATTAACTTATCGAGCAGGCGATCAAGTTCGATTTCTCCGGCGAGGATCTGCGAGGTCTTGATGGCCGTTTCCATATCAAAGACCACTTCGCCAGGAGGACGATTGCCAAACGTACGATTCAGCTCCGATTGTAAGGGGAGTGACAACTGCGGGTCTTGACGGTAGGTAGACCCCTCCTCCAAAACCACCGATTTCGTACTGGCCGCGAGGTTGGGTGATGTCGCGAAGGTGGAGACTTCTGATAGCGTGAGCGAGTTAAACAACACGCCCAAACACTCCCGTTCGATCTCGGCAACTTTCAGGCGGCAGCCCCAGCGTGTGTAGAGTCGGAGGGCTTCGTTGAGATAGGTGCGAGCTACGGCCTGATTTCCCCGTGCGAGCCAGAGACGGGCGGATAGTTCATTGGCGATTGCGTTGTAGTGGTCGAAATTATGGCGGGTTGCGAGCAGAATGACTTGATCGTAATGATCGATCGCGGCAAGCGGCTGATGGTCGATGCGGGCGATTTCTGCGGCAATTAAGGCTTGCTGACATTCAAACTCGACCACACCCCGTCGGGCGCGTTTGCGGAAGCGGTGACCCAGGGAGTCGAGTCGTTCATGCAGTGCTTTGCGCTGTGCTGGGGTTAATCGAGAGCGATCGTCAGACCCCAGGGCTGAGGTTGCAGCGAGACTCGCATCGTCGTCGGGTTTGAGTGGTGCGGGTTCGAGTCGTGCCGCGATCGCCAGTCCCCAATAAAACTGGTAGTGCGCTAAGGCGATGAAGTCGAGCAAACAGGCCGTATGTCCTTCTAAACGTGAGGCAAGCGCGATCGCCGATTCATAGCGTCCAGCCAGATAGTCGAGCTGTATGGTGTGGGCAGCATCGAGGACTCCAATGATTGAAGTATCAAAGTTCTCGAATCGATCGCAGTTGTCGAGCGTATTGAAGTCTGGAGGATTGAGGTCTAGAAGCTCAAGAGCTGCTGGATCGAGGCTGGATTCTGGGATAAATCGAGGGGTATCCGTCAAGCGTTTCGCTTCGACTGGCTCCCTCGGACGATTTGCGTTCGTTCCCGGTTCGACGGTTTCCGTCTCATCGCACTGTAACGCTGCGAGGTGGCCGCGTAACTGGTCAGTCAGCTCGCTTGCCCAGTGATTGTGGTGATGCTGACAAAACGTCGCCACATCGGCTAACTGAGTCAGCAACTCCGGCAGGGGTACACCACCGTAGAGTCCGAGAATAATGCGGGCGACCCGAATATAGCTGGAATACTGCACCTCACGAGCGCCAAAGGTATCGATCGCCAGTCGATCTAAACGCGGCAACACGGTCGCGATCGACTCGTGCCACGGCGCAAAGTAAATATCGTGAATCGCCTGCATTCGGTAGCTGCTACGCGGTTCACCGCAGTAATGACTCATCAGACGAGCGGCGGCCAACCACTGACGCGCTCGGGTGACATCACTACAGGTATGGAAGAGGATGCCGCCGATGGCGTAGGCGGTGGCGAGTTCTGGCGTGGGGTCAGGGGCTTGGGCGAGAAGTTGCGTCACGAGTGCGGCCAAGCGTTCGGGGCGTCCGGCGATCGCGGCGGGGGCGATCGCCTGTTCGAGCAGCGAACAAATCGGCTGACGGGCGGGCAGTTCTCCCCGCTGGGCGGGGTTGAGTTCTGAGGATTTTAAGCTGAGAGGCCAGCGGCGAATTTGCTGCGGCCAGGGGGTTTGATCGTCAAGTTCGAGGGAAATCCCCAGTTTTAAAGCGCCGACGGTGAGGGTTTGCCAGAGTGTTTCATAGTCACCGCGCATGGTTTGCTCGACCACAATCAGCGAGTACAGCGCCGCGAGATCATTGGGACGTTTGGCCTCGGGTAATAACCGGGATACGAGGGCTTCCGATCGCTCTAGATTGCCTTGGAGATAGTCGAGCGTGGCACGTTCAAGATTTAAATTTAGGGGAGATCCGGCGCGATCGTGCGTAAATCGGCGGTGACCCGGCTCAGTGCCGTTAACCCTTCATCACAGTAGGTGACCGCGATCGCATATTCTCCCTCTTGCTTGGCCTGTAACGCTGCCGCGAGATTGAGCCTCGCCCGTTCAACGTGATCGTGGTCGTTGGTAATCGCAGCGACACCGGCATTCCAGTGATAGACCAAATCGGGCAAGTGTTCGCGCGATTGAGGTGTTTCACATTCGTGTAACAGCATCTGGCCAATCTGCAAATGCACCGCCGGACGCTCTGCCGTCGGTGTGAGCTGGTAGGCCACTTGTCGTACTAAATCGTGCAAAAACTGATAGTTCAGCTCCCCGGAGGTTTTGCTGAGGTCTTCACGGCTGAGATCGACGCCACTGGGGGGAGATAACAAGCCTTCGATAATGGCGGGGGTCAGATCTCGCAAGACGTGACGGACGCTGCAATCGAGCAGTTGCGCTAGCACCGACAGGCTAAATGTCCGACCGAGAAATGCCCCAAGGCTTAACACATGCTGCGATCGCTGTGGCAACTGATTCAGCTTACTGAGCATCAACTCCAGAACGTTATCGGTGATGGCCTGCGATCGAACGCGATCGATCTCCCATTGCCAGCTTTTAGACTCATCATCAAACCGCAATAAGTCCGAGTTATACAGCGTCTTGAGAAACTCACGCACAAAGAACGGATGACCGTCGGTTTTTTGAAACACCAGCGAGGCCAAGGGTGCAATAAAACTCGTGGTCTGTTGCAGAGCATCGGCAATCAACTCCATCGTTGCCGCGAGATTCATCGAGTTCAGCTTGATGGCCGTCACACTAACCCCGCGATCGCGCAGTCGTGTGCCACAGGCTTCGATGTTCGGACACTCGCCCTCCGGACGATAGGCTCCGACGACCACCAGCGCCCGCGTTTGCGGCGCACTGAGCAGATCCTCTAAAAACTGCAAGGTGGACACATCCGCCCACTGCAAATCATCGAGCAGCACCGCCACCGGATACGGACTCACCGCGAGCGTCCACAAAAACCGCTGTAGCACAAACAGAAAGGACGACGGTTCATGGGATCGATCGGGATCGGAGGGTTCTAAATCGATCGCCAACTGGAGATCCGGCACAATTTCGATCAGAGCGCCCAAATCCCGATCCAGCGCTTCGCGAAATCGCGATCGCCATTCCGCCACCCGTTCAGCGGTTTCCGTCAACAGTTGACGCGCAAACGCCTGGGCAATTTGGACAAACGCTGTATAGGTCAACTCCTGGGGACTCGACTCAAACCGACCACTGAGCACATAGCCATACTGCGGCGCGATCGGCTTAAAACTCTCGGCAATCAGACTCGATTTACCAATGCCCCCCTCTCCCGAAACCAGCACCAATTTGGGGGGAGCTTTCAGCGCGATCGCCCCCGTCCGATCCAGCAAACCAATTTCACGAAAACTCTCGGCAAGTTTTTTTAACTCCGCCTCACGCCCATACAACCGAGACGGCAGTTGCAAGCGATCGATCGAATCATGCTCCGCCAGCACCAGCGGATCAATCTCACCCGTCGCCTCCCATTGAATCAAGCACAGCACCAAATCCGTCTGTAAACCCCAGGCGGTTTGATAGCGGTCTTCCGGCATTTTGGCCAACAGCTTCGCCACGATCTCACTCACCGTGACCGGAATGCTAGGAAGCAGATCGGTTAACCGTGGTGACGCCTGGGCGATATGGGCATGAATCAGATCGAGGAGATCATCGCTTTCAAACGGGACACGCCCCGTCAACAGTCGAAAAAACGTGATCCCCAACGCGTAAAAGTCGGTGCGGTAGTCGATGCCACGGTTTACCCGACCGGTTTGCTCTGGCGCCACGTAGGCGAGGTCATGGGACAACTGAACGCGCGTGTTAATCGTGCGGATAATTTCATTCGAGGGGTGATCCTCTGCCCAAATCGCCCCGCTAAAGTCCCACAGGGTTACCGTTTCGCTCTCCGGCTCATACAGAATCGCGTCCGGGGAAATATTACAGTGAACGATTTTTGCCGTGTGAACCAAGCCCAAAATTTCGGCGAAGCGACTGGCAATCACCAAAAATTGCGTCAGATCCAGCGGTTCAACCTGACGCGACAAAAACTGACCGCCCGTATCCTCAAACACCAACATCGGAATCTCCCGATCGAGATCCGCTTCGATGACGGGAGACACCCCTTCAACATCAAGATTACTTAACAGTTGCCATTCATGACGGTAGCGATCGCGCTCGTGCGGCGTCACCGAACCCAACTTAGGGATTTTGACGATCACGGGAAGCGAATCATGAAGACGCTGTCCACGATAGAGACGCGACGTCGGCGTTTCACTGATCGCACCTGTGAGATCGTAACCGGGTAAGTGAATCATCAAGCCGGAGCCGCCAAAACAAGGGTGAAACAGGACGCAAGAAGGGATCTATTCAGTCGTAGGCCACTACGAGAGGGCGTTCGTTGTTCCGAGGTTTTCGCGAAATCTGACCCGTTGAGATCATCGTCAAGACATGATTGCGCTGTCTATATACGATGGTAATGCAATCCCATAACCAGATGAGCAAACCTGTCATCTTGGAGATTCAAACGTTTCGTGTTCCAACTGAGACATCCAGTTCAATCGTCACGCGGTATGAAATTCACCACGGGCTAGATATTGAATCGTTGAATCCCCACGTCATCAATACGCAGCGACATTCGCCAACCGAACGCTTGCATTTTAAACTTGAATCTTAAACTTAAAACTGTCTGTTTATTCTTGCTGCGCTGGTAGCGATCGGGATGATTTCACTTAAAGGACGCGATCTACTGACCCTCGGTGACCTGAGTGCCGACGAACTAACGGGCCTGATTGAGCTGTCCGCCGAGCTTAAAGCGGGGAATCTCACGCCCCAATGTCCTGGCAAAGTTCTGGGTCTACTGTTCTCGAAAGCATCGACCCGAACGCGGGTAAGCTTCACGGCGGCGATGTATCAAATGGGGGGACAGGTGATTGACCTCAATCCCAGCGTGACCCAAGTTGGACGCGGCGAACCGTTAATCGACACCGCTCGTGTCCTTGATCGCTACCTCGATGTTATTGCAATCCGTACCTTCGAGCAAAGCGACCTGCAAACGTTTGCCGATCGCGCCGCGATCCCTGTCATCAACGCCCTCACCGATCTCGCCCACCCCTGCCAAACCCTCGCCGACCTGCTCACACTCAAAGAATCCTTCGGCACACTATCCGGCCTGACGCTAACCTACATCGGTGATGGTAACAACGTCGCCCACTCCCTAATGTTGGGCTGTGCCTTAGCTGGGGTAAATGTTCGCGTTGCTACGCCTCCCAACTTTGAGCCGCTCGCGGAAATGACCGATCTCGCCCGTACCCTAGCCAATGCAAAAGCGACGTGATCGTTACCACCGATTCCAAAGCCGCCGCCGAGGGCGCTCATGCCCTGTACACCGACGTGTGGGCCAGCATGGGACAAGAATCGGAAGCCGACGATCGCGCCCCCATCTTCGCCCCCTACCAAATCAATCAGACCTTGCTGGATCTCGCCGATCCCGAGGCGATCGTTTTGCACTGCCTCCCAGCCCATCGCGGCGAAGAGATCACCGACGAAGCAATGGAAGGGTCACACTCACGCATCTGGGATCAAGCCGAAAATCGGATGCACGCCCAAAAAGCTCTACTCGCAAGCGTTCTCGGGTTGGTATAGCGTCAATCCTAGAGGTCTCGTTAACCCCCGAAAGCGCTCACTCTCCCCGCACACGCGCTTACCCTTTACACACTCTCTCCACTCACCTTTTTGGTTCCTTTTGTTATGACTTCAGCGATCGAAGCACCGGTGATGAACGCCCCCAAGCTCGGTTTACCCGTCACCATCATCACAGGCTTTCTCGGCAGCGGTAAAACCACCCTGCTCAATCACATCCTGACCAACCAATCCGGCGTTAAAACCGCCGTTCTCGTTAACGAATTTGGCGAAATCGGCATCGATAACGAGCTGATTGTCGCCACCGATGACAGCATGATCGAACTCAGCAACGGTTGCATCTGCTGCACGATCAATAGCGACCTGCTCGACGCTGTTTATAAAGTCCTCGAACGCCCCGACAAAATCGACTATCTCATCGTCGAAACCACCGGTGTTGCCGATCCCCTCCCTGTCGCCCTCACCTTCCTCGGCACTGAGCTACGGGATCTCACCCGCCTCGACTCGATCGTCACCCTCGTAGATTGCGAAAACTTCAGTCTCGACCTATTCAACAGTGAAGCCGCCTACAGCCAAATCGCCTACGGTGACATCATCCTGCTCAACAAAACCGACCTGGTTGATGAAGCTAATGTAGACGCCCTCGAAGTGCGGATTCGTGACATCAAAAACGACGCCCGCATTTTGCGTACTCGTCAATCTCAAGTGCCTCTACCGCTCGTGTTGAGCGTGGGCTTGTTCGAGTCGGATAAATATTTCGATGCAGCCGATCGATCTAAGACTCACGGACACGATCACGACCACGCGGATCAATGATTGCGAACCCGATTGCACCGACCCGACTCATGACCATGCTCACGATCATCATGATCATGGGCATAATCACGATCATCACGATCATGCTGATCATGATTGCGAACCGGGCTGCACCGATCCCACCCATGACCATGCTCACGATCACGGACACGATCACGACCACAGCAATCACCTAGAAATTGACGGCTTTGTTTCCGTCTCCTTTCAAAGCAATCGCCCGTTCGACATCCGCAAATTTCAGTATTTCCTCGATAATCAATTACCCTCAAACATCTTCCGCGCCAAAGGCATTCTATGGTTTGACGAAAGCCCGTCACGTCACATCTTCCACCTCAGCGGCAAACGCTTTACGATCGAAGATGACGACTGGAAACCGGGTGCAACGAAAACCAATCAAGTGGTCTTCATCGGTCAAAACCTTGACCAAGACACATTACTCGCTCAAGTCGAACATTGCTTAACCGTAGAATCCATCGCACGCGGTAAAGGATTTAGCGGTAAAGGATTTAGCTGATCGATTGGCTCGATCCATTTTTGACGAACTTCGTGAGACGAATTAATGAAATCAACCCACCTTGATGGATTTAATTCGTCACCGTCTATCCCCCTCACCTCCCCTTAAATCTATGACCTGGCGCGGCCAAAGCTCTCCACCCGATCGCATCTTTTCAGCGTTGGCATACCTGCTGCCCATGATTCGAACCCTTCCCTTCGGGATTGGCGTGCTGACCGCGATCCCCGCCCTGGGACAGATCGTTTTACTGGCGATCGGGCCATTCCTTCAGCTCTACACCACTCTCAGCAACAGTATCCCCTTCTTTCAGCTCATCGTCTTTTTCGCCCTCTACCTCGGTGTCGTGCGTAACTACCGCTTCAGCAACTTTCTCCGCTACAACGTCATGCAAGCCCTACTGATCGGGATCGCCATCTCGATCGTGGGGATCATCACCAGCTTGCTCGGTCTAGACAATAACCTTTTGGGTGAAACACTACACACGCTCACCTTTTTGCAGCCTTTGGGGCAAGCATCTACAGCCTCGTACGCAGCGCGACGGGTCTTTTCCCCGAACTGCCCATGATTTCCGATGCCGCCTATCAGTACATCCGTTAAACCCATTAGACCCGTTAGACTCGGTCTATTGCAGTTGTTGAAAGTCTGGCAATTCAAAGATCCATTCTGCATAAATCCTAAAAAACACCCACACTTTGAGCCGAAGTGTGGGTGTTAGGAGTAAAGAGTAACTAACAAAATGAAAGCAAAGCGGGTGGCGGGAATCGAACCCGCATCATTAGCTTGGAAGGCTAAGGTTTTACCACTAAACTACACCCGCAAGTTTTGCGCATGTGTTGTCACCGCAATAAAATATAGCATAACTCAATTTTTACGCCAATTTTTTGACCGATTTTTGACCGATCGATGCCGTTCAAGGCTATGAATGGGTGTGCTAGTTCGCTCACTCTCGTCATGTTCGCCGCAAACGCACCTTTATATTTTCCCTAGCGCCACTGTAACGCCAGCACCAGATCGAGCTGATCGACCTCGCGACCATTGGCCACGCTCGACGCTGCCTCAAACCGCCAATCTTCAATTAGCGTTTCAACAAAAGGCTCAAATTGGGGTAGCTCCCGATCGCGATCAGGCTCGAGAACACGCACGAGGCTCGGTATGCCGTTTGGGTCGATCGATAGTTCGATGTGAAGCTCGATCGCGAAGGGGATGGCGAGTTCGGCGGGTAGCAAGGCGGGGTCAGCGTTGACGGGGAGGTCGATATTCGCGGCGGGGGCGGTCAGTTGGGCGGGGTTACGATCCGGGTCGGTGTTAGAGCTGAGGAGGGGAGAGAGGCGCACGATTAAGCCCAGGCGATCGTCGCCGTTGCTGGTGGTGGTATCTTCGCCGTTACCGGTAGGCGAGTCGGAACTGTTACCGGAACTGGAGTCGGAATCATTGCCCTGCGAGCCTGGTTCCGTTGGGTCTTCGCCTGCGTTACCACCAGAGGTTTCACCCAAACCATCCGCAGGATTGCCATCTTGATGACCTTGTTCGCCTTGATCTTCCGGTTCACCTTGATCGGTATCGTCGCGAGTTGGAGGTGGTGTCGATACTGGGGTTGGTGTTGGGTTTATGGGCGATGGGCTTGGATTGGAGGGTGGGGTCGTATTTGGATCAAGTTGATTGGTAATATCGCTGATGTTGCTGGTGGTGTTGGTCTCGATCGAGGGTGTGGTTTGGGGAGCGGTTTGAGGTGCGGCAACTTGGGCGTTAGACGCTGAATTTGGGTCGATTTGGGTTCCGGTATCGCGATCGGGCAAGGCGATCACCCCAATTTTGATCGCCCCAAGATCGATGCCATCGCCGTGATTGACGGCAGCGCGATGGGCTTCGCTGGCTCGGTAGGATGCGGCGAGTACGATCGTGAGAATTAGGCCATGTACTGCGATCGAGCCGATCGTCAAACGTAGCCATAACCCAGAGGGATCGCGCTTGATCCGTCTGCCGCTGCGGACGCGCCCGAGTTTGGGCGTGATGACGATCGTGTTTGAGCCAGGGGTTAAATCGGGATCATTGGAACGTGATGATCGATCAGGCTCTGTCATGGGAGTGAGCAAGCATTCTTGAATTCGAGCATCTGTCTAATCCAGATAGCGGTTGATGTACACGGGTATTACGATCGCGCGGCGACAAGCCGATCGAGTTCGCGCTGCATGACCGATCGCACATGCTCGCAGCATTTTTCGACGTACTGCCGATCGCGTGCCGCTTCCCGTCCCGATCGCTCAAAGATGATCGGCTCACAGATGCGCGTTTGGATCGACACCGGCAGCGGCAAATTCGGCCAGGGACCGATCGACAATCCCCAGGGTAAACCGAGATAGACCGGGTAGATTTCCGGATCGAGATCACGGTTTCCCGGCCACTTCATCCAGCCGCGATCGTGCCATTGTTGCGCCAGCGGGTAGATATCTTCCAAAATGATCAGCGTCTCGTGAGCGCCATTGGAAATGACCGGCACGATCGGCACATTGCACCGCAACGCTAGCTTAATGAAACCAACCCGTCCGGCAAATTCGATTTGGTGACGCTGACGATAGGGGCGAAACACATCTTGAGCGCCACCGGGATAGACCAAAACGCTCGCGCCACTGGTTAAGGCGGCGATCCCCATTTTGGGGTGCGCTTGGAGTGCGCCAAACTGAGCCGCCGTGCGCGAGAGGAGCGTGGACTGATACCACAAATTACGATGGGAGAGACCATACATCGGGCGCGTCAGCCCCTCGCGGCGAAACCAGTCGTACATCGTCATGTACATATCCGGTGCGGCCAGCCCGCCATTGTGCGACCCGACAAACAGCGCCGCCGATCGCGGTACATGCTCCCAGCCACTGGTTTGCACCCGAAAGTAATGGTCGTAGAGCCAACGCCAAATCGGCATCCAGCGGGCGATTTCGGTCGGGTCGCGATCGTCGAGCGACCAGCCGTATTCCTCGGGCTTGCGAGGATCATGGGGCATCGATGGGGGCATGGCGATCGGGGCGAAGGACGTAAGGACGCAGGAAAACAGATGGAGTGTAACCATTTGCAAGCCTTTGCAAACATTCGCTAGAAGTTTCTAACGTTTCGTATGCAAACGTTTACAAACGTTCAGTCATCCAGTGTAGTCCGGTTCGGTTTCGCCGCGATCAGGTCTGGGCTTGACGAGCGCTTTGTAAAAATTGCCCCCATTTGGCGGCGAGTTCGAGATCGGTGAACGGGAGGCGAACGGGTTCATCGGCGGTGCGATCGAGCTGTAAGACGAAGCGTTTCCCTTTGGGTAGATCGGCCAAGTCGCGATCGAGGTCAACCCGGCGACCATCGACGAGCAGGTAGAGATCGCTGATATCGGCGAGATCGAATTGGCCGTATTCAAGAATGCCGCGCCGCCGCGAAACGCCCCAGGTCAAAGTTGAATCTTTCATACCCAGCACGGACAATACATCGTATTTCGCGCGATCGAACTGTAGCTCCCAGGCTTGAAACACCGACACTTTTTGATACTCATTCCACCCCGCCCAGGCCAAGCCAAAAAATAGCACTAGCAACGGCAACCACATCAAACCGCGTTCCATAATCCTCCTTTACTCCTTCGTTCGTGTTAATTCGTAAATTCGTGAATTCTAAGTTTTGGTCAATATCAATCCTAGATCTCAGCTTAGAAGGTTCGTTGACGAATGTTGCGATTCGCAGGAGACCGGTAAAAACCGTAACGTGGATTCGTTTTGAGTGTTTCGAGTCGGGCGCGAATACTGGACAATAGAAACACTCGCCTCGCCACTCTCTGCAATTTTGCCCCTGTTGCTGTGTCTGCATCTCCTCACTACCAGAGCCGTCTGTTTAACTTTTTGACCGATCGCGCCGTGCGGTGGAGCGATCGTGCGGCTCAGGCATTGCGACATGCACAGATTGCGGCAGCCACGGTGGCGCGTAGCGTGCTTTTGCCACTCTGGGCGATCGCGGAAAATCTGGGCATTCACCCGCCGCAACTTCCCGGCTTTGGTCGTTCGGTGACCGATCGATCTGTCTTCGCGCCCGGTGTGGACGATGATCATGATCCGGATCGCGGTCATGGTTCGGTCGGTCTCGATGCTGACGCACCCATTCGCGCGACGCTGACGATACTGGAGGCCGTGGGCTGGCCGACGGTGGATCGGCTCGATCGTGAGGCGCTCCAACCCACCGATCGAAATCAATTGGGTCAATCCGAGCAATCAAATCAATCTGATCAATCACATCAATCACATCAATCAGCTCAGTCGAACTCAACGAATCAAACCCATCAAACCCGTCAAACCCGTCAAACCCGTCAACTAGCCCCACTTCGCTGGCTCGCTCGCTTCAAGCGTCCCGCACGATCGCCACATCCCCCGGATCTCACCGCACCACCCGCACCGCTCGCGCTTCAACTGAGCGAACGGGAATTACGCGCGATCGCCCCCCAGGGTAAACAGACCCACACATCACCGATTCGCGGGTTGGCGAGCGAACTCGGGCGTAACGACTTGGTTTTAATTTCGACACACAATGAAATCGTCGCGCACTTGGGCGTATTTCCGCAGCAAACCCTCGATCGCGACGTTCGGATTTTGCTAAATCAGCTCGCCCCGGCCTCGTTGCCACCCGCCCCATCGGGTTTGGCCGCACTTCCCCCCGCGATCGGTCAGCTCGTTCAACCTTGGCTAACGCGCCTTGATGCGGGGCTGGCGCGTTTCGAGGCGCGATCGCTACCCCCTGCCGGTTTTGCGATCGCGCAACCCTTCGATCTCCATCACGAATTCGCCGAGGCTGCTCTCGAAACAGCGATCGCAACCCCACTCCAGCAGCTCCAAACATCGCCCGCCTCTAACCTCAAGGCGCTGGAATCCGACCTAACCGCATCGCTACAGTCCTTAGCGCGATCGCTGCTGCCCGCAGCGATCGCCGAGTCCCCAACCGCTCCTGACGTGCATCTGCTTCCGCAACCCCCCGTGGGATTTGCATCGTGATCTGGGTCAACCTTGGGGTCAACGCCTGGGGCAACGCCTAGATCTGACTTTACCGTTACAAGCCTTTAATTCCTGGGCGATCGCCCTGCGTCCCCCTACCGATGACACATCTGGGGATCACGATCGCATTTCACACACGACGATCGAGGGATCTCACTGGTTGATCGACCCTGCTGATCCCTGGTGGCGTAACGCGATCGATCTAGCTCGTGCGGCGATCGTTTCGACCGTCAGCGCGATCGTCCCCGTCAAATCATCGCCGCCGGAACCTGACCCGGTGCAAAACTCGCCGGATCTGGCGGACTGGATCGCTCACCAGGAGTATGGCGATCAAGCCTTACAATCCAAAACCGCAAATCGTTTACGCGATTGGCTCCGCGATCGCGATCGCGCTGCGGATGTCAGCCCGAATTCCGAGCCGTCGCGTGATCCCGTTGCCGCCCCATTGGTCTCAACCACCCCTAACACCCGACTTCACACCCATCCTGTCACCTCAGAAACCACCGCACCGTCCACCACTCAAGCGATCACCCAGCCCACCACGTCCGCTAACGTCACCACGCGATCGCAGCCACCATCTACCGCCAGCGGCCTGGAGTTTGATCCCGACTGGATCGAAGCGGAGGTGCAGCAAAGCCGCTATGTGATGCATCCCCTAGAGCGGGTGTTGCACTGGCTGGATCGGGCGATGGTGGCGATCGAGGGCTGGATTGAACGGGCAATCGCGGCGATCGCCCAATGGTGGTCACGACAGCGAGCGTCGTAATGGATGGGTCTCGAATCACGTTGAAGGCAACGGATATGCCAATCGTGGCGGCACTGCGTGAGCTAGCCGATCGCCCCCAAGCGCGGTTTTATTTGCCCGGTCATAAGGGTGGTCACGGAGCGCCCGAGGCGTTGCGTCAGTGGTTGGGCGAGGTGCTGTGGCGGGCGGATTTACCAGAATTGCCCGATTTTGATAATTTGCTTGCCCCCGAAGCGGCGATCGCAGCGGCTCAGGATTTGGCCGCCCAAGCCTTCGGCGCTGATCGCACCTGGTTTCTCTGCAATGGCTCGACGGCGGGTGTGATTGCGGCGCTGTCGGCGGTGTGTCGTCCCGATGATCGGGTGTTGTTGCCGCGCAATGCCCATCGATCGGCGATCGCGGGGCTGATTCACTGCGGTGCGATGCCGGTGTTGGCGTCACCGGATTACGATCACGTTTGGGATCTTGATCGCGGTTTAACGCCTGCAATCGTGGCACGGGCGATCGAGCGTTACCCCGATCTCGCTGCCATTTTTCTCGTTTCACCCAACTATTACGGCCAGAGCTGCGATCTCGCCGCACTGATCGAGCTGGCTCACAACCCCGATCGTGCGATCCCCGTGATCGTCGATGCTGCCCACGGCTCACACTTCGCCTTTCATCCCGATTTTCCCGCCTCCGCCCTAGCCAGCGGGGCCGATCTTGTGATCGAATCCACCCATAAAACCTGGGGGCGCTATCTCAGGCGGCGATGCTCCACCTTCAGGGCGATCGCGTCGATCCTGATCGGGTCGATCGCGCCCTGGCCTGTGTGCAATCGACCAGCCCGAATGCAGTGTTATTGGCGTCGCTGGACGCGGCACGGCAGCAGATGGCAACGCGCGGGCGATCACTGCTAGAGCGCACGCTGCGCTTGGCCGATCGGTTTCGATCGGGTTTACGGGATCGTGGCTGGGTCGTGCTGGACGATCGGGACTGGCCGGGTCCGTTTGATCGCACCCGCGTCACCGTCCGCACCGCCGATGCGGGTCTCAGTGGTTACGACGCCGATGAATTGCTCTACGCGCGAGACATCGCCGCCGAACTGCCGACCGCTCGTCATCTCACCTTCGTCGTGACGATCGGCAACACCGATGCCGATATCGATCGCGCCTTAGCCGCCTTTCGCGACCTCGAAGCCCTGCGATCGACCGTCGATCCCAATTCATCACCGAAAACCCACACCACGCCCTCACCCCAGTTACCAGCTCAACTCACCGAACCCGCCATCCGTCCGCGTGACGCCTTCTTTCAGCCCAGCGAAACGATCGCCCTCGCCGACAGCCGCGATCGACTCAGCACCGACACGCTCTGCCCCTACCCGCCCGGAATTCCGCTGCTCATTCCCGGTGAACGCATCACCCAGACCGCGATCGACGCCCTCCAATACACCCTAGCGGCGGGCGGAACCGTCACCGGTTGGTCAACGCCGGGATGGGTGCGCGTGGTACGCGAGACGTGACGATTTCAAGCTCGTTGGGGAAGAACGCGGGCAGAAGAGCGCAGATAGCGTGTACCGAGGTGAATTCAGCCCGTTTTACCCTGCAATGCATCCCTGCGTTTCCGAGAATGTTCAAAAAACATTAGCCGCTTTTCTTAAACATTTGTAGACTGATACCCAGTGCGTACTGTAAGAAAAATTTACACATGAAGCGGTTACAGCTTGCCGAGCGCGTTTGTCTCGGAATCCACGTCTTTTCAATGGCATTCGGTTTGGCAGGTTTGCTCCTCGTGCTTCCGAATCCCGAATTCATCGCCAGCCTGCCGCCCTTTGGGATGGAGCTGTTCGGCTGGAGCATGGCTCAAGGTGGTGTGGGCTACATCATCCTCGGGGCGATCGCCGTGTCGATCCACGCCTATCGCCACCTCGGTTTGCGTCCATTGCTCTCGTTTATGCTGCCAACCCTGGCCCTGTCCCTGAGTAGTGAGCTGCTGGGGACGAGTACCGGCTTCCCGTTTGGGGCGTATCACTACCTCAGCGGTCTGGGCTACAAGATTGCCGGACTCGTACCGTTTACGATTCCGCTGTCGTGGTTTTACATGGGCTTCGTCTGCTACACCCTGGCTCGCGCGGCTATGGAAGCGATCACCGTCGCTCCCCGCTGGGTGCGTCAAATCGGCGCGATCGCCCTCGGTGCGATTTTGCTGACGGCCTGGGATCTCGTCCTCGACCCTGCGATGACCCAAACGTCTTATCCGTTCTGGGCGTTTGATGAAGTGGGCGAATTCTTCGGGATGCCGTCGCGCAACATCAGCGGCTGGATTGGTACGGGTGTGGTGTTTATGACCATCGCGTCGTTGTTTCAACGGGGTGATGAATACGTCTACAAGCGTGAACAGCTCGGCTTGCCTGTGTTGGTCTACGTGGTGAATTTCCTCTTTGGAGCCACGATCACGCTGGTGGCGCTGGATTCACGCTTTGTGATTCCGGCAATGTTGAGCGTTGCGTTTGGTGTAATTCCGGCGATCGCCTTTTGGCGCGTTGCACCCTCCGGTAACGTGAGCCCGTCGGCCATTCCGGCGATCGACCTCGAACCAAGCCCATCCCTAGAACCCGTCGCCAAATAGCCTCGTCACCCAAGGGCTTAGACGCCTTGCCGCTTCGGCGAATTTCTGGCTAACTCAAAATTCCACTAGCAGTGCTAGTGGAATTTTTGCTTGGGATTTTGCTTGGAATTTTGGAACTGTGGTGTGGGATACGTGCTACAGCAAGGTACTAAGATCGAGGAAGTTGGCAAATTCATCCGTCACCCGGTTAATCGCCTCTTCACGCTGCGTTCGATGATTGCCAATCCCGGTCGGGAGCGCTTTAAATCCACGCTGCTGCCGTAGTCGATTGAGCCACGTCCGCCGCCACGGGCCATTATCGAACACACCGTGCAAGTTAACGCCCCAGACCGCATCGTAGTGATCGATCACTCCCAAGCCCGTTTCATCAAAAATCGACTTCACAGCGTTGGTATCGATCACTTGCGTCCGGGTTTGATGAAACTCATAGCCACTCACCTGTAAGCCTGCTTGGGGATGAATGGAAATTCCGATCCGCTGGCGAGCAATCCGCTTGCTGATGATGACCGTCTTCACCGCTAAAATTCCGAGTGCGTTATGACGCCCATCGATCCCTTCGATTCCCTCCGGATCGGAAATGGTTTTCCCCAGCATGTGATACCCCCCCAAAATGCCGAAGGCAGTACCACCCGCTGCCACATAGTCACAAATCTGCTGCGCCATACCGGAACGTTGCAGAACGTGCAAATCGGCGATCGTGGCACGTGTTCCCGGAAGAATCACCGCATCGGGATAGCCGAGGGTCTCGCTCGGGTCGAGATATTCAACCGTTACGGTCGCTTCGGTTTCGAGCGGGTCAAAGTCCGCAAAGCTTGCGGTGTGGGGAAGCCGGATCACCACGATCGTTAAGGTATTGCTGTCGCGTCCCGAACCGAGTCGTCGCTCAAGACGAGTAATGGCAACGAGGCGGCTGAATAGATCGTTGTTCCGTGGAATGATTCCCAGGGTCGGAATCTGGGTGCGCTGTTCAAACCAATCTAAGCCTTGGCGAAGTAGTTCGAGGGAACCATCAAACTTATTGACGATTAATCCTTTGATGCGTTGGCGATCTTCGGGATTCATTAACTCCCACGTCCCGATCGCGTGTGGAATGCCACCGCCTCGCCCTCCATCGATGACCAGCACGATATTGGCGTCGAGATAGCGAGCGACTTGAATATTGGCGAGATCTCCTTGTTCTAAACTCACATCCACCGGATTACCAGCTCCTTCACAGATCACAACGTCGTACTGTGCCTTGAGCTGAGATAGGCAAGATTTGAGCAGATCCCAGTTTGACTCACGGTGACGCTCAAAAAAATCGACCAGGGAAATTTGTTCCATCGGCTGACCGCCGATCGCTGCATTAACGTTTGATCCATCGTAAGGCTCTAGCCAAATGGGGGCGATGGTCAGAGAGGGCTGTTGTCCCGCTGCCCAGGCTTGCAGGGCTTGAGCATAGGGGATACGGTGGCCGCTTTCGGTTAGATAGGTGGAGTACGAGGTATTGTGAGCTTTAAAAGGAGTGACCCGGAGCCGTTGGCGATAGAGCAGCCGACAGATCACCATCGCGATCGTAGATTTACCGACATGAGAAGACGTTCCCAGTACAACGATCGATTTCATGCACTTCCTCAGACGGTACTCAATAAAAACTGAATTCAGGTGTACAGAGAGCCCTATGATCCGCCCTCGACCTCTTGAATTACAAGCGCGATCGAGCCTCGCCCGGTGAACAATCTCAAGTTCGACCTCAAGTTCGACCTCAAGTTCGACGCGATGAAGATTGTGGATCGACGGCCTAAGAGGAATCGTAGCTCACATTCTCTGGAGTCCGAACCTGAAGTTTGACGGGATGTCGTGATCAGGCGGACGTTGGGTTCAGTATTTTCGATGACTTCGATTCCCTGAGATGGGTGAGGCGGGTGAAGGATATGGCTTCAGATTTCAGGGCATTTCATCGTTCGTAATACAATCAAAACGCATCGTAATTCCCCTAGCGATCCACGTCGTACGTTCCGTTATGTCAATTCTGCACGGTAGTTGGCTCGAATCCGATCGAGCATTGTTCCTCTGGAGCGAGACGTGGCGATCGCGCGGGAAACAAGCCACGGAGATCGCCACTGAACCGTTAGTACCGCACCATTCTGCCGCCCTGTCAGCGGCGGAACTGTGGGATTTTTTGCGATCGCCTGCCACCTCACTTCAGAGCGTGACTCAGTCCTGGGGCGATCTGCGCGAGCCGATCGCGGCGCTCAATGCCATCCTCAGCTATGAAGCCTCGCAAATTCAGCCGGATGTGAGCGATGCGAGTCGGATCAATCCGGATCAGACTTCAGCTCAACCGACGGACGAGAACACCGCCAACACTCAGCCATCTGAGGTCTCATCCGCCGATCCTGTACCCTCTCAAACCACTGATCGCGAAGCGGAACTCGATCGGCTTGATGATGTCTTGGTCTCGATCAAGGGGATTACGCCTGCGGTCAAAGTGTTGTGGTTGCCGACGGCGATAACAGAGGGCGACGCAGGACAAACCGTCGCGCCTCACACCGCTTTCCTGGAGGAGGAAACCCCGCCCCAGGATTTAGAGCTGCAACCCTGGCAAGTTCAAGGGTTGATCCTGAGCCCGGAGGTGGCCTTGTCGCTGCTGGCGGCACTGCCGTTGGGGGGGACGGACGAGGCGATCGCCTTTGTGGGAGCCGATCTACGTTTTTGGTCGCACGTGGCGCGGTGGACGTTGGATGTGATCGCACGCGGTAAGGTCGTGCCGGAGCTACAGGCGGGGAGCGATGGGATCTTGATGGCGATCTGGCGTCCGCTGCTCGATAGCGCTCGGGATAGCGATCGGCGGGTGGAGTTGGGGCGTGCCATGCCGCTGGCGGCCAGGGCGACGGAATTGAGCGCGGCGATCGAGCCTCCCCCCGCCCGCAACCTGCTGATCAGCTTTCTGGATGCAATGATCGACGCCCGAATGCGGCAGCTCATCGCCGATTGCACGCCTCCCTCCGCGAACAGCACCGTTAAAGCCTGGGCGACGGCGCTGATGTCGCCGGAGGATCGACGGGTTGCGATTGATCTGAACGCTGCAACCCCTCTCGGGGAAACCCTGGCCACCTGGACTGAGCCGGTGCGGGCGGTGCTAGACGGACGGGCGGATTTTCGTACGGCGATCGCCATTGCCCCACCGCATCCAAAGCAGAATTTTTGGCGCTTGAGCTATGGACTTCAGGCGATCGATGACCCCGATTTTTTCATTGAGGCAGGTGTCATCTGGAACAACCCAGTGGATCGCCTCACGCTCCGAGGACGAACCATCGATCGACCTCAAGAAACCTTCTTAAGCGGCCTCGGGCGGGCGGCCTCGCTCTATCCCCTGATCGAAGTCAGCCTCGATGTGGCGCGTCCGATCGGCTATAAACTCAACCCCATCCAAGCTTACGAATTTCTCAAAAGTTACCGCTGGCGGTTGAGTGAAAATGGCCTAGGTGTAATCCTGCCTGAGAGTTTAGCGCAGGCGGAAACCTGGTCGAGTCGCCTCGGGCTGAGTGTGAAAGCCTTGCCACCCCAGGGAAAACGCCTCGGATTGAATGGGCTACTCAATTTTGAATGGGAGCTAACGATCGCCGGTCAAACGATTTCCCAGGCGGAATTTACCCAGCTCATTTCCCAGGGGAGTCCGTTGGTCGAGGTGAATGGAACCTGGGTCGAGCTGCGGATGGCCGATGTGCGGGCGGCGAATGCATTCTTTGCCCAGCGTCGCGATCGCACCCTGTCGCTCGAAGATGCCCTCCGGATGAGCAGCGGCGAAACCCAGACGATCGATAAGCTACCGGTGGTCAACTTCGAGGCGTCCGGAAGCCTGCATGAATTGCTCGACACCCTCACCGGTAAACGCACGATCGAACCTGTAGCGACCACCGCCGATTTTCGCGGCACGCTGCGACCCTACCAAGCGCGGGGTGTGGGCTGGATGCGCTTTTTGGAACGCTGGGGGTTGGGCGCGTGTTTGGCGGACGATATGGGTTTGGGGAAAACGATCCAGACGATCGCCTTTTTGCTGTCGCTCAAAGCCGAGGGCAATCTGGACGGCCCTGTGTTGTTAATCTGCCCCACGTCAGTGTTGGGCAACTGGGAACGCGAAATTCGCAAGTTTGCCGCCAATTTCACCGCGATCATCCACCACGGCGATAAACGCGCCAAGGGTAAAGCCTTCGCCCAGGCGATCGCCCCGGTGGATCTCGTCTTAACCAGCTATGCCCTGGTGCAACGTGACCTGAAGCTGTTCGAGGGCATCACCTGGCGATCGGTCATCCTGGACGAAGCGCAAAACATCAAAAATGCTGGTTCCAAACAATCCCAGGCCGTGCGTCAGATTCCAGCCGATTTTCGCCTTGCCTTGACCGGCACACCGGTCGAAAATCGGCTGTCAGAACTCTGGTCGATCCTGGATTTTCTCAATCCGGGCTACCTCGGAACCCAAGCCTTCTTTAAAAAGCGCTTCGTCCTACCGATCGAGAAATACGGCGACACCGACTCGCTCAAAACCCTGCGATCGCTGGCGCAACCCTTTATCCTACGCCGCCTCAAAACCGATAAAACCATCATCCACGACCTGCCCGAAAAGCAGGAAATGACGGTCTTTTGTCCGCTCACCGATCGCCAAGCGCAGATCTATCAAAAAACGGTCGAAACTTCGCTGGCGGCGATCGAGTCGAGCCAAGGCATCGAGCGCCACGGCAACGTGTTGGCCTTGCTCACCAAGCTTAAACAAATCTGCAATCATCCCGAACTGCTCGGCCTCAAAGGACGCAAACAAAAACCGGTCATCGATGACAGCTTTGCCAATCCCTCCGGCAAACTTCAGCGCCTCGAAGCCATGCTTGATGAAGTGATCGCCGAGGGCGATCGCGCCCTGATCTTCACCCAGTTTGCTGAGTGGGGCAAAGTGCTTCAGCCCTATCTTGAGCAACGGTTGAACCGGGAGGTCTTCTTCCTCTACGGCGCGACCAAACGAGCCCAGCGTGAAGTGATGCTCGATCGCTTTCAGCACGATCCCCAGGGCCCACCGATCTGCATTTTGTCGCTCAAAGCGGGCGGTACGGGCTTGAATTTAACCCGCGCGAATCATGTGTTTCACTTCGATCGTTGGTGGAATCCCGCCGTGGAAAACCAGGCAACCGATCGCGTCTTTCGGATCGGCCAAACGCGCAACGTTCAGGTGCACAAATTTGTCTGTAGCGGCACGCTAGAGGAGCGCATCCACGATCTGATCGAAAGTAAGCAAGCCTTGGCGGAGCAGGCCGTGGGAGCGGGTGAATCGTGGCTAACGGAGTTGGATACGGACGGGCTGCGGAATTTGCTGTTGCTCGATCGTACAGCCGCGATCGCCTCCGTGGACTAGATCCATCTGTCCGGTTAAATTTAGCGTGCTTCAAAAAAAACGGAGCTTAAAATCTAAGCTCCGTGACTGTTCTGAGGCCAACTTGCATCCAAACCCAAGCAACACACTGCAAAAACGCAGAGCGGTTTGGACAAAATCTTGACTAATCTTTCGCGGGACGTTCCGGCAAACCGAGACGCGCTTGAATACGTGCTAGATTTTCGACACCCTCGAAGGAGTAGCGGTTATAACCATTGCGCACGACCAACTCTTCGAGGTACTGCACCCGTGAATCCGGCGCTGGGTGGGTCGAGAGATATTGCGGGACGCGCTGCGGGTTGGCAGCCCCGAGGGTGGCCATGAAGTTTCGCAGACCGTCGGCAGCGTAGCCAGCGTTGGCTAAGACGCGCGTGCCAATGATGTCCGATTGGCGTTCGTGTTCGCGGCTGTAGTCGAGACCGACGAGGTTATAGAGAATGCTACCGAGGGGAATTTCGCGGGCGAGGCTGGCGATGAGCTGACCACGGACGATGCGTTTAAAGCCGTGGGACAGGACGGCGTGACCGACTTCGTGTCCGAGGAGGCCGATGAGTTCGGCTTCGGTTTTGGCAGCGGCCAGTGCGCCGGTGTGAATAAAGACCTTGCCGCCCGGCAGCGCGAAGGCGTTGAGGCTATCGTCTTCGATGATGTAAAACTCGTATTCAAATTCATCGCGACCCATTCGCTGGGCGACTTGCTGGCCGAGGTCGTTAATGTAGGCGACAGCTTCGGGGTCGATGATGATTTTGGATTGTTGCTTGACTTGGTTGGAGACAAAATCGCCGATTCCGGATTCACCCATCGCCATGAGCTGCACAAGCTGAAGCCCGTCAAAGACTGCCGTACTGGTGCGTCCGGTGAGGACACCGATCGCGACGCTACCCAAACCCTGCAAGGCGATCCGCTCCCGCAAGACGCGGCGAAAATCGCCCATGTAGTCATCGGCAAGCGAGGTAAATTCGGTGGCGGCGGGATGGTCTGGGTTGGCGATCGCAAATTGTCGGGCGGCGATCGAGGCTTCGAGGCGCTGGCGATCTTCGCGCAGGGCTTTGACGTGCAGTCGGGCGATTTCGGCATCGTCAGGGAAACGCAACGCGAGTTCCTCAAGCTGCGAAATCACTAGCTCTTCTTCGTTTTCGTCGATCAAATATTCAGCGGTGATCAGTTGACCGTCCACAAAACCGGGTGCGGCGTCAATCAGTTTCGGCCACAAACCTTCAACCTGGGATTCACGGTTACGATCGATCGCGCTCCGGGTCTCATCCCAAATTGTGCGAGCTTCGGGCGATAGCTGCGTTTCATCGGTGCGCTCCTCGAGTAAAACGGGATTCGTGCCGATCAAAAAGCTGGGTTTGACGCGACGATAGATCGTTTCAGCGGCGCTAACTTGGCCTTGGAGATAGAGCCGATCGGCTTCGGCGAGAGTGGCGAGATCTCCGGTGAGGGACATCGCCCGAGGTTGACGTGTGGTGCTGGTGTTGGCCGGGGGATTATTACTGGTATCGCCGTTCGCGCCGAGATCCACCACCGTTAAGGCATAGCTCCCCCGTCCGCGATTGTCGTAGGAGTTGACGACGATCGTATATTCACCACTGCGCTCCAGGCGAACACTCAGCACTGAGTTACTATCGCTTTGGCTGCGATCGTCGTTTTCACCAACGGGCTGACCGCTCGGATCTAGCAGAATTAAGTAAGTATCGAACTCGGTGCTGGTGAGTTCAATGCGGAGTTGTTGGCCGGAGCTGCCATTGAGCGGGTAGGTGTCGTAGTAGCTGCCGTCAGAGTCTAGGGTGCGATCGCCACGTTCAAGACGGCCTCGCTCCTGGAGGATTTGACGTTCAGTGACGCGGATCGTGCGATCGCGAGCTTCGACGCCTTTTTGCGATCGGGCGGGATCATCCTTGATGTCGGGGCTAGATTGAACCTCCGGCAGTGGTTCGAGAACAACATCCGGCGGCAGGGAAGTTTTGAGGCTGATGGATTTGTTCGGCGTCAGATCGTGTAGTTGGATATGGCTGGCTCGTAGTTCGTGGGGATCAGCCGCGATCGCGCCGTGGAGCGTGAGGAGCCAAGGCAGGTTGAGACCGAGGGCGAGAGCCGTGGCGATCGTGGCAAGGCGACGCGATCGGTAACGGGTAGCTCTCGGGCGAGTCGTCTGTAGCGTGTTCAGTATTTGCAAAAAACGATTCATAAAACTAACCCAAAACCAATTTGTGATTCGCGACCCTAACATCAGGATAATTCTAAGGACGTTCGTTCCGGCTCATAGGTTGCTCAATCACGGCAGCCCACTTGACAGAATCCCGTTTTATCACTTCATTCACGATGCATTACCAAAAAACATCACCGTTCACACCGTCGGCAAATCACTTCAGCGGATTACCACCAAAATTGACGCGATCGTCTCCGAGTCCGGCGTCCAAACCGGTCTCTGTACACTCTTCTTGCGCCACACCTCCGCAAGTCTCGTCATCCAAGAAAACGCCGATCCGCGCGTCCTCGAAGATCTCGAAAATTTCCTCCGTCGCCTCGTCCCGGAAAATTATCCTTACGCCCACGACGACGAAGGCGCTGACGACATGCCTGCCCACATCCGCACCGCCCTAACCCACACCTCCGAAACCATCCCGATCGCCAATGGTCGCCTCGTCCTTGGAACCTGGCAGGGGATCTACGTCTGGGAACACCGCCAACGCCGCCACCCGCGCGAAATCGTCGTGCATATCAGCGGCTAAGGTGGTCAGGATTTACGCGATACTGCGACGCTTGCGTGATTCTTTGTAGGACGTGCCAATATTTTTGAGACCGGCTTTAATCATTTGCTGTTCGAGCAGGCAAAAAGCGCTGACGATCGCCCCCCCGCACGACGGCCTGGTTGTGGGCTTCGGCCAGCGCGACTGGGTAGCCGTAGCCTTTTTGGACTTGGGCGATCGTCGCACCCAGGGCAAATTCGCGTAGAACCTCATCTTCGGCGACCCAGGCGGGCAAGTCGATGCGAGCGATTTCTGTGCCGACGTGAACGTAGCAAAAATAGACGGCGTGACGATCGCCGTAGTGTTTCAGGATCGCGTTCGAGGATTTCCAGAGGCCGGTACGCTGTCCGGGTTGGAGCATCGTTCCCCAAAGACTGGTATCGCGCAGGGGTTCAAAGACGCGGCAGTCGAGTTTACGGATCTTGCTGGTTTCGTCGGGGGGGCAGTGTTGGGCGCAGTTGGGCGCGTCGTGGGGGCAGGCGGCGAGGCGGAGAAAGTTGGCGGATTCGCTGCTACGGGAGGCGCTGAGATAGCCGATGAGGGGAATGCGCCGATCGGCAAGGCTGTCCCAGGCATCGAGGATCGGCGGCAGAATGCGATCGCGAGCATCACCGGGAAGCGTATCGAGAAACCAGTAGATCAGCGAGCCATCGGTGAGCGCGAGGGTGTGGGGATGATCCTCGCCCGTGTTGACTGGATTTGGCGTTTCCGAGGTTGCATAACTCTCAGAAAGTGTGGAAATCTCGGCTGAAATCTCGGCCTGTTCGATTTCGCCCAACTCCGCCAGGGCGATCGCCTCCGCCACCGTACGTCGATGCCCCATCCATTCTTCGGTGCTGATGCCCCACTGACGTGAAACGTAGAGGTCTTCATTTTTGTAAATCACCTCGGGAATGCTATCGAGCCGGGGATGACGGTTTTGGCCGTAGTGAATGGCGATGCGCCCGGTGTTGATCAGGTAGCAGTAGGCGATTTCGTGGTGACTGGGGGAAATTTGCGAGCCGTCGGTGGCGATAACGCTGTGTTGTTTCGGTGGCGCGGCGATCGAGTAGGGTTGGTCGATCGCCTCGATCGGGACTCCAGCGGTAAAGGCCAGACGATCGCCCCAGGTGCTGTGCAATTCCCGCAGGCGATCAAGCTCGGTGCTGGCCTGGTTGAGGAGATCGCAAGCGCGATCGAGACGTTTGTTCGCGGCGCTGGCTTCGTCGCGTAGGTGCTGGCTCACGTCGGGAAGAAAACGGCTGACTTGGTTGAGATCGAGCATGGTGGGCGATCAGGGTGCGGGATGACGTTGCAAGACAAATCCGTAGCACAGGCGTCTCGCCTGCTTGCCCGTCGGAGCAGACGAGACACCTGCGCGACTCTAGATCCCCGATCCGTCTAGAAACTCTTGAATCGAACGATCTTGCAGGCGGCACTGCAGCGAGGGGGAAGACTCCGCTACAGCCTCGGTAGAAGTTGGCTCAGAGCTGTTTTGGTTGTACTGCGCTTCGAGTTGCTCGATCGTCGCTGCCGCCACTCCCACGACCTCGCGGTGTTCGTCCTGTTGTGTTTGAAGCTGTTGCAACTGTTCTTCGAGCATTTCGATCCGATCGACGAGCGATCGAATCACCTTCGCTTCCGAATCCGGCAACTGACCGTGATCCAGTGGATTAATCTTGACGCCCGATCGATAGACCACACGACCCGGAATCCCGACCACCGTGCAATCCGACGGCACATCACGCAGCACCACCGACCCAGCGCCAATCCGCACATTGTCACCAATCTGCAAATTTCCCAGCACCTTTGCACCGCCACCGACGACCACATTTTCGCCCAGGGTCGGGTGACGTTTACCGGACTCTTTACCTGTTCCGCCCAGGGTCACGCCCTGATAAATCAGACAGCCATCACCAATAATCGCCGTCTCACCAATCACCACACCCATACCGTGATCGATAAACACACCACTACCGATCGTTGCGCCGGGGTGAATCTCAACACCCGTCAAAAATCGAGCGATATGGGAAATTAAGCGGGGGAAAAACGGCAAACCCAGGCGATGCAGTCCGTGGGCAAAACGATGAAACGTCAGCGCTTGGAGGCCGGGGTAGCAAAACAGCACTTCCAGCCAGTTACGGGCGGCAGGGTCGCGCTCAAATACGATCCGGAAGTCAGCGACGAAGGAATGTATCACAGCGAGGAGGATGGATGGGGAAGTTATTGGAATACGGAACGCTAAGGGCGATCGGCGATCGCCGGTGACCAGTCAGCCGCATGGGTCTCAAAACGTCAGCCGCACACCGAAGGGCAATCCTAAAAGCGTTAGGGTGACGCCCAGCGCAGCAACTTTGACTGTCTCGTTGACCATTCAAACCGAACATCGCACAGGATGGCCGGAACGTTATCGGCAAGCATGATCGACACTAATGTCACTCGTTATACATATTAATCGATACGCTTGCGGCACGAACAGGGATGTCCGCCACTGAACGATCGGCCATCCCCCAATCCTTGATAAATCGTACCGAACGTAGGCTCGGACAAAAATCGGTCTAAACTGGAAAGCGTCTGCGCTCGAATCCAAAGTTTTATGACGACACCGACCGAGGCCAACACCGAAAAATCCATGTTGCCGGTCGAAGCCGACCCAACAGCGAATCCAGCCCTCGATTCACCCTTCCTCGACGAAGCGCCCTACGAAATCGAGATGTCTTTGTTCGACCATCTCGAAGAGCTGCGAACTCGGATTTTTCTTTCACTGCTCGGCATACTGCTGGGTGTCGTCGGCTGTTTTATTGCCGTGAAGCCGATCGTGCGCCTGCTCGAAGTGCCTGCCGCGAGTGTCAAGTTTTTACAGCTTGCACCGGGTGAGTATTTTTTCGTGTCGATGAAAGTCGCGGGCTACAGCGGTATCCTCGTAGCTAGCCCGTTCATCCTGTATCAGATTGTGCGGTTTGTGCTGCCCGGTTTAACCCGACGTGAGCAGCGGTTGATTGGCCCTGTTGTCTTTGGCTCAAGTATTCTATTTGTTCTGGGTCTGGTCTTTTCGTATGTTGCCCTCATCCCGGCAGCGTTAAACTTTTTCGTGAACTACGGCGAGGGGGTGGTCGATCAATTGTGGTCGATCGATAAATATTTCGAGTTTGTCCTCCTGCTCATGTTTAGCACCGGCATCGCCTTTCAGATTCCCGTCATCCAAGGTCTGCTCGGTGCGCTAGGGATTGTTTCCTCGGCGCAAATGCTGTCGGGCTGGCGCTACGTCATCCTGGCCGCAGCGGTACTCGGCGCTGTGCTAACTCCATCCACTGACCCACTCACCCAGAGCCTGCTAGCTGGT